>CAJYWN010000001.1 GCA_913778275.1 uncultured Chryseobacterium sp.
CTACGCCAAATGGAAGAAGAGTTTTGGCTGCGAGAAGAGCTAAAGGCAGAAAGAGTTTAACTGTAAGTGCATCACGCGCTAAGAGATAATCTTTTTATTATCATATACAAATCATGCTTGAAAAGAAGTTTTTCAGGCATTTTTTGTTGTTAAAATTTCCTAAAATTTAGGTTCCTTATCCTTCTTTTTCCTATTTTTAAAATCTGAAAAAATTTTAGAAAAAGTACTTTAAAACTGAATTATGCCACATACACATATTGCCGGAGACAACATTATCAGCCTGCAGCACGCCAAGATTGCACAGAAAAATTTTACCGTGCTTTCTGATGTGAACCTGAATATCAAGAAAGGAAGATTCTGCTATCTTATCGGGAAAACAGGTTCCGGAAAAAGCTCCCTGCTGAAAACTTTGTACGGGCATATTCCTTTAGCTTCAGGACACGGAGCAGTAGTAGGCTTTGATCTTGCCAAGCTAAAAGCTTCAGACGTTCCAAATTTGAGAAGAAAATTAGGAATTGTGTTCCAGGATTTCCAGCTGCTTTCCGACAGAACAGTAGAAAAAAACCTGAGATTCGTACTGGAAGCAACGGGATGGAGTGACAAAATTAAAATGGAAGACCGCATCAATGAAGTGTTGGGAAGCGTAAACATGAAGAGCAAAAAACACAAAATGCCTCATGAACTTTCCGGTGGAGAGCAGCAACGTGTTGCAATTGCCAGAGCTCTTCTTAATCATCCTGATTTAATTTTAGCGGATGAGCCTACAGGAAACCTGGATCCGGAAACCTCTAATGAAATTATGACCCTGTTAAAGCAGGTCGCTCTTGAAAACGGGGCCGCTGTGGTAATGGCAACACACGATTATCACATGATCCAGAATTTCCCCGGAGAAGCAATCAGATGCGAGGATGGAAAAGTCTCCGTGCTCGATACAGCAGAATTGTTTGAATAATTATTTTCTAAAAACATGAAACTCTTTGGTGAGTTCAAGATATTGGTCCGAGTATTGTCTCGGACTTTTTTCTATGATGAATTCAGATTCTGAAAGCTCTTCTTCTGATAAGGAAAATTCAAGAATCAGTCTTTTTAATTTTGAGTTTTCAATTCCTTTTATATTAATTCTCCGAATCAAAAACAGGCTGTTTTCCTTAGCTAATGCAATGAAATCATTTCCTGCTTCAGCCGGAATTATTACCGAAAGAATTCCTTTCTCAGAAAGCATTTGTGAAGATTTTGAAACAAGCTGACGGAAATTCAGTTCTACGGTCTGCCTGGCCACTTTGTCCTTTTCCGAATCTGAAGCTTCAAAGTAAGGCGGATTGGATACAATCAGATCAAATTTTTCTCCGGTTTCGAAATCTTTAAAATCCTGATGAGCATTTTTTAACCTTAAAGAAAAAGGAGATTTTTCAAAATTATTTTTTGTGAGTTCTGCAGCTTCTTTATTAATATCAATACCGAAAAACTGCGCTTCAGAATTTCTCTGGGCCAGCATTAAGGAGATCAATCCGGTCCCTGTTCCGATTTCGAGAATATTAAGCGCTCCTTCGATACTTGCCAAAGCACCCAGCAGAACACCATCGGTTCCTACCCGAAAAACCTCTTTCGACTGCTGAATGGTAAATTGTTTAAATGTAAAAAGTTTCACTATAAATTCGTAGGCAAAGTAATGGTAAATGTAGATCCTTTTCCAACTTCGGATTTTACGGTGATTTCACCTTTATAATCTTCCACCATTTTTCTGACCATGGATAATCCGAGGCCCATTCCGCTGTTTTTGGAAGTAAAATTGGGTTCAAAAATTCTTTCGTAAATGTTTTCGGGGATTCCGATTCCGTTATCCTGAACAGAAATCATCACTCTTCTCTGATGCTGTTCTACATCAACATTGATGATTAATTTTCTCTCATCACTTTCTGCCTGTTTTGCGTTGGTAACAAGATTGGTGATAATCCTGGACAAGTAAATCCTGTCCATATTAATCATAATATTGCTTTTGTTGGAATGCATAAATATGCTGTCGTCATTGAAAACGCGAAGAATATCTTCAACCTCATTATTCAGGTTGATAATTTCATTGTTTTTCTCAGGCAGCTTTGCAAATTCGGAAAATGCAGATGCCACTGTCGCGATAAGATCGATCTGGTCAACCATCGTTTTGCTCATCTGCTTTACCTTTTCTCTTACATTAGGATCTTCCGGATCAAACTTCCTTTCGAAATTCTGAATGGTAAGCTTCATCGGCGTCAGCGGATTTTTCACCTCATGCGCTACCTGCTTGGCCATCTCTCTCCAGGCTTCTTCAGAAGCTTTAAACCGAAGCCTTTCTTTCTGATCCTGAATCTGGAGAATCATCCTGTTGTAAGCTCTTGCCAGAGCATTTAATTCATCATTTTTATAATACCGGATCGGGCGCATTTCATTTTCGAATAGCGTAATCCGGGTAATCATATCTGAAAATTTCGTGATGTTTTTTGCAAGATTGTTAGACATCACCCAACTGAACCAGACACTGAAAAGAATCAGAAGAATATCAACGAGAATAATATATTTTACATAGGTATTGAGAACATCAAGATAAGCAGATTCATTGTGATATAAAGGAATATATACAATCGCAATAGGCTCAAGATCATTGTTCTTCAACAACAGATAAGACGATGTAAGTACAGCATCTCTGGAGGCATCATATCCTTTGATATCCACCCTTGCCTTGGTTGCAAGAATTTTATTTACAATGGGAATGGGAACTTTCTTCTGTTCTACCAGGCTTTCTTCTTTATTAGAAAGTAAATAATTTCCTTTAAGGTCGTATAAAATAATGTCATGCTGGTTGATATCTGCAATTTCGAAAATCTTGTTATCAAGTAGACTGGGAAGATCCTTGGTTTCAGTATGTTTCATACTTACTGCATAATCCAGATACCGTATCACCGCTCCCGTTTTTTCCTGCATATCAATTTTACTTTTCTGCATGGAGTTTTCCCTCAATACAAAATACGGGACCAGTGAAGAAGCCACTACACTTAAAAGACATACCAATAAGAATCCGAAAAAGACACGGTTTCTTAAGCTATATCCTTTGTACATACTCATTGACATTCTGTTTATTAATTAACCTAGCAATATACTTACCAATTATATCAAATTCTAAATTAACTTTATCACCTTTTTTTAAATGCTGCATATTTGTAAATTCCCAGGTATAAGGAATAATAGCCACTGAAAATTGATGATCTTCACTTTTTGCAACCGTAAGACTGATTCCGTTTACGGTGATGGAACCCTGAGGAACCGTCACAAAACCGCCGTTACCATCGTACGAAATAGTAATAAAATAACTTCCGTCTTTATTTTCAATGTTCACCACTTCTCCGGTTTTGTCAACATGGCCCTGTACAATATGTCCATCCAGGCGTCCATCCATTTTCATACAGCGTTCAAGATTGACCACAGTACCCACTTTCCATTTTCCGAGGTTTGTTTTCTCTAAAGTTTCACTGATTGCCGTGACTACATATTGGTCGCCGTTGATCTTTACAACCGTAAGACAACAGCCGTTATGCGCTAAACTCTGATCAATCTTTAATTCATTTGTGAAAGGGCAGGTTAAAGTAAAATCAATATTGCTTCCGTTTTCTTCGATCTTCTCAATTACTCCTACTGCTTCAATTATTCCTGTGAACATATTATTTTTTGCTAAATTTGTAGTTTATTAATCTTCAAAGATAATCAAAATGAGCCCAAAAAACCATAAAGTACGAGTAGGAATTTCAATAGGAGATTTCAATGGCATCGGTCCCGAAATCATCATGAAATCCCTTGCAGACAAAACCATTACGGATTTTTTCACCCCTGTGATTTTTGGTTCGGGAAAATTATTTACCTATCAGAAAAATATTTTTAAGCTGAATCTGAATTTCAATTACATCAACGAAGCATCTCAGGCTCAGGCAGGAAAACTGAATATGGTGAATCTTGTGAAGGAAAACTCTGTGGTAGAGCTCGGTACACCAACGGAAGAATCCACCAGGATGGCAATTGATTCTCTTGAGGCTGCTACGGAAGCTTTATTGAAAGGAGAAATTGATGTTCTGGTAACAGCACCGATCAACAAGGATGAAATGGTAAAAATGGGCTTTAAACATGCAGGACACACCGGATATTTTGAAGAAAAGTTCAATAAAAAAGGACTGATGTTCCTGGTAACGGAAGATTTAAAGGTAGCGGTATTAACCCACCATATTCCGATTGCACAGGTTGCGGAAAACATTTCTAAAGAAAAAATCAAAAAGCAGATCCGGGTTTTAAACCAGACTTTAATTGAAGATTTTAATATTTCAAGGCCTAAAATTGCTGTTTTAGGACTGAATCCGCATGCAGGAGACGGAGGCGTGATTGGAAAAGAAGAAATTGAGATTATTACTCCGGCTATCAAAGAACTTTCAGACAACGGAATTCTGGCTTTTGGGCCCTTCCCTGCCGACAGTTTTTTCCAGCCGGAAAAATATAAAAGTTTTGATGCGGTTTTGGCAATGTACCATGACCAGGGCCTGGCTCCATTTAAAACATTAGCTTATGAAGAAGGTGTGAATTATACCGCAGGACTTCCTTTTATAAGAACTTCTCCTGATCACGGAACAGCATATGATATAGCTGGTAAAAACATCGCGGATGAGCGTAGTTTCACCGAAGCCATCTTCACCGCTATTACAATTTTCAGGAACAGAAGTGAATATAATGATTTGATGAGCAACCGACTGCAGCCGAGAAAAATGGCTGTAGATAACGGAATAGATGAAGATTTGCCGGATGATTCCGAAGCATAAATCTTTAATATGGATTTTAAGTTAATTTGTTTTAGAATTTATTTGTTATTATAAAAAAATTGCATATTTTTGCACACTCATTTTATGGACAAGTTAAGAAACTATGACGTAAGCTTTTCCGGACTAAAAACCGGCAGGCACGAGTTCAGGTTTGAGATAGATAAGGAGTTCTTTCAATTATTTGATACTGAACAGGAATTTACAAATCCCAGAATTTCAGTGAATGTTTTACTTGATAAACATTCTACGTTTCTGGAGTTTGAGATCAAAGTAAAGGGTACGGTAGAGCTGGTTTGTGACATTACAAACGAAAATTTCGACCATTCCATTGAAAATGAAATCAAAGTGTTGGTAAAATTCGGGGAAGAATATGACGACAGTGAGGAAGATGTAATTACAATTCCTTCCAGCGATCATGCTTTCAACGTTGCGCAGTTAATATATGAAAATGTTGCGCTCTCCATCCCGATGAAAAAGATTTCACCGAATGTAAGCGATGAAGATCTGGCCATCCTTGAAAAGTTCAGTCCCAAAGAAAATAATAAAGAGGAAGAACATGAAAGCGACCCAAGATGGGACGCATTAAAAAATTTGAAGAATAAAAATTAAATAGTTTAATGATGAGATGATGAATCTCATCGCTCATCAATTAAAAAAGTTATTAGAAAATGGCACATCCAAAGAGAAGACAGTCGTCTACAAGAAGAGATAAGAGAAGAACTCACTACAAAGCTGTAGTTCCTCAATTAGCTAAAGATGCAACAACAGGAGAGCTTCACTTATACCACAGAGCTCACTGGCATGAAGGAAAATTATACTACAGAGGAAAAGTAGTATTGGAAAAAGAAGTAGCTGCTACTGAAGAAAACTAAGAGTCGCTTTTTATTGAAAAACACTCGTTTTAATACAAAAACCGCCCGATTTTTATAAAATTTGGCGGTTTTTTGTTGTTTTTTGCGATTTTTTGGTATCTTTGACCCAAAATCAAATATCAAATTTATGGACATTAAAGACATACAAAATCTTATCAAGTTTGTGTCTAAAGCAGAAGTTTCTGAAGTAAAATACAAAACTAAAGATTTCGAAATCACTATTAAAACTCCATTAGCGGGTAGCGAAGTTGCTTATGCACAACCTGCAGTTTACCACACTGCTCCTCAGCAGGTAGCTGCTGCTCCTGCACCGGCTGCTACGCCTGCAGCGGCATCTGTCGAAAAAACTGAAGCGGCATCTGATGAAAGTAAATATGTGACCATCAAGTCTCCAATGATCGGAACTTTCTACAGAAAACCATCTCCGGATAAAGATGTATTTGTAAACGTTGGCGACGAAGTTTCTGTTGGTAAAACGGTTTGTGTAATTGAAGCCATGAAGCTTTTCAACCAGATCGAATCTGAAGTGAGCGGAAAAATCGTTAAAATTTTAGTGGATGATTCTTCTCCTGTAGAGTATGACCAACCATTATTCCTAGTAGATCCATCTTAATTAGAAGTTAGGTGTTAGACATTAGATGTTAGATTAAATTCTACATTAAAATAACATTATCTAATTTTCAAATTATCTAATTTTCAAATTGAAGAAGATGTTCAAAAAAATATTAATAGCCAATCGTGGCGAAATTGCAATGCGTATTTTACGTACTTGTAAAGAAATGGGGATCAAAACCGTAGCAGTTTATTCAACTGCTGATAAAGACAGTCTTCATGTAAGATTTGCAGATGAAGCGGTTTGTATCGGTCCTGCAATGAGCAAAGACTCTTATCTTAAAATTCCGAATATCATTGCTGCAGCGGAAATTACCAATGCAGATGCCATCCACCCTGGTTACGGTTTCTTATCTGAAAATGCCAACTTCTCCAGAATCTGCCAGAAAAACGGTATTAAATTTATAGGTGCTACTCCTGAACAGATTGAGAAAATGGGAGATAAAGCTAATGCCAAAGCAACTATGAAAGCTGCTGGTGTACCTTGTGTACCTGGTTCCGACGGTTTGATCGAATCTTATGAAATCGCTGCCAAAACCGCTGAAGAGATCGGTTATCCGGTGATGATTAAAGCTACTGCCGGTGGTGGTGGAAAAGGGATGAGAGCTGTTTGGAAAGCCGAAGATCTGAAAGACCATTGGGAATCTGCTATCCAGGAAGCTGTTGCAGCTTTCGGAAACGGCGGAATGTATATGGAAAAACTGATTGAAGAGCCAAGACACATCGAGATTCAGGTTGCCGGAGACCAGTTCGGGAAAGCCTGTCACCTATCAGAAAGAGACTGCTCCGTTCAAAGAAGAAATCAAAAGCTAACGGAAGAAACGCCTTCTCCATTCATGACTGACGAGCTTCGTGAGAAGATGGGAGAAGCTGCCGTAAAAGCTGCAGAATTCATTGGTTATGAAGGCGTAGGAACAATCGAATTCCTTGTAGACAAGCACAGAAATTTTTATTTCATGGAAATGAATACAAGAATCCAGGTAGAGCACCCGATCACTGAGCAGGTAATTGATTATGACCTGATCAGGGAACAAATCCTTTTGGCTGCGGGTACTCCTATTTCAGGAATCAACTACTATCCTAAATTACATTCCATCGAGTGCAGAATCAACGCAGAAGATCCTTACGCTGATTTCAGACCATCTCCTGGAAAAATCACAGGATTAAATATTCCTGGAGGGCATGGTGTAAGAGTAGACACCCACGTTTATTCGGGATATACGATTCCTTCCAATTACGATTCCATGATTGCAAAACTCATCACAACAGCACAGACCCGTGAAGAAGCTATAGCTAAAATGAGAAGAGCTTTGGAAGAGTTTTATATTGAAGGGGTAAAAACCACGATTCCTTTCCACAGACAACTGATGGATGACGAAAATTATCTTTCAGGAAACTACACTACAAAATTCATGGAAGATTTTGTGATGGATAAAAAATACGATAATCATTAATTGATTTGTATATAATTTGTAACCGCCTCATGAAGGCGGTTTTTTTTTTGCAACATTTGAAAAACTTTGTCAAAGTTCGGAACTTTGACAAAGCTAACATTATAACCTTTCAAATTAACAAATATTAAAGTCCTCATTTTTAAAGATAGAATAACTATAACAGATTATGTGTAAGGAAATATTTTCTGATTCGGTTTTCCGGGAGAATTAAAAGTTCTCAGATTCATCACTTTTTCAGCATGAGATTTCTGTTTAGTCATCTCATTAATAATGTTTACATTTGCGAAAAATCAAATATATGTCAACAGCAGAAACTGTAAAAGATTCACAATATTTTATCGACCTTGAAGACAAGCACGGAGCTCATAACTACCACCCTCTTCCGGTTGTACTGGATAAAGGAGAAGGTGTTTTCGTATGGGATGTGGAAGGCAAAAAATATTATGACTTCTTATCCGCTTATTCTGCTGTTAATCAGGGACATTCTCATCCGAAAATTGTTAACGCATTAGTAGAGCAGGCTAAAAGGCTGGCTTTAACTTCAAGAGCTTTCTACAACTCAAAATTGGGAGAATACGAGCAAAAAATCACCACGCTTTTTGGTTTTGATAAAGTTTTGCCAATGAATTCTGGTGCAGAAGCTGTGGAAACGGCGGTAAAATTAGCCAGAAAATGGAGCTATGAAATCAAAGGAGTTTCTGAAAATGCGGCAAAAATCATTGTGTGTGAAAACAATTTCCACGGAAGAACCACAACTATAGTTTCTTTTTCGAACGATCCTGATGCCAATCAGAATTACGGTCCTTTTACACCGGGTTTTATTAAAATTCCGTACAACGATCTTACAGCATTAGAGGAAGTTCTGAAAAGGGAAGCAGACACTATTGCCGCATTCCTTGTTGAGCCGATTCAGGGTGAGGCTGGAGTCTATGTTCCGGACAGCGGTTTTCTGAAAAGCGCTTCTGAATTATGTAAAAAGCACAATGTTCTCTTTATTGCGGATGAAGTTCAGACAGGGATCGCAAGAACAGGAAAGCTAATTGCATGTTATCATGAAGATGTTCAGCCGGACATTCTTATTTTAGGCAAGGCTCTTTCTGGCGGGATGTATCCTGTTTCTGCAGTATTGGCAGATAATGAGATTATGAATGTTATCAAGCCTGGCCAGCACGGCTCCACCTTTGGAGGAAATCCTATTGCCTGTGCTGTTGCAGTAGCGGCAATGGATGTAGTACAGGAAGAAAAGCTGTCCGAGAGAGCGGAAGAACTTGGAAAATTATTCCGTTCTGAGATTGAAAAAATAATAGAAAAGACCGATCTGATTACCAAAGTAAGAGGAAAAGGATTACTGAACGCTATTTTAATCAACGATACTCCAGAAAGTTCAACAGCATGGAATATCTGTTTACAACTAAAAGAAAACGGCCTTCTTGCCAAACCTACCCACGGAAATATCATCAGACTGGCGCCGCCTTTGGTAATTACGGAAGAACAGCTCTTAGACTGTGTGAAAATTATTGAAAAAACCATCCATTCGTTTCAATAGAAATGAATGGATAATTGATATAAATGAGGAGACACACTGATACATTTCAAATTAAAACTTATCTTTGAAATTAATTTTTAGATAAAATAATTTGGATGGCAGAAGAGCTTATGAAGAATGTAAGCGGATTAATCATAACGTATAACGAAGAAAAAAACATTCAGGAAGTATTGGAATGCCTTGATTTCTGTGAGGAAATTATTGTGGTAGATTCATTCAGTACAGACAAAACAATAGAAATCGCAAAGCAATTTTCTAAGGTAAAAGTAATTCAAAATGCGTTTGAGGATTTTACAAAGCAAAGAAATCTCGCTTTGGATGCTGCAAAAAATGATTGGGTCTTATTTCTTGACGGAGATGAGAGAATCACCGTGCCTTTAAAGCAAGAAATTCTGGAAGAATTGAAAAAGCCGGTACAGAAAGATGCTTATTATTTTTACCGGAAATTCTATTTTGCCGGAAAGCCTATTCATTATTCGGGGACACAGACCGATAAAAACTTCAGGCTTTTCAGAAAATCAAAGGCCAGATATATCAGCGGAAAAAAAGTTCATGAAACGCTGCACGTTAACGGAACCATCGGAGTATTGAAAAATAAGCTCCAGCATTTTTCCGTTAATGATTATGGATCATATAAGACCAAAATGCTTCATTACGGAAATCTGAAAGGACAGGAATTATCTGCAAAAGGAAAAAAGTATAGTCTTGTTGCACAATATTCAAAAACAGCCTTTAAATTTTTTAAGGCATACATTTTGCGTTTAGGTATTCTTGACGGAAAAGAAGGCTATCAGCTTTCTTATCTACAGTCCTTAAGCGTTTTTGAAACTTATGAATCATTAAAAAAGGAGCAAAACTGACTGAATGAAAATTTGTGTAATTAGTTTCGATTTCTGGGGATACGACCACTATATCGTTGATACATTACGTTCTAAAAATATAGATGCCCATCACATTAAAATAGGCGATGTAACACATTCTAATTTTAGTGAAAGGGCAACGAACGCCGTAAGCAAAATTTTTCTTAATAAAAATCTAAAAACGGAAAAACGGCAAAAATTTGTTATCGATTCTCTTGAACGGATGGGCCGTCAGGACCAGATTCTTGTGATGAATCCGGATACTTTTGATTTGTCTACACTTTTTGAAATCAGAAAATATACCGACCGCCTTATTACCTATCTTTATGACAGTTTAGACCGTGTAGTGGTTGATAAAAAAAAGCTTGACCTTTTTGATAAAATTTTTTCGTTTGATATCGCAGATGTAGAAAAATACGGTTTTGAAAAGCTCACCAATTATATTTATCTTCCGTTTTGCTCCCGAGAAAAACAGGAGCCTGAAATGGATCTATTTTATATTACATCATACGACAATAAAAGAGTTGAATTCATTAAGCGACTTACCAAAAGGCTGCTTGAGATACAATCCCAATTTCAGATTATCGTGATCGGAAAAAAAGGATGGAAGCATCAGTTGAGAAATGCGTTCATTAAAATACCGGAAAACCTCCACATTATTTTCAGCATAAAAAAAATAAGTCATAAAAAGCTTCCGAAATATTATAAAAATTCGCGAGCTTTGCTTGATCTTACCCGTGAAAACCAGTACGGTCTGAGTTTCAGAGTTTTTGAAGCAATGGCTTTAGAAAAGAAAATAGTTACGGATAATGAATCGATAAAAAGCTATGATTTTTACAATCCTCAGAATATTTTGGTATTAGACGAAACGTGCAGTAATCTGGAAAAATCTTTTTTTGAAACACCCTATGAAAAAGTTCCGGAAGAAATTTATGACAGCTACACTCTGGAGCATTGGACGGATAAAGTGTTCAGAATCAATAAAAAAACTTAATAATGGGAATTATAAAGAAAATAAAAAAACACTTTAAAAGAAAAAAAAAGCTCAACATTCTAAATACAAATGAGATTGTTAATATAGCATCTTTCGACCCGTCAAAAAAAACTATTTTATTCGCATCCAGAGATATTCCTTCCCATGATAAGGATTCCGGATCCAACAGGCTCAAAGAGATCATCCTGATTTATAAAAAGAGAGGCTTCAACTGCATTCTTTTTGCACCGCATATTTTTGAAGATGATCATTATGTAAAATTTTACAAGCAACATAACATCATTGTTTTTGCAGAAAACAAAAAATACAGAAATATTTACGCGTTTCTTACTGAATTTAAAAAAGTAGATTACATTTGGTTCAACGGTCCGCTCGCACTCGATTTATTTTACAGAAAAATAAAGAACATCCTGCCTTCTTCTAAATTCATCTACGATATGGTGGACATTCACTTCTTACGGTATAAGAGAGCAATTGAGATTGAGCCGAAACGTATTTCATTAAAGAAAAATTATAAGCACTTTTATCGTCTGGAAACAGTAATTGCACCGCAGCTGGATTACATTATTGCCATTTCAGATAAAGAAAAGGAAATCATGCAACACTATGCCGACGAAAAAAAAATATTCACCATTTCAAATATTCATTACCCTAAAATTAGCCTCTCAGAAAGAAACGGCTTCCTAACGAGCAAGGGGATTGTATTCATTGGCTCTATTCATGCGCCTAATATAGATGCAGTGAAGTTTCTCTATGAAAAAGTAATGCCTTTGGTCTGGAAAGAAAATCCGGACCTTGAAGTAAGCGTTATTGGCAATGTCGCGGAAAAACTTGATCTGAGATTGTATCCCAAATTTAAATTTTTAGGATTTGTAGAAAGTATTGAAGATCATTTTATGAAATCCAGGCTGATGGTAGCTCCATTACGGTTCGGCGCAGGAGTAAAGGGAAAAATAGGCCAGGCTTTTGAATATTTTCTGCCTGTTGTTACTACAGATATCGGAGCAGAAGGAATGCAGCTTGTGAACGAAAAAAACGTTCTTATTGCCAACGATGAAAAATCTTTTGCTGAAGCTATTATAAGGCTCAATAGTGATGAAAAACTGTGGAATACACTTTGTGAAAACTCGGTAGACAGTTTAAAGCCTTTTTCAATTGAAGAGGTAAATGAAACCCTGAAAAAAATTATTTAAGATGAGCTTTTCAGTAAGCATTATAGTTCCTTGTTACAACGCTTCGCATTACATACACGAGGTCCTTTTAAGCATTCGGAATCAGACGTATAAAGACATTCAATGTATTTTAATTAATGACGGAAGCACGGATAATACGCTGGAGATTATCAAAAATTTTTCGGATGAAAAATTTGAAATTTATGACCAGGAGAATAAGGGGCTTTCCGATACCCGGAATTTCGGACTGGAGAAAGCCAAAGGAGATTTTATTTTTTTCTGTGACAGTGATGATCTCCTTCCTCCAAAAGCTATTGAAGCCCTCATTTCCGCTTATACAGGAAAAGAAGATATTATTATCGGGAAAACAGCTACCTATGCATGGGAAAGAAAAGAAAACATCTCATCACTACCCCATCCTTCTGAAAAACAATTAATTGCCAATGATCACTCTGAGGTTCTTATAAAAAATATGACTGAGGGATTAAGCCCCATTGCCCAGAATAAACTTTACAGAAACGCATTTATCCGGGAAAATCACTTGAAATTTTTAAGCGGAATCTACCATGAAGATGAATTGTGGTTTTTCGAAACCATGTTCAGGGCAAAAAATGTAACATTCATTCCTGAAATCACTTATCTGTATACCGTTGACAATGCGCAGTCGATTACTAAAAAGAAAAGCGATAAAAATCTTTTAGGCTATTTGAGCGTTATTAAAACCATTTACAATAATTATTACCTTACTTATCCGGATAAGAATATCAGTGCGTATTATATTTCCTACCTGAAAAAAATAATCATCGGAAATTTTAAAAATGATTCAAATTATTCCAATGCAGCGGTGCTGGAAATGGAAAAGACATTTAAGGAAGTGAATCCCGAATTCAATGATTCGATTAATCTGAAAAATATTGAGAAAACTTACTTTAAATACCTCAACACCATCAGTTTAAAGGACAGCAATACGATAAAAAAAGAATATTTCAACAGTCCGGTCAACAGTCTGCGAAAGCATTTTAAAATCATCATGTTCCGTCTTTTTAATTCAAATTCAAAATGATGAAAAAGGAAAAATTTCTTTTGGTAATGCCTGATTATTCAGATTTTCCAAAGCTTTTTGTTGATAATCTTACAAAAGCAGGTTTTGAGCCTTTTCTTATTACAGACAAAGTTTCAAAATTCAAATACCGAGGGCTTGAAAGTGTTAAAAACTTATTTATCAAAAATATTTTCAGGGATAAAGGGTATAAGCAAAAACTTATCAATCGTCATTTTGAAGAAGAGCTTGAGCGCAATCTTTCCGCAACAGGTAGCCAACTCGATTATATTCTGGTGATACGTCCCGATAACTTTCCGGTCTCCTTCATAAAAAAGCTCAAAGAAAAAACTTCAAAACTGATTGCCTATCAATGGGACGGCATTGAAAAGTTTCCTGAAATTAAACAATATTTCGATTTATTTGATACTTTTTTCTGTTTTGAAGAAGTTAAAAATCAGCACAATATCAAGCAGATCACTAATTTTTACTTCGATCATCTTCCTCCTTTTTATAAAGAATACAATACTGAAAACCCGAAGCTTTATTTCGTGGGATTATACTGGAAAAGCAGGGAAGAAAAAATTGATAAATTCATTAATGAAATTTCCGGGTTTGATGTAAATCTCTCCATATTCATTCAGTACTTCAAAGAGCCCGATCGCAAAAACGGCAAAATTACCTATATTAAAGACAGAATTACTTTTGAGGAAAATCTGGAACAGGTAATAGATTCAGACATCCTGCTGGATTTTGTAGACCCTCTGCATAACGGGCTTTCCATACGGTTTTTTGAAGGACTGTACTATCGGAAAAAAGTAATCACCGACAACATCACGGTGAAAAATTACGATTTTTATCACCCTGATAATATTTTTATCGTTGAAAACGACAATTATAATAACATTCAGCAGTTTTTGAAAAAACCTTACCACGAGCTTCCTGAAGACATCGTGAAAAAATATGGCTTTAGTAATTGGATCAGGGAAATTATAAAATCATAACAGCTTTATTTGAATCCTAAATATTCAAACATGCTTTTGATATTTTTATCCTGCTGCTTTACAGAAAATTTTTCGAGAGGCTGAGTACTGTTTTGGTGAAGCGTATTCCAGAGTTGTTCATTATGGTAAAGCTCCAGGATTTTATCTGCAAAATGTTGAGCGTTGTTTTCCGAAACCAATGCTGTTTCTCCGTCTACAAGTCCCATTCCTTCTGCACCGATCTCCGTTGTTACCACGGGAAGGGCAAATTCCAGAGCCTGGCCTATTTTACCTTTAACACCCGCTCCATACCTCAAAGGCGCCACAAAAATTCTTGAATTTTCAAACCAGTAATCAACAGTTTTCTGATATCCCAGAATACAGAATCTTTCTGAGTTATATTGTTTTTTTATTTCCTCAGGAAAATCCGGCCCGAGTATATTAATTTTAATGGAATCATCTTTAGCCCAAACCAAAGGCATAATGCTTTCGTAAAGAAATTTTACGGCATCCATATTAGGCATATGATAAAAACCGCCTATAAATAAAAGATCTTTCCTGTCGGAATATGCTGCATGCGGAATTTTAAGAGGCTCGTGAATATTACTGACTGTAAATACTTTCTCAGTCTGAATACCTTGTCCGGAAACGATTTTCTTTTCTTCATCACTGATGGAAACCACTACATCTGCCGCCTGCATAGCAGAATATTCTGTTTCCCGAAAGAATTTCATTTCCTTTTTACGGTGTTTCGTTATGGCGATGTACTCGTTTTCTCTCTCCATTCTCAGGTAATGAAGATCAACCATATCATAAATTATTTTCTGCCCGGAAAGCTGATCTTTAATTATTTTATACCAATAGTCAAAACCCGTAGGCCTGAAAATCCATACAATATCCACAAAATGAAGGGCTTCCTGCACCTGATCTTTAACTTTAACAATTTTATCCTGTGCATTGACAAAATCCTTACATACTTCAACACCAATACCCCTGAAAAATTTCACGTAAGCATCATCCTCGTCATTAAGCTGCTTCACCGCCAGAATTATCCTGTGCTGGTTTTTCTGAAGAATTTTTGTGATTTCCAAAAACCTTCTGGAACCGGAATCTTTGTCCGGCTTCGGAATAAGTTCTTCAAGAATTAAGATATTCGGTTTCTTATAAAAAGCGTTGATATTATTGGTATTTCCTTTATCAAGAAATCTCTTATTCGTAAAATACTGATTCCATCTGCTCATGAAGATTTCCCTGTTCTTCTGCAGCAGAAGTTCTTTACCATTATCTTTCCCCGTGTAGGAAATATTTTCAAAATGAATAATTTCAGAACCCGGCTGATAATAAATATCTAGCCCCTGCTCATATTTCAAACGCTGGCAAAGATCAGTTTCTTCATAATAAGCAGGCAGAAAGGCTTCATCCAGAAGATTAAGATTTCCGCTGCCGTCCACTCTTTGAACCAGCAGACTGCATCCGGAACAATAATCAACCTTTCTTAAAAAGTTATACTTTGGAGTATCAATCGCCTCGCATCTTCCCAGGTTTACGATTTCCGTATTTTCAAAAATAAGACATCCGGCTTCCTGCAGCGTATTATCTGCAAAAATCATTTTAGAACCTACGGCACCAACGTTATCTTTACTGCTGAAAACATTCAGAAGGCTGGACAAATAATTTTCCTGAACTTCAACGTCGTTGTTCAGGAGGTAGACATATTTCCCTTTTGCTGCACGAATGCCTTTATTCACGTTTCTGAGAAAGCCCAGGTTTTCCGGGTTATCAATAACGGTTATTCCATTAATCTTCTTTAAATATTCTAAAGTGTCGTCTGTACTGTTATCGTTGATGATAATAATTTCCTTCTGAATATCGCGGTCAAACTGATCGATGGTGTAAAGACAGTTTAAGGTATATCTTATCTGGTTGTAAACAGGAATAATAATGGAAACCTCAGGATTTTCGCACTTAGTGAAATTAAAAACATAATCTTCAAAAAAATCTAAATCATAATGATTGATCTTAAGCTTTCTCTTATTCTTAATAAAATTACGATCTCTGATTTTATTTTTAAAAAATCTTTTAATTCCCATTTTTAATTTATTATTTTGTCCAGCCTTTTCCGGCTAACGAAAATAAGCATTTATTATGAGAGACAAAAAAAACATTATCAAAGCGGGCTACCTCCTATCTTATGATTACTCTTATATTTTCACCTCTGTAAAACAAATTTACGATCATGTAGACCAGATTGTGATCAGCTATGATGAAAACAATAAAACGTGGGCCGGCAATGATGTATATATCCCTGAAAGCTTTTTTTCAGAAATAAAAAGTCTCGACACACAGCATAAAATTACATTGTACAAAGATAAATTCTACATTGAAGGTAATGCTCCGATGGATCTGGAAACAAGGCAAAGAAATATGATGGCTCAAAAAATGGGTAATGGCGGCTGGCACATCCAAATTGATGGTGACGAATATGCTTATGACTTTAAAAAGCTCTCTCAGTTTTTAAGAAAGCATGCCTACCTTTTGGCAGATCCTGAAAAAAATCCTCTCAATTTTCAGGTAGACTGGGTCACCTTATTCCGGCATGATGAGCGTGGTTTTTATATTATTGAGCCATTTGAAGAAAAATGCTTTCTTATCACCAACTATCCGAAATACCAATACGCAAGAAGAACCAATACCGGACGAACATTATCCCTCGGATATCGCCTCATTCATCAGTCATGGGCAAGAGGTGAAAATGAAATCCTTGAAAAAATCATGAACTGGGGACACAAAAATGACTTCGACACGATGAAGTTTTTTGAATTCTGGAAAGGCATTCACTCAGAAAACCATACTGATTTTGTTGATTTCCACCCGCTTTCTCCTTCAGACTGGCATCAGCTTTCTTTTTTCCCCGCAAAAAATATTGATGATTTTATAACAGCTTTTGAGAGGAAGTTTCCCCAGCCTGAACTTAAGCTACATCTTTCAGGCACAAAAAAATTCAAACTATGGCTGAAAAGTCTGTTCTAAAAAAATGGCTGCCCAATTCCGGACAGCCATTTTTATATTTGTTAAAGATTAGTTTCTATCATATTCATCTTCAATCCTCACAATATCATCTTCACCAAAATACGTTCCGGTCTGCACCTCAATGAATACAACAGGTTTTTCGGAAAGATTCATCATTCTGTGTTTTGCTCCAAGCGGGATGAAAATGCTTTCACCATACTTCAGGCCGATCTCTTTATCATCCAGAACCACCGTTGCATCACCTTCAATAATCGTCCACTGTTCCTGTCTTTTGTGATGATACTGATAAGAGAGCTTCTGACCCGGGTTTACTTCAATTCTTTTCAGCTTATAATTTGGCTCATCTGCCAAGACATAATATTTTCCCCAAGGTCTTTCCCCAATTTCTAACATAATTTAAGACTTTTATTATTATACAAAAGTAAATATTCGGATCAATAAAGCAAACAAACCATCTATTAAACATTCTTAAAACCGTATATTTTTAAGTAAATTTGCATAAAATTTAAATTGAAAATGGAGAAAGTAAGAGTACGTTTTGCTCCAAGTCCTACGGGACCATTACATTTGGGGGGCGTAAGAACCGCATTATATGACTATCTTTTTGCTAAAAACCAGGGTGGCGAATTTGTATTGAGAATTGAAGATACCGATACCGCCAGATATGTGGAAGGTGCAGAAGAATATATCGAAGAAGCTTTGGAATGGTGCGGGATTATAGCCGATGAAAGCCCCAAAAAAGGAGGAAAATTTGCTCCCTACAGACAATCTGAAAGAAGAGATATTTACGATAAATATACAGAGCAGATTCTGAAAACAGATTACGCGTATATTGCTTTCGACACTGCGGAAGAACTGGATGCCATTCGGGCAGAGTATGAAGCGAAAGGTGATGTTTTCTCTTACGATAACAGAACAAGAAACCAGCTAAGAAACAGCCTGGCTCTTTCAGAAGAGGAAGTAGAAAAGCTGCTGGAAGAAAAAACACCTTATGTGGTACGATTCAAAATGCCGGTGGACAGAACGCTGAACCTTGACGACATCATCCGCGGAAAATTTTCTGTAAACACCAACACCTTAGACGATAAGGTTCTGGTAAAAAATGACGGAATGCCTACTTATCATTTCGCCAATATTATCGATGACCATGAAATGGAAATTACCCACGTCATTCGCGGCGAAGAATGGCTGCCTTCTTTAGGCCTGCATACTTTATTGTATGAAGCAATGGGTTGGGAAGCTCCGCAATTTGCGCATCTTTCATTAATTCTTAAACCTGAGGGAAAAGGTAAACTCAGCAAAAGAGACGGTGATAAATTCGGCTTCCCGGTTTTTCCTTTAAACTTTACAGATCCCGCAACAGGAAACGTGTCCAAAGGTTACAGAGAAAGCGGATATCTTCCCGAAGCATTCATCAATATGGTCGCGCTTTTAGGCTGGTCTCCTGCAGATGATAAAGAAATTTTATCATTGGATGAAATGGCAAAAGAATTTGATTTAAATAAAGTTCATAAAGCCGGGGCAAGATTCAGCAAAGAAAAGGCAGAATGGTTCAACCATCAGTATATCCAGCAAAAATCTGAACAGGAATTACTTGAAATTTTAAAAAATTCAGACTTTAATACAACGCTTTCAGATGAAAAATTACTGAAAGTAATTTCATTAATGAAGGAAAGATTAACCTTTGTACAAGATCTTATTCTTGATAATGAAAAAGGAAAATTTTTCTTCGAAGCACCTACTTCTTATGATGAAAAAGCTTCAAAAAAAGCATGGAATGATCAAACTTCGGCTATTTTGGAAGAATTGGCTTCTTATTTGGAAAACACGGATTTCAATGCCGAAAATTTGAAGAACGCCATTCATGATTTCGCGGAAAATAAAGGTCTGGGAATGGGGAAAGTAATGATGCCTTTACGTTTGTCTTTAGTAGGAGAACTGAAAGGACCGGACGTTCCGGATATCATGGAACTTCTTGGAAAAGAGGAAACTATCTCCAGAATAAACAATGCGATCAATAATTTTAAATAGATTCATATAATTTTTCATAAATTTGAAAGATTTAATTTACTTCAAGAAATGGAATATTTAAGTTTCGAGCTTCCTATAAAAGAACTAATGGATCAACTTCAGACTTGTTCTTTGGTAGGAGAAGAAAGTGGTGTTGATGTAAAATTAGCATGTAGCCAGATCGAGGATAAGATTTTAGAAAAGAAAAAAGAAATCTACGGAAATCTTACCCCTTGGCAAAGAGTACAACTGTCCCGTCACCCGGATCGTCCTTACGCGTTGGATTATATCAACGGAATGGCAGATAAAGGCAGCTTCCTTGAGCTTCACGGAGACAGAAACTTCGCTGATGACCCTGCAATGGTAGGTGGCCTGCTTACACTGGACGGACAGAAAGTGATGGTAATTGGAACTCAGAAAGGAAGAACTACAAAAGAAAGGCAGCACAGAAGATTCGGTATGCCGAATCCTGAAGGATACAGAAAAGCACTTCGACTGATGAAACTCGCTGAAAAGTTTCAGATTCCTGTAGTAACTTTGGTAGACACCCCGGGAGCATATCCGGGACTGGAAGCTGAAGAAAGAGGTCAGGGTGAAGCCATCGCCAGAAATATTTTTGAGATGGTTCAGCTAAAAACACCCATCTTTACGTACATCATTGGTGAAGGAGCCAGCGGTGGAGCATTAGGAATCGGTGTAGGAAATAAAGTATATATGCTGGAAAACACTTGGTATACCGTAATTGCTCCGGAAAGCTGTTCATCCATCCTCTGGAGAAACTGGGATCATAAAGAAGATGCAGCCAATGCTTTGAACCTGACCCCGAAAGATGCTTTAAGAGAAAAATTCATCGACGGTATCATTGAAGAACCTCTTGGAGGAGCACATTATGATCCGGCAGGTACTTTCCAGAATCTGAAGACTTCTATTTTACAAAATATCAAAGCCTTCTCAAAATTCACAGGACAGGAGCTTGAAACGCAAAGACAGGATAAATTTATTGCCATGGGGCAATTTAAAGGATAAAATAAAAGCCGGCTAATTTTCTTAGCCGGCTTTTATTTTATCATCTATTTTTTTCTTTTACTCTTCTCTCAGATTCAGTTCGATCTCGATATCTTTATTGATCTTTTTTAAAGATGAATATTTGGCATCACAGACCATTGTTGTGAGGATGTATTCTCCTTTTTCCACCAGCAGGAAATTCTGCCCGTTTGCAGGAACATCAAGATTATAGTATTTTTTTCCGTTGATTTTCACAATCAGGTTACATTTTGATCTGTTTTTGATATTAATATATGCTTCCTTGTCCATAGGATCATTATTGAACATATGTGTAAGCATTGCCGCCGTTTTTTTATGCTGCTCACTGGCTCCCGATTTTTTACTGGCAGTCCCTGCAACGCTGGCATAGTTCACCGTTCTTTCCGGCGCTGCCGCACCTGCATTAGCAGCTACAGCTTTAGTCTTATTAAGATTGTTGTTATCAATCACCATCTGTTTGATCTTGTCTTCGCTTAGCGGTTTTATCGTTGGTTTGGCTTCCGGAGAATTGTTTGCCATAACAATCTGCATAAGTTTTCTTTTGAAATAATCTGTTTTGGCGTGGCCGGGATTCTGCTTCAGAAATCCTGCAACCACTCTGGCTTCAGCAGTTGTTTCCGCATCATTTTCAGTGTAAATGATTACCGTTTCTTTTTCTACAATAGCTTTTGATTTTGCCTTTTTCTTTTTCTGTGAAAAACCAAGGGTAAATATGCATAAAAATATAAGGAGAAGTATTTTCTTCATTAAAGAGACATTTAAAAATTTATTAAATAATATAAATAACGCAAAAAGTCATTTTTTAGTTTATCATTAAAATCATTATCTTTGCGCAGCTTTAAAAGTAAGCTAAAAATTAATACGAATCTTAAATAAAAAAAAATAGATATTATGTCTTATACACCAGCTGCTGCAGACGTAGCAAAATTGAGAAACCAAACAGGTGCAGGTATGATGGACTGCAAAAAAGCTTTAGTAGAAGCTGAAGGAGATTTCGAAAAAGCAGTA
>CAJYWN010000002.1 GCA_913778275.1 uncultured Chryseobacterium sp.
ACCAGGGCAGGCGTGGAGCGAAAAACGGGATTCGAACCCGCGACCCCAACCTTGGCAAGGTTGTGCTCTACCAGCTGAGCTATTTTCGCAAACTGTGCGGATGAAGGGACTCGAACCCCCACGCCTCTCGGCACCAGATCCTAAGTCTGGCGTGGCTACCAATTACACCACATCCGCGTGTTTTTGTTTTACTGAATTTTTAATGATCTTCTCTCGTTTTCAGTGGTGCAAAGATAGGATAAATTCTTTTACCGCCAAACTTTTCAGCAGAAAAAATTAAAATTTTTACATTTTTTATTCCCGACACTCTTTATTACATTTCAATTTATTACTTTTACATCGTTAATTAATATGATATGGAATTACAAGGAACGGTAAAGAAACTTTTTGAAGCTCAGACATTTGCGAGCGGTTTCCAAAAAAGAGAAATGGTCATTTTGACTCAGGAGCAATATCCACAGCCGATAAACATAGAATTTTTGTCTGATAAGATCAGTTTATTGGATAATCTGAAAGAAGGCGAAAATGTAAAAGTAGGAATCAACATCAGAGGAAGAGAATGGGTTTCTCCACAAGGTGAAACGAAATACTTCAACTCTATTACCGGATGGAGAGTAGAGAAAGTTTCTGACAATGCATCAGAACCTACCCAGGCAGCACCATCGCAGTCTGCATCTTCGGTTTCCAATGAAAATCCTTTCGCAGGAGACGATGATGATGATTTGCCTTTTTAAATAAAAAATACGATTGAAATACAAATCCTGCTTTCTTAAGTGGGATTTTTTTTCCCGAAAAATGATTCGACTAGACGAAAATGAGATTTCTTTTCCCGATCCGGAACTGTATGACGGCCATGAAGGAGTAATTGCTTTTGGCGGCGATCTGTCTATAGAAAGAATCTGGTTTGCCTACCAGCTGGGCATTTTTCCGTGGTATAATCCGGGTGAAGAAATTCTATGGTGGTGTCCCGATCCCAGATTTGTACTGTTTCCTGATGAGATAAAGATCTCCAAATCCATGAAAAAAATTCTGGACCGCAAGGTTTTTACATTTTCTGAAAATACAAACTTTAGAGAAGTGATCAAAAACTGCAGGGAAATAGGCAGAAAAGGACAGTCGGGAACCTGGCTTTCGGATGAATTGATGGAATCTTTCATCAAACTACATGATTATGGCCTGGCAAAGAGTATAGAAGTCTGGCAAGATGAAGAACTGGTAGGCGGTTTTTATGGCCTTCAGATCGGAAATGTTTTCTGTGGAGAGAGCATGTTTTCCAAAGTAAGCAACGCATCAAAAGCCGGATTTATCCATTTCACCCAAACGTATAAAAACAAACTGGAACTCATCGACTGTCAGTCTCATACTGATCACCTGGAAAGCCTGGGCGCAAGAATGATTCCCAAGCGGGAGTTTCTGAAAATTTTACAAAGAAATAATGAATACTGACAGAGAAAAGTGGATTCTTCTCATCCTTTTGAGTGTGATATGGGGATCTTCCTTTATATTGATTAAAAAATCTCTTGAGCATTTTAGTCCTTACCAGGTGGGTGCTTTAAGAGTATTGATTGCCGGAATCATCCTGATGCCGATTGCCATCTCAAAATATAAACTTTTTCCGAAAAAACATCTGAAGTGGCTTTTGCTGGCCGCTTTTACAGGAAATTTTATTCCGATGTTCCTGTTTCCTATCGCCGAAACAGAAGTCAGCAGCAGCATTGCCGGAATCGTGAATTCAATGATGCCCATCTTTGTAATTATAGTGGGTGCGCTGATATGGAAATTCGGAACTACAGGACGGCAGATTACAGGTACTCTAATAAGCTTTACGGGAGTTTGCCTTCTGGCTTTCGGAGGAGATGCAGAAAGCGGAACATTTAAGCTAATTCCCATTTTACTGCTTTTGCTGGCCACTTTATGCTATGCGGTAAGCACTACCACGGTAAAATCCAAATTAATGGATATTTCCTCTACGGTATTATCGGCCTTTGTTTTTACATTCGTCTTATTTTTACCTTCGTTGATTGCTCTTATTTTCACCGGCTTTTTTTCAACATTCAGCCTGGATAGGAATCATCTTACAGGCCTGATGTTCGTAAGCTTATTGTCCATTTTCGGAACCGGATTGGCGATGATGATGAATTATCGTCTTCTGAAAGTTTCCTCTCCCTTGTTTGCTTCAACAGTTACTCTGCTGATGCCAATTGTTGCGATTATCTGGGGAATTCTGGATGGCGAGAAACTTACTGCACTCCAATTTGCCGGAGCCGGTGTTATTATTGCCGGGCTTATCTTTCTGAGGAGTAAGCCTAATAGTATAAAAAAATAATCCCGCAAAATGCGGGATTAATCTTTATTAAAAGGTTTCGTTTATATTAACCTTCAGAATTTTTCTTTTTTACTTTTGCCTTAGCTTTTTTCACCTCATCTTTAATGAAAGGATACTTTTTTTGCATATCTGAAACCAGTGTAGGATCCAGATCCAAAGCCTGTAGCAGTACTTCTTTTCCTTTGTCCTGATCTTTCAGGTTGAAGTAGCAGTTGCTCAGCTGATAGTATAATTCTGCCCTGTGATGCGTTTTTACGGCTTTATTAAGAACCAGAATTGCTTCTTCATATTCTCCGAGCAGCATCAATACTTCAGAATAGGCATACCAATTATAGAACCTTGACGGTTCTGCTTCGACCAGCTTCTTCAGACAGGCAAGACTTTCCTCAAACTTTCCGGCATCAATGAATAAAAATGCCAGTCTTTTTTGATAATCAAGATTATTTTCATTCAGATGAGTAGCTTCTCTTGCAAAATGTAAAGCTTCGGTCATTCCTCCCATTTCTTCATAAATGTATGACTGCTCCATCATCGCCAGATAAAACTGCGGATCTTCCCGTAATGATTTCTGGAAAGCATTTAAAGCAACAATCGGCTGCCTTAGTGCCTTGTAGCAAAGTCCTATTTTATAAAAAGTAAACGCTTTTGTATATTCCAGCTCAAGCATCTCTTCATAAACGGATATTGCTTTTTTATAATCTCCCAATGCTTCGTAGCACGCCGCTTTGTTAGCATAAACGCCTACTGAGCTTGAATTAATGGCCAGTAAATAATCGTAGCCTTTTATCGCTTCGTCGTAATTTTTCCTGTTGAAGTAGAACTGTCCGTACTCAAACCATGCAATTTCCGAGTAGGCATATTCATCAAGATATTCATTGAGAAAGGCAATAGCCTCATCACTCTTATTCAGGTCAGAAAAACAGACCATACAGTTTTCCAATGCATAATCATCGGTTGGGTCTTCTTTAAGTGCTTTTCTGTAATGTTTAAGGGCGTTAAAAGGATCTCCAAGATTTACATATTCATCCGCAATAAAGTTGTGAAGAAAGTTTTCTTCTTCTTTCAGTTCTAATGCTTTTTTGCAGATATCAATGGATTTTCTGGGATTTCCTAAGTTCGAATAATACTTCGCATAGCAGACCAAAAAGTCTGTGTTTTCCATAGAAGAACCTTTCAGCTCATCGATCAGCTCTTTGGCCGTATTATAATCTTCCCATTCCAAAAGAATTTCAAGTTTTTTGATCTTGATGTCTAAGGAATTGGGGTGCAGCTTGAGCCCGTAATTTACTGCAGTATCTGCATAATTAAAATCTCCCAGCTCCAGGTAATAAACAATAATGTCTTCAAGCTCTTCTGTATCGAAGTAGAATTCATCATTATTTTCCATCATTTCCTCGAACTTTTTTACAAGTTCATTTCCAAAATATTCTTCCAATATAAAACAGTTTTAAGATTTAAGACTAGAGATATGAGATATACAAATACTCGCTTCTGAAAATCTTAGTTTTAAATTTAATAATAATTACGATTAAAATGATGAAACAGATGTTAATTTTATAAAATCAGACTATTGATTTTAGCTATCATTTCATCACCTAACCGGTCGGCTTCCTCCTGCGATTTAGCCTCTGTATAAATTCTGATAATAGGTTCCGTATTTGATTTTCTTAAATGAACCCATTTGTTTTCAAAATCTATTTTTACACCGTCTACCGTAGACACTTCTTCATTTTGATATTCTTTTTCCATTTTGGTTAAAATATCATCAACGTTTATTTCCGGTGTTAATTCTATTTTCTTTTTACCCATAAAATAACCTGGGTAACCTGCTCTGAGCTCAGAGACTGTTTTGTTTTCTTTGGCAAGATGCGTTAAAAATAAAGCAACTCCCACCAGAGAATCTCTTCCGTAATGAAGATCAGGATAGATAATTCCTCCGTTTCCTTCGCCTCCGATTACGGCATTTTTCTCCTTCATTAAAGTAACCACATTCACTTCTCCTACGGCACTTGCAAAATATTCCGAGTTGTGTGCTTTGGCTACATCTCTTAATGCCCGGCTCGAAGAAAGGTTGGAAACAGCTACTCCGTTTTTATGTTTCAGCAGATAGTCTGCAACGGCAACAAGGGTATATTCTTCTCCAAACATTTCTCCTTTCTCGTCGATAAGAGCTAATCGGTCTACATCGGGATCAACTACAATTCCGAAATCTGCCCCTTCTTTTTTTACCAGCTCGCAAATGTCTCCTAAATGCTCCTTTAGCGGTTCAGGATTGTGCGGGAAATGGCCTGTTGGCTCACAGTATAGTTTTACCGTTTCACAGCCCAGCTTATCCAGAAGCATAGGAATAGCAATACCCCCTGTAGAATTTACCGCATCTAAAACTACTTTGAACTTTTTAGCTTTAATTGCCTCTGCATCTACCATCGGCAAATCAAGGATCTGTTGAATATGAATATCGAAAGCATCGTCTCTTGTTTCATATTTTCCCAGATCATCTACTTCTGCATAATTGAAATCTTCGTTTTCTGCAAGAGCTAAAACTTCGGCTCCATTTTCTCCGCTGATGAATTCACCTTTATTATTGAGTAATTTCAGGGCATTCCATTGTTTTGGGTTGTGGGAAGCGGTCAGGATAATTCCACCGTCGGCTTTCAGTTCAGGAACCATTATTTCCACCGTTGGTGTTGTGGAAAGTCCCAGATCAATCACATTAATTCCCAGTCCCTGCAATGTCGCGGTAACAAGAGAGGAAACCATTTGCCCGGAAATCCTTGCATCTCTACCAATAACGAGGGTAAGGTCCTTTTTATTGTTATTATTCTGAAGCCATGTTCCGAATGCGGAAGCAAATTTTACCACATCAAGCGGCGTAAGGTTATCGTTTACTTTACCTCCGATGGTGCCACGGATTCCTGAAATACTTTTTATTAGTGACATATATATATCTAAATATTTTGTAGTTCTATTTATTTTTAATAACTTTGTATAAAGTTTCATTATATATCGAAGTCCTTCGTTACGCGTTGGCGGTTTATGTAGATATATTTTGGAACTTTTCTTATTCTCTAACCGCATTTCTTCCTATAAATACCCAATGTCTATAAGGCATATGATATAAATTTTGAAAATTTAATTGCTTACCTGTTGTTATACCAATATTAAAATTTGGATATATTAATCTTATCCTTTTATTGATATGATTATAAACTTTCTCTTTTGCAATTGATCTATTTCCTCTTTTCCCTGTTTCGGCAGATTTCTCTAAAAATGTCTTATTTAATTTTGCGGCTATTGATCCTAAGACTACATCTAAATATTGCATTATTATGTGACTTTTTGAATCAACCTCACTAATTTGTTGTTCTGAAATTTTAATATTTGCGTCCAAAAAGTCCGGCAAACTTTGTAACCCTAAAAGATATTTTTTAAACTTTTTACAATTCTCTTTTGTATCAGGAATTTTGTCAAGAAAAATTTCCAGATTATTTTCATCATTTGGATTTAAGAATCTAAGACCAAAAGCGTGTTTTAAGAATTGGTAATAAAGAAGTAAATATTCATTCTCTAATTGCTCTTCTTTCAAATCAGGCTTAACAATTTTATTGTTAGTAAACATAATTCTTACTTTAATTTTTCCAGCTTGGATAAAATCAAAGAAAGTGTCCATAGCATCAATGTATTGTTTATGGTTAAGTTTTGTAATTTTTTGCCATTTTAATTCGGACGTTTTTAAAATATTAATTCTTTTTTCTTCTAAAACATCAGAAATTAATTTATGATCTTTACTATCAATTAATACTCCTCCATAAAAATTTGAGTAGAGAATTCCTTTCTTAACAGATTCATCACAAAATATATAATATCGTTTCTTCATCTATGCAAAAATAATGAAAAGAAGTTTTGATAAATAATTAATTACTAACAAAGTTATGAACAACCGCAATCCTTATCACAGTTTGTCCTTTTAGAGCTGAATTTTTTCGGTGCAAAATTCTTTCTAAGTATTCTGAACAAGGAATAGCAGGCAAATGCTACAACGAGAAGAACAACAATGTATTGTACAATTAAGGAAGAATCCATTATTTTAAGATTTGGTATGCAAACATGGACACAAAATATGCCAAACCGGTCATCATTACCACCTGTAAAGCTGTCCACTTCCAGCTTTTGGTTTCTCTGTAGACTACTGCAAGTGTAGAAATACACTGCATTGCAAATGCGTAAAAAAGAAGAACGGAAACCCCTGTTGCAAAACTAAACACTTTTTCGCCGTTCTGTTTTACATCTCTTCTCATTTTATCAATTACTTTCACTTCAGGAGCATCATCTTCAAGGCTGTATAATGTGGACATTGTACCTACAAAAACTTCCCTTGCTACAAAGCTTGTAAGAATTCCGACACCCATTTTCCAGTCGTACCCTAGTGGAGCAATCACTGGCTCTATTCCCTTACCCATTTTAGCTAAGTAGGAATGATCCAGCTCCACATTGGTAGCCACAAACTGATCCGGTTTTTGCTTGGGTCCGAAGTAGCTTAAAAACCAAATAATGATGCTTACGATGAAAATAATTTTCCCTGCTCCTGTAATGAAATCCCAGACTTTTCCTAAAACCATTTTAAAATCGTATCCGAAAAGGGGCTTTTTGTATGTTGGCAAATCCATTACCAGGTAGGTTTTCCCTTTATTTTTAATGAACCTGTTAAGAACTGCGGCTGATAATAAAGCCACCACGAATCCCAATAGATACATTGCCATTAATACCAGCGCTTTATATTTTATTCCTAAAAATGTTTCGTCTGAGATGATTAATCCGATAATAATACTGTAAACAGGAAGCCTTGCAGAACAAGTCATGAAAGGTGTTACCAGAATCGTTAACAGTCTTTCCTTCAGGTTTTCTATATTTCTTGTAGATATTACCGCAGGAATTGCACAGGCGGTTCCGGATACTAAAGGAACAATGCTTTTCCCATTCAGCCCGAAAGGCCGGAGAAGCCTGTCCATTAAAAAAACTACCCTCGCCATATATCCCGAATCTTCAAGCAGGTAAAGAAAATACAGTAAAATCCCGATTTGCGGTGCGAAGATGACAATTCCTCCTATTCCCGGCACAATTCCGTTTGAGATCAGCGAGTTCAAAGGTCCTTCCGGCAGGTGCTCTCCCGTAAAAGCGGAAAGCCATGCAAAGAACTCATCAATCCAGTTCATAGGATATTCTGCAAGGAAAAAAACGCTTTGGAAAATGATTAATAAAATCATCATAAAAACCACGTATCCCCAGAATTTATGAACTAAAATTTTATCTAATTTCTCGGTTAATAATTCTTTGAACTGAGGTTTTTTTGAAATAACATTGGATAATATCCCGTCAATATGCTGATATCGTCTTACGGTTTCCTGCACCTGTAATCTTTTAGGCACAAGACTTTTCGAATCGGGCTCGTTGATCTGCTCAACCACCGAATTAATTTTTCCTAAATCTGTACCCAGAGATAATGTAAGCCAAGTTTTATATTCGTTATCAATACCTTTATGTGAAGCTACTTTATGGATAAAATCTTTATGTTCGGCGGGTATTTCAAAAGACTGCACCGATGTTTTCACAAATTTATTCTGTAAAACAGCATCTTTAAGTTCTTCTATACCAATCTGTTCTTTCGCATTGGTTCGAATAATTTTTATCCCTAAAGCTTCTGAAAACTTATCAATATCAATAGAAATTCCTCTTCTCTCCGACTGGTCAATCTGGTTGACCACCAAAATCATAGGAATCCCAAGGTCCTGAATCTGCTGAAATAAAAGCAGCCCCCTTTTTAAGCTTAATGCCTCAAGAATATAGATTACTCCCACGTAATCTTTTTGATTCTCTATTACAAACTTGGAGAAAATGGCTTCATCTTCAGAGCTTGGATAAATACTGTAAGATCCCGGCAAATCTACCACTTCCACCTCTTCATTTTTATAAGTGTAGTATCCGGAGTGGCTGGCTACCGTAACTCCTGCATAATTTCCGGTTTTCTGCTTCTTGTTGCAAAGGGCATTGAAAACCGTAGATTTTCCCACGTTAGGATTACCGACTAACAGTATTTGTTTTTTTTGATTTCCCTGCATCAATTCAATTCTTCAACAATAATAAATTTGCCCTCTTCTTCACGGAGTGCAATACGGCTTTTTTCTTCCCCAAATTCTACATACATCGGCCCTTTGAAAGGAGCCTGATACAGAATTCTGAATGAGGTTTCCGGAAGAAGCCCCATTTCAATAATTTTGTTAGGCATTTTAAGGCTGTCGTTATCATACCCTAAAATCTTTCCCATTCTGTTTTTGGGAAATCCACTTAATTTATGTAAACCCATCTCTTTCAAAGCCAAAATTTTGTATGCAAATATACGCTATTTAAATTTAATCTAAATAACATATAATACTAAAAAGGCCGAATAAAAGATATTCGGCCTTTCTTAGTATTATATTAATTGCTACTTATTTTTTTTGAGTAAGCAAATCAACACAAGCAGCTAATAGAGAGACACTTATTTCAGGATTTTTTACCCAGCCTAAAGTTTCGCAAGGATGCTTGAACAAATCTTGGAGTGTCCAATTATTATTTGGTACTTCATTTCCTTTAATGGTTTTTTTTGCCACTAACACTTTTTCTTCCTTTTTTGGTAAGTCTGTTTTAGTTTTAGGTTCTTCCGTTTTTGCAAATGCAACTGTTGACACTGTCAATAATGTCGTAATAAGAATTTTTTTCATAAGAATTTTTTAATTTTTGAATTGCCAAATTATTAACTCTGAAATAAAATTCCAAACACGGTGATTTGTTTTTACAAAAACTACTCAATTTTGTTATTCTACTAGGCGTTTTTATAAATTATATACACTTAATCTAAATTTCTACTGAAAAAAATTTACAGAAAAAAGACCCAAGATAATATCTGGGTCTTTCAAATATAATTAGTTAATATGAATGTCTATTTTTTCTTTTTATCTGCAGCAGGCAAAGTTAGCTCAATAGGATTATCATTGGAGTTAAAGAAATCCTTGTACATTTTTTCCTGTTTCTTCATCATATCTCCTATGGTTCCGTCCATTCCTGGTATTGTTTTAGACATGATTTCCTGAGTCATCATAGGTCTTGCCGTTGCAAACGGATCTTTTTTGAAATCGCTGAATGTTTTCTCGAATTTCTCTCTCGGCATCTCTGTCACCTTCAAAGACATGTTGGAAATTTTTTCAGAATAAGAAAGTTCTTCCCAATTCTGGACTTTTTTATTTCCCTGCAGCGTCCATGAATAATTTTTGCCTTCATCTTCAATTTTTACAATAAGTCCCGGAAGACCTGAAAATTTATACGGTCCATCCTGAAACGGAAGATCCGTACTGAACCATGCCGTCCATTTTCTTCCTCCGAAATCTGCAGTTGCCTTCTGAGCATTATAAGGGCCTATTTTTTCTTTTTCATTGGAAATTTTCCAGTCGAATTTAATGGTTTCATTATAAGCAATCCCCATTGGTGTAAATCCGCTTGCTATTCTTTCGACATACTGCACTTTCATATCGGGATAATGTTTTACGATCTTTTCCGAAAACTTAGGCATCTTGATGGTTTTTGACAGGTCTTTGAAAACGCCCGACTTCTGCATGGCTTCAACCTGTACTTTTATAATAGAGTCTTGTCCTATTACGGTATAATCTCTGTAAACAGACCGGTCTTTTGCGATATCCAGAACTGTAAGAACTTTTTCAAGCTTAGCAGAATCTTTCTTCGGCTTAAAGGTAAGCTCATAAAAGAAGCGGTTGGCTGTTTCTTTCGAGTCATTATCCTGAGCGCTTACAAAAGCAAAGAGAGCGATAAAAAATATTGAAAATAGCTTTTTCATTGTTTTTAAAATGTTTATTGATATTAGTTGGTATCGCTTCATTTTTGTTACACTTTTTATATTAATTTTTTAAATATTAATTTTTAAAGGATATAGTATTTCAATATTTTAATGTGATTTTAATCTCTTTAATCACATTTTAATTTCATTCCAAAGGTCTTCTAATCTGGTCATTTTAGTTTTGTATCATCGAAAAAGATAAATACGAAACTAAATCTTAAAAATATGATCAAGACGATTTTAATAGCCACAGATTATTCTCTTGAGTCTCTTAATATACTTAAGAAAGTAATGAGAGAGAAAGATGCTTCGGAAGACCAAAATCAGTACAATATTCTTTTGGTTTCAGGATATGATACGGGAGACTCTATCCGAGATCTTCTATTCAATACAAAAAGTACAATCTTCAATAAGTTGAGGCCTCAGGAATTTTGTGAAGCTTATTCCATTGTTAAAAACAAATATCCTCATCTCATCAATAAAATAGTGTGTGATATTTTCACGGGAAGCTTCCAAAGAACTTTTAACAACTATGTAAAAGCTGAAAATATTGAGGAAGCTTACTATTCTCCGTCAATCAAAAGTAAAGGGAACGGAAAATTTGATCTCATCCCTTATATCAAAAAGTGTAAAGATCTTAAAAGTTATGAAATTTCCGTAGAGCTCCAAGAACACCTTCCGGAAAAAGGAAGACTTGCGGAAATCTTTGTGGAAGCCTAAATAAGACTCGTAAAAATTATAAAAATGTTAAGGAATTATAGTAACAGCAGGACGTTGGGAGACAACATAAGACTGGGAACGCTGACTGCCTTTACGGCAGGTACTATAAATATTGCTTCTCTGTTGATATTCCTCTCATTTACGTCAAACGTAACAGGACATTATGCAATTCTGGCAGCAGAAATAAGTAAAGCCAACTGGTCTCAGGTTGCTGTAGTGGGAGGCTGGATTTTTCTTTTCTTCTTCGGTGGGTTTGTGTCGAATTTTATGGTAATTAACTTCAATAAGAAAAGTAAATACTTTGCACACGCCATGCCTTTGGTGCTAGAAATAGCCTGCCTTCTTTTTGTAGGAATCTACGGACAGTTCTATTACCGTAAAACTCTTGAAGAAACGGAATATCTGGTAGCACTGATGCTTTTTGCAACAGGACTGCAGAATGGTTTAACGGCAAGTATTTCCAACTTCTCCGTAAAAACAACCCATCTTACCGGTACTACCACCGACCTGGGAATTCTGTTTTCTATGTTTACCCAGAAAAAATTCAGGAAGAACGGTGAGCTGGTAGCAAGAGCCAAATTGTTGATGAGCATCATGTTTGCCTATGTATTGGGGGCGGTATTTTCCGGACTTACTTATTATTATCTTGAGTTCAGGGTTTTTTATGTGATCAGTTTTTGTTTGCTGGTAGTGATTGGGTATGATGCCTATAAAATACACCTCAGACATTTCAATACACAATACAGATACAGCAAAATATATAAAAAGCCAAATTTTTTAGCTTTTCTGTATGATAAAATTCACGGAACATCCGAGATCAAACAAAAGAGTGAGAAAAAGAGGAAGCTTATTTTCGAAGAATAACTCTTATAACAAGACTTCATATTTAAATACGATAAATATCAGTATTAATTTTGTGTAAACTAGCTGTGAATCAATCCTCTAATTGTGTAGTGCAATTGGGGGATTGTGTTTTTTAAGAAAATGCTTTATTAAAGGATGTTTCAGCTAAAGTGAAAGCATGGCAGGAGTGTTGAAATGTTGATAATTAAATTTTAATTCGGGGGTTTATTGTTTTAATTCTTATTCTGAATGCCTATTTTTGTAAGTTGATTTACTTTTTTATGTCAGATATTATTCAGCTTTTACCGGATCATGTGGCCAATCAAATTGCGGCAGGAGAGGTGGTGCAGAGACCTGCATCCATTGTAAAGGAACTTTTGGAAAATGCAATTGATGCCGAGGCTACGAAGATTGAACTGATTGTAAGAGATGCGGGAAAAAATCTGATCCAAGTGGTAGATGACGGAAAAGGAATGTCGGAGACGGACGCAAGAATGGCTTTTGAAAGGCATGCTACTTCCAAAATCAGAGGGACGGAAGATATTTTTAAAATATCCACAAAAGGATTCCGTGGAGAAGCACTGGCTTCTATTGCGGCAGTTTCTCAGGTAGAACTGAGGACCAAGCAGAAAGATGCCACAATAGGGACCAACATTTACATAGAAGGAGGTGTATTTCAGTTTCAGGACCCTGTTCAGACGGCAGATGGGTCCAATTTTTTAGTGAAGAACCTTTTTTACAACGTTCCGGCCAGAAGAAAATTCCTTAAAAATAATAATATTGAATTCAGGCATGTTATTGATGAATTTCAAAGGGTTGCTCTTGCGCACGAAAACCTTGAGTTTTCACTTTTTCATGATGATGAAGCAGTTTTCAGATTAAGAAAAGGAAGCCAGATGCAGCGTATTGTAGATATTTTCGGAAGAAAACTGCAGCCACAGCTGATCCCGATTAAAGAAGACATTATCTGGTGTAAACTTCATGGCTTCGTAGCCAAGCCTGAAGGAGCCAAAAAAACCAGAGGCGAACAGTTTCTCTTCGTTAATGGAAGGTATTTTAAAAGTCCGTATTTCAATAAAGCAGTACAGGAAGCTTTTGAAGGATTGCTGCTGCCCGGATATATCCCTACATTTTTTCTTTTCTTAGAGTTAGATCCTGAGAAAATCGATGTAAATATCCATCCTCAGAAAACGGAAGTGAAATTTGAAGATGAGCATCTTATTTTTGCATTGCTCCGTTCTACCATTAAAAGATCACTGGGAATTTATAATATAGCGCCTAGTCTTGATTTTGAAAGAGATCCTCAGCTGGATGAAATCATGCAGAAAACTTTCCCAAGCAAAAGCAACGGAGGCGGGAGCGGATTTATCAAAATGCCTGAAATTATTGTAGATAAAGATTATAATCCGTTTCTGGAAGAAAGAGGAGTGAAGCAGGCAGAAATTCAAAATCTTGCCGACATGTACCATCAGAATATTTCAGCTGAACCTTCAAAAATCAACCTCTTTGAAGATGAAGATTTTGATGAAGATCTTATGAGACTCCCGAACGGCTACTGGCTTTTTAATAAAGGAGACAAGACCTTAATGCTGGATCTTGGAAGAATGCACAGGCTTGTTGTTTCAGAAAATACAAAACCGCTACGGAAAGGAACTACGAACAGTCATTCTCTGCTTTTCTCACTGGAATACCACATGAACGAGATTGAAAAAAATAAATATAAATCCATCAAAAAATTCCTTCCTGAATTAGGATTTGAAATGAGCATCGCCCATGAAAGTGTACTAAGGATTGATGCTGTGCCGGAAGGTTTAAAGGAAACGCAGGTAATGAAATTCCTGGAGAATCTTTTCGACATTCTGGAATATAAGACAGAAGAGGAATTCATGCAGTTTTACCAGAATCAATGGAATAAAATGCAGTCGAAGTCAAGATTTGATTTTATCTATAAGAAAGATGCGGAACAGCTGATTAAAGATTTTACGGCATTAGGGTTCCCTGAATTTTTACCCAACGGAAAAAGATGCTTCTTTGAAATTCCGTTCAATGATTTTAAAAATAAATTTTAAAGTATGTTTAACAGTATCCCTCCGATAACGAGAAATATCATCCTCATTAACATCATTGTATTTATTGCAGTTGGTTTTATATTTCCTCAGTTTTATGCTTCTCTTTCTGCATTTTATCCTTTCTCGCCCAACTTCAGATCATGGCAAATCATCACCCATATGTTTATGCATGGAGGCTTTGCCCATATTCTTTTTAATATGCTAACATTATGGAGTTTCGGGCCAGTTCTTGAACAAACTTTAGGAGATAAAAAATATTTGATTTTATATTTTTTAAGCGGACTGGGCGCATTTTTTTTATTTAATCTATGGAATTTCTATGAGGTCCAGCAACTCACTAATGATCTTACCAATGTCAATATTAATGTTGCGGATATTTTTATGAAAGCAGACCTGAGCAAATTTAATTTTAATCCGGTTCCTTATACAAATAATGAAGATGCATATAATCTCTATATGGCATTAACGTCACCAATGGTAGGAGCATCCGGAGCAATTTTTGGAGTTGTTGCAGCCTTTGCTACACTTTATCCTGATGCAAGAATCGGGATCATGTTTATTCCGATTCCTATGAAAGTTAAGTATCTATTGCCAATCATTGTTGTTGGGTCCGTATGGCTGGGTATTTCCGGAAACGCAGGAGGAATAGCTCATTTTGCACACGTAGGAGGCGCTTTGGTTGGCTGGCTACTGGCAAAAATCTGGCGAAAGCATTTATATAGATTCAATTAAAATTCCGTGAAAGTCATTCGTCTTATATTTTTCATTGTACATATAGGAATAGCATTCCTGCTGGCTTTAACGCTTCTGAATGCATATGTGCCGCCGAAAACATTTCCGTGGTTCAACCTGCTTTCTTTAGGTTTTCCTGTATTAATGATTGGGTATATTCTCCTTACTTTTTTCTGGATCATCAGCTGGAAAAAAAGAGCATTTGTTTTCTTACTGTTCGGACTGTTGTTTTTCAAGCCGACAATAAGATGGATCAATTATACTCCCGAGAAAAATGAAATTCCTGATCTTAAAGTGGTTACATTAAATGCCAAGGGAGGCCTTTACGGAAAAGAGAATATAGAATCCTATATCAACAGTCAGAATCCGGATGTCGTTCTTCTGCAGGAATATGGTGCAAAAAACACATATCATTTTAATGGCTTGAAGGAGGGTCCGCAGAGTTATGTGATCACAATTTTTTCAAAACACAGAATTGTAGAGCAGAAACAGCTTATTGAAAGTGATTATACCCACAATAATGCATATGTATCTCATACCGACATTGAAATCAAAGGGAAAATATACCGGTTTATCAATGTTTATTTACAGCCTTTTAAGTTCCAGAAAAACATGGTAAAACTTAATGGAAACAGTGAAGAAGATGAACAGAAAGTGAAAGATGTGGTAAAAAGGCTGATTCCTACCTTTAAAATGCATCAGGAACAGATCAGTGCAATAAGAAAAAGCATTGATGAGTCTCCATATCCTGTTATTCTGGCAGGAGATTTTAACTCGGTTCCCAATTCTTATGAGTATTATCATCTGGTGGAAGACCTTCAGGATGCATTTGTAGAAACCGGAAGAGGCAGCGGTACCAGTTTCCATGATTATAAATTCCCGATAAGAATTGACTACATTTTTTCTTCAACCTCTGTAAAACCTGTAAGCTATAGGGTAGACCGTTCTGTAAAACTTTCCGACCATTTCCCTGTTATTGCAACATTTAAGCTCGAAAAATAATACCGATTGAATTAAACCATCCCTATAAATTATATGATGTCTATCTTGTAATTGCAGAATTTCTGCTAAATTAGTTATTATGAAAAATTTCTTTTTTATACTTTTGGTTTACTCAGTTTCTGCTGTGTCATGTTCAAAAAAAGAGCCTCAGGATCTGTATCCGGCAGACAGCCCAAAGGCGAATTATGATACGTTAGCAGTAGATTCTTTCTCCGCCGGAGCTACATCTATGGATGTTGTACAAAAGATCAGAATGTCTTCACAGCGGTACCAGGACTCTCTGAAAGAAGCACTGAAGCTTCAGGAACAGGAGAAAAAGATCAAAGAAGAACTGGAAAAAGAAAATAAGAAAAAAGCCGAGGAAGAGAAAAAACAGAAAGCATCTGAGACATCTCCTTCCACCGAAATAAAAACAGAGTAATATTTTAATTAAAATTATCAATACATATGAAAAAAAACATTTTATCAGGATTAATGATCGCTGCATTGGTAGTATCATGCACCAAATCAACTTCAAAAACCGAAACGGTAGAAAACCCGGACGGAACCGTTACTACCACGACAACCGTATCTGAGGGCGGATTTGGAGTGGATACGACAAAAATTAATGATGTAAAAGAAAAAACGCAATCCAGAATTGATGAGGCGGGAGAGAAAATAGATAATGTCGCGGAAGATGCAAAAAGTAAGATTGATGCTACTGCAGATAAAACCAAAGAAAACCTCCAGAAAGCAGGACAGGATATCAAAACCGAAGCCAACAAAGTAGGTAAAGATGTAAAAGATGCTGCTGCAAAAGGTGCCGGAAAAGTAGAGGACGGCGCTAAAAAACTCAAGGAAGATCTAAGCAGATAATATCATCGAAAGATAAAGAAAAGCCGCAGCAGAAGCTGCGGCTTTTTATGTTTAAAGCTATTTATTAAGTTCCAGTAAAGGATCAATATATTCTCTGTCATTACTCAATCTCGGTACTTTATTCTGCCCTCCCAGTTTACCTTTAGATTCCAGCCAGCAATAGAAAAGATTAGGTTTTGCAATGTGTACAATCGGTCTTTTGAGGGTCATATTATTATACCGTTTCGCTTCATAATCAGAATTAATGGCTTTTAAATGATTATCAAAAACATCTATAAACCGTTCCAGATCATCGGGCATTTTGCAGAATTCAAAAATCCACTCATGAGCGCCGCCTTCATTCTCTTTCATAAAAACAGGAGCTCCCGTAAAATCGGAAACAGAAGCATTTGTTTCTTCACATGCTTTGGTAAGGGCAGATTCTACATTGTTAATCATCAGTTCTTCTCCAAAGGCATTGATATAGTGCTTCGTTCTTCCTGTAATTTTTATCCTGAAAGGACTTATAGAAGTAAACACCACCGTATCGCCAATAAGGTACCTCCAAAGGCCTCCATTCGTGGTAATGACCATCGCATAGTTCTTCCCGATTTCCACATCTTCCAGGCTCACTACTTTCGGATTTGAAAGATGAAACTGATCCATCGGTATAAACTCATAGAAAATCCCGTAATCCAGCATCAGCAGCATCTCATCACTGTTTGATCTGTCCTGAATCCCGAAAAAGCCTTCAGAAGCATTATAAATTTCGTAATAATTGATATTTTTACCAATAATCTGCCGATATTGTTCTCTATATGGTTTAAAGCTGATGCCGCCGTGAAAAAAAACTTCCAGATTGGGCCACAGTTCCGAAATATTTTTCATTCCGGTTTCGTTTATCATCCTCTGAAGGAGAACCATCATCCAGCTCGGAACCCCCAGGATACTTCCTACATCTTCATTTTTAACTTCGGAAGTAATGGCTTTCAGCTTGCTTTCCCACTCTCCCATCAGGGAAACCTTCTTGCTGGGTGTCGTCGTGATTTCAACCCAGAATGGCAGGTTATCAATCAGGATGGCCGAGAGATCTCCGAATTTGGTGTTAAAATCAGCATACAGTTCCGAACTTCCGCCCAGACGCAGGTTCTTATAATTGAATAGCTGGTTTTCAGGATGGTTATTGGCATAAATTGATACCATATCCTTTCCCGCCTTCATGTGGCAATACTCAAGACTTTCTGCAGAAATAGGGATAAATTTGCTTTTGGCATTAGTCGTACCTGAAGATTTGGCAAAATGCTTAATATATCCGGGCCAGGTAATATCCTTTTGGCCCTGTCTTGCTTTTTCGATATACGGCTCAATTTCTTCATAGGTGACTATCGGAACCTTGTTTTTAAAGTCCTGATAGCTGGAAATAGAATTGAAACCATACTTTTTACCGTACTCCGTATCTTCTGCATGAAACAGTTGGGAAAATAAGACCCCTTTTTGTGTTTCAATAGGATGATCTATAAAATTCTGAATCTGGTCTATTCTCTGACGGATAAACCAGTTGACCACAGTATTGAAAAGTGCTTTCGTTGCCATTCCAACAAATATAACAATATTTGCATTTTCAAAAAATATTTTATTATGTTAAAATAAAAACCGTTACTGGTTGGTAACGGTTTTTGTTGAAATATGATTTTTACTAGCAGTATTCATCGTAAGCTGCCTGAAGATTTGCAGCAATTGCTCCTGCCGGGTTTCCTTCAATATGGTGTCTTTCCAGCATGTGTACCAATTCACCATCCTTGAAAAGTGCTACACAAGGAGAACTTGGCGGAAACGGAGCCAGATGTTTTCTTGCTTCTACCACCGCTTCTGTATCGAAACCTGCAAAAACGGTAGTAAGATGATCCGGTTTTTTATCTCCTGTTAAAGAATATACTACTCCCGGTCTTGCTGCTCCTGCTGCACATCCGCAAACGGAATTGATTACCAAAAGGGTTGTTCCGGATTGCTTTAATGCTTCTTCTACCTGCGCCGGAGTTGTCAGGTCTTCAAAACCTTTATCTGTAAGTTCAGCCTTCATAGGCATTACTAAATCTGTTGGATACATATTTTTGTTTTTAATTCAGCTACAAATTTAAGCAATTCTTTAATTTCCTTCAATATATAAAAACTATCAGTCTGTTCAGTAAAATAAAATGAATTCAATACAAAATACAATTTCATTTGCCCTCCCTATTCACTTAATTCTAATTCATTATAAAATCATTATTTAAATAGAGGATATTATTTAATTTCAAAATAAAATCCCTGCTCTTCCAGCTCCTTATATTTTTCCTGATTAAAGGTAAAAAGCTTGCCGGGCCTGCCGCTGCCTTCTTTTTTGACATTGTCTGTTTCATTTAAAAGTCCATAGCTCATAATTTTTTTTCTGAAATTACGACGGTCAATTTCCTGGCCGACAATAGTTTTATACAAATTTTCCAGATCTGAAAAAGGAAATTCTTCATTCAGCAGATTAAAACCTATCGGCTGATACTGGATTTTGGTACGAAGTCTTTTTAATGCCGTATCAATAATAATCTGATGATCAAAAGCGACCTTCGGAAGCTCATTCACACTGAACCACTGGGCATCATCTGCATCAGAATCAGCAGAAAGATTATGATAGGAAGGGTTTACCAACCCCAGATAGGTTACAGAAACCACTCTGTTTCTGGGGTCACGCCCTACATTCCCAAAAGTATAGAGTTGTTCCAGAAAATCGGGTTTTATGCCAGCTTCTTCATACAGTTCTCTTTTTACGGCATCATCGAGATTTTCATCATCAAGCACCAGTCCGCCGGGAAGTGCCCAACCCCCTTTAAATGGCTCAATATTTCTTTTAATAAGGAGAATCTGAAGATCTTTCTTATCAAAATATCCGAAAACAACAGCGTCTACCGCTACTTTTATATCCTGTAATTTCTTTGGAGTGTTCATTGTGCTGATTTGCGTTGTGAATACACAAAATTACGACTTACAGGAAACACAATCAACATTAAAATAAAATTTCTTTGAATAATATTTTTTATTACATTTATAAACAACTTAAAACGAACTAATTATGAAAAAATTATTACTTACTGCAACAGCAGCTTTTGTAATTATCGCCTGTGATAAGGTGAAAATAGACGTAAAAACGTCATCCGGTACAACTGATTCTACAGCTAATCAAGAGTGGAAACCAGTAGACTCTGCAACGGCTACCAAAGCTTGGATGGACTATTCTACTCCCGGAGAAATGCACAGCATGCTTGCAAAATCAGATGGCTCATGGAACGGAGAAAATACCATGTGGATGGAAAACGGAGCAAAACCTATGACCAGCACTTCGGAAGCTGTTAACAAAATGATTTTTGGCGGACGTTATCAGGTAAGTGAACATAAAGGAGATTTCATGGGAATGCCTTTTGAAGGAATGAGCATTACAGGCTACGACAATTCCAAGAAGAAATTCGTAAGTACCTGGATCGATAATATGGGAACGGGAATCATGAATATGGAAGGCGTGTGGAATGCTTCAACCAAATCCATAGAATTTAAAGGGAAAATGACAGATCCTTCAAGGCCGGGAAAAGATTGTAACGTGAGAGAAGTTTATACTTTCGTGGATGACAATACCCAAAAAATGGAAATGTATGGCCCAGATGCTAAAACGGGAAAAGAATTTAAAACAATGGAAATAAAATATACCCGTAAGAAATAATCAGTGAATTCACTATACTGAAATCGTGATTTTACGTATTGATTTTCTGATAATTATATTCAATTTTGGTATAAATAAAGGTAACGCCGAAATCCTGAAAAAGTAGGCATTAAAAACTAATTTATACCATTATGAAAACAGTATTAAGAGTATTTATTGTTATCATCATCATTATTGGTGGTGTTTTGATTATTGTAGCAGGAAAAAGACCTTTTCCTGAGCCGGAGTGCCTCGTATGCGGACCTAACCTTGTAAGAATTTTAGGAATTGCCGAAGTTATTCTGGGATTGGGAGCATTAGTTATTCAGGGAAATCTCATGGAAAAACAGAGAAGCCTCTGAAATAAAAAAAGACCGATACTGTGATATCGGTCTTTTTTATATTAATCGTTTAGTTTAAGAACAGCCATGAACGCTGATTGCGGTACTTCTACCCTACCAATCTGCTTCATTTTCTTTTTACCTTCTTTCTGTTTTTCGAGAAGTTTTCTCTTTCTGGAAATATCCCCTCCGTAACATTTTGCGGTAACGTCTTTTCTTAATGCCTTAATAGTTTCTCTTGCAATAACTTTCGTTCCTAACGCTGCCTGAACAGCAATGTCAAACTGCTGTCTTGGGATCAGTTCGCGAAGTTTTTCACACATTTTTTTTCCGATGTGATAGGCATTGGAATCATGAATCAGGGAAGATAAAGCATCTACCATATCTCCGTTGATCAGGATGTCCATTTTCACAAGCTTGGAAGCCCTGAATCCGATCGGATGATAGTCGAATGAAGCATACCCTTTTGAAATGGATTTTAAGCGGTCATAGAAGTCGAAAACAACTTCCGCCAAAGGCATATTGAATACCAGTTCCACTCTTTCTGAAGTCAGGTAACTCTGGTTGACGATTTCCCCTCTTTTTTCAATACACAGTGTCATTACCGGACCAACAAAATCAGATTTTGTGATAATGGATGCTTTAATGAAAGGCTCCTCTACCCTGTCCATTATTGATGGATCCATCATTTCAGAGGGGTTATTGATTAAGATCGGAACTTCAGGTTCCTTTTTGGAATATCCGAAATAAGATACGTTCGGAACCGTTGTAATTACGTTCATATTAAACTCACGGTCAAGACGTTCCTGTACAATTTCCATGTGAAGCATTCCCAAAAATCCGCATCGGAACCCGAAACCTAAAGCGGCAGAGCTTTCCGGCTCAAAAACAAGTGAAGCGTCATTCAGCCTCAGTTTTTCAAGAGAGAATCTTAATTCTTCAAAATCTTCGGAATCAATAGGATAAATCCCGGCAAAAACCATTGGCTTTACTTCCTCAAACCCTTCAATCGGGCCATCTGCAGGATTTTCAAATGAAGTGATGGTATCTCCTACTTTTACTTCACGCGCATCTTTTATTCCTGAAATCAAATATCCTACATCTCCACACTGGATCGTTTTTTTCGGAACCTGCTTCAGCTTTAGAGTACCCACTTCATCCGCTCCGTACTCTTTTCCTGTTGCGAAGAATTTAACTTTTTCATTTTTTGAAATACTTCCGTTTACCACTTTAAAATAGGCTTCAATTCCTCTGAATGGGTTATAAACCGAATCAAAAATCAAAGCCTGAAGCGGACCATCAGGATCTCCCACCGGAGCAGGAATTCTTTCCACGATCTGTTCCAGTAAATGATGAACCCCTTCTCCTGTTTTTCCGGAAACTCTTAAAACATCTTCATATTCACAGCCGATCAGGTTCATGATTTCATCGGTTACTTCTTCCGGATTTGCGGAAGGAAGGTCAATTTTATTCAGAATCGGAATAATCGTTAAATCATTTTCCAATGCTAAATACAGATTACTAATCGTCTGTGCCTGAATACTTTGCGCAGCATCTACAATAAGAAGAGCTCCTTCACAGGCCGCAATGGAACGGGAAACTTCGTAAGAGAAATCTACGTGTCCCGGCGTATCAATAAGGTTTAAGATATATTTTTCTCCTTTGTATTCATAATCCATCTGGATTGCGTGAGACTTGATGGTAATCCCGCGTTCTTTCTCCAAATCCATATCATCCAGTGTCTGAGACTGTAATTCTCTTTGAGTCACCGTATTGGTATACTCCAAAAGACGGTCTGCCAAAGTACTTTTACCATGGTCAATATGAGCGATTATGCAAAAATTTCGTATGTTTTTCATTTAAGAATCTTGTAATTTGCAAAGATAATAAAATGCAGGATAATTCCTTACTCTAATTTTTGGCGGAGAAAATTTTAATGGTGCAGGCTTATATTTTAGGAAGCTTTTAATAAGGCTGGCTGTATTTTGCGTTTCGGCGGCGGCAAAGCCGCCGCCGAAACGCAAAATAATTTCATCCATTAAAGCTTTTTAATGCGATTATTTAAGAATAAATTTATTATTGTTAAATAATAATTATCAATAAATCTTTACCTTTCACAAAAATCTATAAAGTTCGTATTTTAAGATGAAAAAACTTCTTTTATTCTTTTTAATAATTTCACTCACTTATCTGAAATCACAATGGATTGAAACAGCCTTACAAAATCCGGAAGAATTTGTAAATCCGTTAATCGGTACACTTTCAAAGCCTTCCTTATCCAACGGAAATACGTATCCGGCAGTTACCGTTCCTCACGGGATGAACCTGTGGACGCCACAGACCGGAAAAAACGGAAACGGATGGCAGTATACTTATGATGCAGATAAAATCCGGGGGATTAAACAAACCCACCAGCCATCTCCCTGGATGAATGACTACGGAATGTTTTCCATTATGCCCATCACAGGAAAAATGCGTTTTAATGAAGAGGAAAGAGCAAGCTGGTTTTCACATAAATCGGAAGTTTCAAAACCGTATTATTACAGTGTTTATTTAGCAGATCATAATGTAACGGCAGAAATTACGCCTACTGAAAGAGCTGCACAATTACGCCTTACTTATCCCGATTCTGAAAATTCATGGTTTGTAGTGGATGCTTTTGATAAAGGTTCAAGTATTACTATTATCCCTTCACAGAATAAAATTACAGGTTATTCTACAAAATATTCAAGAGGAAAACTGGTTGGGTTTAAAAATTATTTTGTGATTTATGCAGATAAGCCTTTCACAAGATACGCAGCATGGAAAGACAAGGATTTTGTGAAAGATGCCTTAGAAATTACTGGTGATCATTGCGGAGCGATTGTAGGTTTTGCAACAAAAAAAGGAGAAAAAGTGCATGTAAAGGTAGCCTCATCATTCATCAGCCTGGAGCAGGCGGAACTAAATCTGCAGAGAGAACTTAACAAAGATTCGTTCGAGGATACCTACAATAAAGCAAAAAAAGCCTGGAATGAAAAACTGAAAAGAGTTGAAGTAGCTGGCGGAACGATTGATCAGGTGCGGACTTTCTACTCCTGTCTGTACCGAATGCTCTGCTTTCCACATAAAATGTACGAAATCAACAAATCCGGAGAAACGGTACATTACAGTCCCTACTCAGGAAAAACCGAACCGGGATATCGTTTTGCGGGAACAGGTTTTTGGGATACTTTCAGAGCGCTCTACCCTTTTCTTAATCTAGTTTATCCAAGTATTAATATTGAAATGCAGAAAGGCTTAATTAGCGATTATAAAGAAGGCGGCTGGCTTCCGGAATGGTCCAGTCCGTCGTATTCTGATATTATGATTGGAAATAATTCCGCTTCTGTTGTTGCCGATGCTTATATAAAAGGTCTGCGGGGTTATGATATCGAAACATTATATGAGGCTTTGCTTCATGGGGCTAATAACGCAGGCCCACAGGCAACGGGAAGACTGGGAATTGAATATTATAAAAAATTAGGCTACGTGCCTTACGATGTTAAAATCAATGAAAATGCGGCAAGAACTTTGGAATATGCGTACGACGATTTTGCAATTGCCCAGTTAGGAAAAGCTTTAGGAAAACCGGAATCCGAATGGAAAGAATATTACAGCCGCTCCCAGAATTTCCGGAAAATAATAGATCCCGAAACAAAATTGGCCCGCGGAAGAAATAGTGATGGAAGTTTTCAGACGCCTTTCAATCCTTTTAAATGGGGCGATGCATTTACGGAAGGAAATTCATGGCATTACACCTGGTCTGTTTTTCAGGATATTGAGGGATTGGCAAAAGTGATGGGCGGAAGAAAAGAATTTTCAAAGAAACTGGATCAGGTTTTTGAACTGCCTCCTATTTACGATGATTCTTATTACGGCTCTACAATCCACGAAATTCAGGAAATGGTGAATGCGAATATGGGACAATATGCACACGGGAATCAACCGGCCCAGCATATTATCTATTTGTATAATTATGCAGGAGAGCCATGGAAGACCCAATATTGGGTTCGTGAAACGATGAACCGACTGTACCAGCCGACTCCGGACGGATATTGTGGTGATGAGGATAACGGACAGACTTCCGCATGGTATGTCTTCTCAGCACTTGGTTTTTATCCGGTAACTCCGGCAACGGATCAGTATGTTTTGGGTACGCCTTTGTTTCAAAAAGCGATCATCCATCTTGAAAATGGAAAAAATATTGAAATTATAGCAGATCATAACAGTGAAGAAAATCGTTATATCCATTCATTAAAATACAATGGAAGAAAATATTCCGGAAACTGGCTGAGTCACGCTGAATTAATGAAAGGAGCATCTTTAAAGTTTGATATGGTTTCTCAACCCGATAAAGAACGGGGAACTGATGAGAAAGACTGTCCATATTCCTATTCTGCCGATTAAAATAAAGAGAGACTCACGTCTCTCTTTTTCTATTTAGATTTAACAAAACCTTCCGGTAAAATATAATGCCCGGTAAGAGGATCCAGCGAAACTTCAGTTCCTGCCATCGCTCTTCTTTTTTTGGCTGCATTGGCATCAATGGCAGAAATTGCTATATTTCCTACTATAGTTCCTATCAATCCGGCCACGCCTCCGCCGATTACCACAACACCAGAAGAGTTTTCAGGGAAAAGCTCTTCTTTCTTGACCTCAATGAAAAGGCCCTTTTCGTCTCTGAAAATTTCCACATACCCCACAGGAATTACTTTATAAGGTACTCCATTATAAACAAATGCATAACAATTCATCACAGAGATCTTACTTTCTCCTTTCACTGCTGTTGTTACCACTCCTTTTTTATTTGTTTCTATAACAAATCCGGGCTCCGGATTATGGGTGAAAAAGCTGTAATAACTTTTGTAAATGCCATCTTTTAAACGGTCTGTTTTTAAAATATCAAGCTTGTCCCTCAATAAAGATGCATAGTCTTTCAGTTCATTTTCAGAGATACTATATTCCCAAGGCGTTTTCTGATATGAACTTTTAATCAGATCAGCTAAAATAAGCGTAACTTTTTTGGATAAGCTTTGCGCCAGATAAGGTGTGACACGGGAAGAAACAGTTGCCACAGTATCTTTTCTGTATAAAAAATGATAGCCATCTTCTTTTTTAATGAATGTACTAGCCTTTAATTGAAGTTTTCCAATGGAGAATTTTTCTTTTTTATCCTCGGTTATTTCTATATTTTCCAGCAGTAATACGAAATCATTATTTCCCCTTTCTTTATTTTCCTCATAAAACCAGTTCTGAATATCCTGATCTGCACTATTTTTGAAAGCAATGTTTACCTGGTCTTTGTGATACATTACAGACCCGATATCCTTGTTTATCCTTAGATCAATTACTGTAAATGTTTTTACAGAATTGCTTCGGTCTCTGATTGATTTGGAAAGATCTACCGTTTCTGTTTTCTGTGCAGATAAGATTGTAAAGAATAATAAAAAGAAAAGTATCTGTTTCATGGTGTAATTTTCTGCAAAACTAAGAATAACTTTAAAATTAAACGACTCTCACAATAAATTGCAAGAGTCGTCCAACATTAAAAAAATAAACTATTATGGTTTTATCTTTGTCTTGGAGCGTTATCTCCGCGAGGCTTTCTTTCATTTACTTTTTCCCTCATCATTCCCTCGGTCTGAAACAGCTTCAAAACTTTCTGGCAAGGAATCACCTGCTGCATTTTATCAGCATATTTTTTTCTGTTATCCAACAGCTTCTGCCCTACTTCAAAGCTTTGCTGAAGCTTGGCTTTTGCTTCTTCATCAGATAAATTATCCGGGTTAAAGTTAGAATTAAACTGACTTTTAATCTGTTTCTGGCTTTCAAGATATTCGTTATAAATATCCGTAAACTCTTCTTTATCACCGGGATCAATATCCAGATTATCCATCACCATATTATTCCTGAATTTCGTCAGAAGCGCTTTTCTTTCATCCGGAGAAAGACTGTTGATGACCTCTTTTCTTTGTTTGGGATCCATTTTCTTCCAGTCATAATCCGTCTTTTGGGCATTAAGACCAAACCCGTAGATTATTAAAAGCGTAAATAATATCTTTTTCATCTTTCCTTTTTAATTATACAAATCCAAATAAACGTCCTGTGTTGAATTACTTGCCAGCTCTGAAATTTCAGAACTTGTGAATGAATCCAGATATTCGTTCATCTGAGTTTCCTGCTTTTTTGGAGCAGATTTTACAGACTGGTCTGCTGTTCTTTGTCCTTCTGATTTTGCCTGAGTAAAAGACTTGCTATCATTTTGGTTTACAACTTTTTGATTGTTATTTTCCACAGAAGTTAAATCAGATTGCAATGTTTCGTAAGCAATTTCGCTTTCCGTCTTTGGCTCACTATTGTTTACAGCATAGGCCGCATTTGAATTTCCATTTTCTTTTATGGATTCATTATCCGAATTGAAAACAAAAGTCGCTCCAAAAATCAGGGCTAATGAAGCTGCGGCAGCGTACATCCAGTTAAGTTTGAAAACCGGCGCCTGCTTACGAAGGATCACTTTATTTATTACATGATTCTGAATATCATCATACATACTTTCAGAAACCGTATAAATATTTTTACGTTCCAGGCCTTCCAGGTCAAACTCATTCAATCCGCTTAATATGCTCCCCTGAATATTCTCAAATAAGTTTTCAGGTACTGTGTAAATATTTTTACGTTCTAATTTTTCTATGTCGAACTCTTTCATGTCAGTTGTCTCAAAAATTATCTCTCGTAATTTTCTTTAATATATTCTTCTATCTTTTGTTTGGCATAATGATAATTCGTCTTTAGTGTTCCCACCGACATATCTACAATTTTAGATATTTCTTCGTAAGGCAAATCATCATAATACCGCATCATAAATACCAGTTTCTGCTTTTCCGGCAGGCTTTGTATGGCTTTCTGAAGCAGGATTTGTATTTCCTCGGCATCTTCTCCTGCGTTATCGGCAACAAGATTCTGCATATGGTATTCCGGATCCTCATCAGTTTTCTGCATTCTTTTCAGCTTATTTACCTGTTGCAGCGCTTCATTGGTTGCAATTCTGTACAGCCAGGTATACAGTTGGCTGTCATTTTTAAACTGATGAAAATTCTGATAAGCTTTAATAAAAGTCTCCTGCAAAGTGTCCTGAGCAAGATCTCCGTCTACAATAATTCTTCTTATGTGCCAATACAATCTGCTTTGATAAGCATCCATCAAAGCGCGAACTCCTTTTTCCTGAGTTCGTGGATGTTGCATCAACGAAATAATTTCCGCGTCCTTAATCTTCATAAGATGCTTTCATTGTTTTGGATTACAAAAATAACTGAAAGTTAAATTAAACATTCAATTTTTAGTCCAATATAACAATTATTTATAATATTTTCCGCTGCAAGAAACACTCAGTATGTAAATTCTGTCTCACTTATTCTTCTCAAAATCGATGATATGACGGTTGTTTTAATTTGGCCTTATTTAGTTTTAGCAAATAAATTAATTTTTAATGAAACTGAAAATAAATCACAATTGTAAAAAATTAAGGGTAAAACAAATGTAAAAACGATCTATCCTCTCCTGTCTTCGTACATAAATATTATCTTTGTTACATGCAAACAGTAATTATCGGTTCCGGAAATGTTGCCTATCATCTGGCAAAAGCTTTTTTTCTGAATACAATTCCTCTGGCACAGATTTTTGGCAGAAATGAAAAAGAACTGAGTAAGATCTCCGGAGAATTAAATATTCCGTATTCTACAGAAACGCTGCAGAAGGCGGATCTCTATATTATCTGTGTAAGTGATCATTCTGTGGAAGATGTTTCCGGAATGATTACCACAAAAGACTGCCTTGTCGCCCATACTTCCGGATCTCTCCCAAAAGAAATTCTGACAGGAAACTACCGAAAAGCAAGCTTTTATCCTTTGCAGACTTTTTCCAGATCCAAAGCGCTGGATTATTCTAAAATACCTTTTTTTATTGAAGCTGAAAATGAAGATGACCGTAAAATACTCTTTGACATCGCCTCAAAAATTTCGGAAAATGTGATGGAAAGCACTCATGAAAAAAGGAAATATATTCACCTCACTGCTGTATTTGCCTGTAATTTCGTGAATCACCTTTTTGCAAGAGCTAAAGAAGTTTCAGACTCGCAGGACATTCCGTTCGATTATTTTTTACCGTTAATTGACGAAACGGTTCAGAAAATCCATGAAATAGATCCGAAATCTGCACAAACCGGACCTGCTGTAAGAAATGACACAAGAGTACTGCAGTTGCATGAACAACTTTTACAGGATGAAAGTCTTGAGATCTATAAAACAATGAATCACTCTATTCAGAAAATGTATGAGCTATAAAGAAAAACTTAAACATATTAAAGCATTTGTATTTGATGTAGACGGCGTTTTTACAGATGGGAGCGTTTATCTTCTTCCGGGCGGAAATATGTGCCGCGTAATGAATGTCCTGGATGGCTATGCCGTCGTTAAAGCATTAAAAAACAATTATTTAATAGGAGTTATAACGGGAGGAAATGATGAGATGGTAAAACACAGGATCAACTATCTGGGAATTCAAGATTATTATGCAAAATCCCATGATAAAATGGCCGATTTCGAACATTTTAAAAATAAGCATCAGCTTAAAAACGAAGAAATCCTCACGATGGGAGATGACATCCCGGATCTTCACATCATGCAGAATTCCGCCATTGCAGCCTGCCCAGAAAATGCTGTTCCTGAAATTAAAGGAATTGCTACGTATATTTCTCCGGTAAAAGGAGGGAGCGGGGCAGTACGCGACGTTATCGAACAGGTAATGAAGGTACAGGGAAATTGGCATGATGACAATACACAATCTATTTAATATACTTTAAATGAAACTATTACTGGCGTCGCAGTCTCCCAGAAGGAAAGAATTATTATCGAATCTCGGCTTCACTTTTGAGGTGGTGAAAATCGACTGTGAAGAAATTGTTCCTGAACATATACAAGTAGGAGAGTCCGCAGCTTATCTGTCTGAACTTAAAGCAGGTGCGTTCCGTTCTTTGGAAGATGGAGAAGTCCTCCTGACTGCTGATACCGTTGTTGCCATTGACGGCCAGTTTCTGGGAAAACCTGCAGATGAGGAAGAAGCCAGGAAAATGCTAAAACTTCTTTCCGGCAAAACGCATCAGGTATACACCGCTATTACCGTTAAAACAGCAGAAAAAACCATTACGGAAACTGATGTTGCAGAGGTGGAGTTTGATGATCTTACCGATCAGGAAATAGAATATTACATCCAGCAGTACAAACCTTTTGATAAAGCCGGAAGCTACGGAATCCAGGAATGGCTCGGGATGGCAAAAATAAAAAGGATGAATGGCAGCTTTTATACCATTATGGGGCTTCCTACTCATTTGGTTTACAAAATTTTGAAAGAAATATAATAAGTTTCACCATAAAATTTTATTATTTTTACAAAATTATCAAACTGCTTTATAATAAAAAGCGGATTAGCGAGTTATATTGAAATAATGAAAAAAAATATTTTATTCCTTTTAACACTCTGTATTGTTGCTTCCTGCGCTACGAAAACCAAGAAGCCGGAGCAGCGTTCAAAGTTCATGAAAGGATTTTCTACATACTACAATACGTTATTTAATGCAAAAGATGCCTTGAATAATGAGTTTGAAACCAGGGATAAAGCTCATAAAGACAATTTCTATGCGCCTTATATCCCTATTCTTACCTATGAAGATCAGCCTCTGGGAAGCGACTTGGGACAGTCTGCCGCCTTTGCAGAAAATTCTATGAAAATGGCAGAAGTAAACCGTCCTTCCGAAAATACCAACAAGAGAGGAGGAGGGCCTCCCGGAATGCCACCCGGAATGCAGGGAAATAATTCAGCAGGCGGAGTAGGATCTGCTTCCGGAGACCTGAACCAACCCGAACAAAAAGGCGCAACCACTCTTGAAATTGCAGAAGCCAAGGCTTTAAAAGCGATCAACAAATATTCTGTCATCAAACATGGTGAAGAACAGAATAAGCAGATTTTTGATGCCTATATGATTCTTGCCCAGGCCAGAATTTACCGGGGAAAATCGCTGGATGCGCTGGACGCCTTAAATTATGTCTTCACCCATATGAAGGATGACAAAAGAATTCCGCTTGCCAGAATTTATCAGGGTCTTGCTTATGATCAGATTAAAAATTATCATAAAGCGCACGAAACTTTTGCCAAACTGAAAAGTGAAAAAATCAGTAAGGAATACGAAAAACTGTTAAGCATTTACTATTCGGAGTCGCTTTTGGATGCCGACAAAAAAGAAGAAGCGGTAAAAGAACTTGATAATGCCTTCGAACTCAACGGTAACCGAAAGCTTAAAAGCAGAATCGCTTATCTGAGAGGGCAGGTGCTGGAAAGTCTTAACCAGAATGAAAGAGCCAGAGAAAGTTTTTTGGCAGCGTATAAATATGCCAATGATTTTGAATTTGAAGTAAAATCACAGATTGAGATCGCCAAAACTTTCAACGGAAACGGAGATTACAGTGGGGCTAGAAAATACCTTGAAAATATCAGTAAGAAAGGAACATACGGATCCAGAAAAAATGAATTTTATTATGCGTTGGGTCTAATGGCCAACAAAGCCGGCAAAAAAGAGGAAGCGCAGGAATATTTCAGAAAATCGTTACGGGAAAAAGTTTCCGACGGACAGGTCCGCGGTCTTGCGTACTATGAAATCGGGAAGGGCTATCTTGATAAAAATGATTATATCGGCGCAGGAGCCTACTACGATTCTGCGTTGGCAGTAATGACCTATGAGCCGTCAAAAGTTCTACTTGCAGATCAGTCTGTGTACATTAAAAAGATCTCTAAAAACTATTATCTGATTAAGAAAAACGACAGTATTCTGAATCTGGCAAAAATGTCTCCGGAACAGAAAACGGACTTTTTTACAAAATACATCGTCAAAATTAAGGCAAAAGAAGAAAAAGAGGAGCTGGAAAGAAGACGTGCCGAAAGAAGCAAAGGTTTTGATACGGGAGATTATAGTTCTACATCGATTTTCGCCAACAGTTCAAATTCGTTTGAGGATTTCGGAGTGGCTTCCAAAGGATTTTACTTCAGCAATACCGGAACCGTTTCCAAGGGAACACAGACCTTTAAACAAACATGGGGAGAAAGGGCCCTGATCGATAACTGGCGTTTTTCAAAGAAAATGGCAACGATCGAGGATATGAAAAATGATGCGTTGGGAACAACTGCTGCACCAAATCCAAGACGTTTTGAACCTTCTTTTTATATTGAGCAGATTCCTACCGATATCGCGAAACTTGATCAGCTTAAAAAAGACAGGGATACGGCTTCATTAGGACTGGGTGTGATGTATCAGAATTACTTCACCAATACCCCTTTAGCAACAAAGACATTGTATGATCTTGTTGATGTAAAACCTGAAGAAAAAGTAATGCTGCAGGCTTTGTATGAGATTTTTGCAATGAATCATGAAAAAAATCCGCAGGCTGCCGAAAGAGCAAAACAGATTTTGTTAAGAGATTATCCGTATACTTCATACGCCGAATTCGCAAGAAATCCTAAGAACAGTACGTTTGTAAAGTCTTCAGCAGACGTGGAAAGTCAGTATAAACAGGCTTTTGCATTGTATGAATCTGAAAAATTTGCTGAAAGTAAAGATCTTATTGACAAAACCATTCAGCAATATCCGAAAGATGCTCTGGTACCAAAACTGTATTTACTGAATGCCTTTAATTCCGGAAAATCGAGTGGGAAAGAGGTGATGATTCTTCAGCTGGAGCAGATTGCTTTAAATTATGGAAAAACTCCTGAAGGCGAAAAGGCCAAAGATATGCTCAATTATCTGAAAAGCGATCTCAGCTTCCAGGCAACGGATAATAAGGGAAATATGATCCCTCAAAATGCCGGAAATATGGCAAACGGTGTTCCGCAGCAGCCCGCACAGCAAAATAATGCAACAGGAATACCTTCTCAACCGGGAAATAATTTTATGAACAATCCCCAACAAGGTCAGCCCATGAACAACAACGGCCAATCGCCGAAAAAACGCAACAACAATCAGCAGCTACAGCCAACAAATTCTGTTCCTGCAAAACCTCAATAAAAAATAAAAGCGAAGATTAGTCTTCGCTTTTATTTTTCTTTTTTACGCCGTGAAAATCTTTTAGATAAAAAGGCTCAAAATAAGCAACATCTTCAAATTCTTTTTTATTAATTTTTTCAAGGGTTTTCCTGATCAGATATTGCGCGGAGGGATAAATTTCATCATTAAAGTCAGCATTAGGAAGCTGTATAATTTCCCTGGTTTTTTTAGCACCGTCTCCTACAAATAGTATTTTTTTATCTTTAAATTCCTGAAAAGAGGTTTCATCTAAAATTTTTGCTTCAGTGGCAGAGACTTCCTGTCCCGTTTTACCGTCATAAACCGCTGTATATACCTCCATTCTTCTCGCATCGACCAATGGAATGATAAAGTCATAGTTTTTGTTTAAAAAAGGCTCTATCATACTTTCCATTGAATTAACAGCGATTAAAGGAATTTTCAGTCCATAGCAGAATCCCTTTGCCGAGGATGCCCCTATTCTTAATCCAGTGTAGGAGCCGGGTCCTCTTCCAAGAGAAACCGCTTCAATATCTTTAAGCGCAATTTCTGCTCCCTCTAAAGCCCATTCTACAAAAGTGTGCAGGCTTTCGGATTGTTTATAGTTTTCAGATACTTCTTCGGTAAGACACAGTAGCTTTTCATTATCGGAAATCGCTACCGAACAGTTTTTTGAAGAAGTTTCGAGATATAGAATTTTCATTTTAAAATTTAATACGCTTTATTGGTGCAAATTTATGGCTTTATTTCCACACTTTGGCGGCTCCACAATTTCCAGACGGATTTATCTTTTTTCCAGATTTCCAGCAAAGCGAGAGTCATTTCGAAATTCTGATTTTTGTAGACTCCGGAAACCTTTATTTTTCTTCTTATGGAATAAACGTTGTTATACTTTTTAGCTTCTGAAATTTCTATTTCATCAATGTTTTTATAGATCACCTTTTTTGAATTAAAATCTTTTTTAAAATCTTCAAAATTCTGTAGCCAGCCGTTTGAATGACCAAAAGAAACATCCTTTTCAAACAGATTTAAAATATTGGAATCATTATTCTGCATGAGAGAATCCAACCTTTTTACCTGCATAAAGACTGCTTTTTCCTGTTTTGAATATTTTTGAGAAAATCCCAAAATAAAATAACACAAAAACAGAATAGTGAAGTGCCTCATTTTCAAATTCTCAAATTAAATTATTTTCAAATTGAATCATCCTTTTCTATAAATCGTTCTCGGCTCAGCCTGGGCAGTAGGGTAGATGGTCATATCCGAAATGCAGACATGTTTCGGAGCATTGATGCAGTATGCAATAGAATCTGCAATATCTTCCGCTTTTAAAGGCTCATATCCTGCATAAACAGTTGCTGCTCTTTCCTGGTCTCCTTTGAACCGTACCACTGAAAAGTCTGTTTCCACAGCGCCTGGTTGGATGTTGGTGATTTTAATTCCGAATTCTGTCAGCTCGAGTCTCATTCCTTCCGAAATAACATCCACTGCTTTTTTGGTGGCACAGTAGACAACGCCATTGGCATAAGTCTGTCTTGCCGCAACTGAGCTGATATTGACAATATGTCCCGAATTTCTTTCCTTCATTCCCGGAATAATCATTTTGGAAACGTATAAAAGTCCTTTTACATTTCCGTCAATCATAGAATCCCAATCTTCGGTTTTGCCTGCAGAAAGTGGGTCTAAACCATGTGCATTTCCGGCATTATTGACCAGGACATCAATATCTTTCCATTCGGCAGGGAGAGAATTTATTGTGGCCTCGACCTCTTTTAAATTCCGCACATCAAATTTTAAACTAAAAATTTCGGTGAATTGGGAAAGTTCCGTTTTCAGTGATTCGAGAACTTCGGACCTTCTGCCGCAGATGATGATTCTGTTCCCTTGTTTTGCGAGCAGTTCTGCTGTAGACTTTCCTATTCCGGATGTAGCTCCGGTGATTAGAATTGTTTTCATAATTTTACTTTAATATACCAATGTATAATGTACCATCTAACAATTTTAATTCATTGGTACATTGTTACATTTAATTCATTATCACATTAATTAGTTGGCATCGAATGCTTCAAATGCATCCCGAATATGTTCAATAATTAAATTTTCCTTTTCATCGGGAAGAACAGAGATGATGTCAAATCGGACTTCTTTTATCAAATTGAATTCCCTTACATAATAATCTGCAGCAGAAACTAGCAGCTTTATTTTTTTCTTATTCACCGATTCCTGAGGAAGATTAAAAACATCCGTTGAACGTGCTTTTACTTCACAGATAACGATCAGGCTATCTTTTTCTGCAATAATATCGATTTCTGCTTTCTGATACCGGAAATTTCTGGCCAGGATTTTATAGCCGTTTTTTAATAAAAAATCTGCAGCAAGATCTTCTGCTTTTTTTCCAAAATCATTGTGTTGAGCCATTTTTAAGTGGGAGGGTTTATGAGTTTGAGAGTTTAATGGTTTGAGAGTACCAGGGTTTTGAGTTACATATTATTTTTTAATTTTCAAATTCAATCTTAGCCTTGTCCTTAACCTCTAATTTTATATTTCCTCCGATAATCAAAGGTCTGTTGTCTTTAATATGACCGTTTGGAAATCCAAAAACGGTTGGAAAGTCGTACTTTGAAATTCTGTCTGAAATAAGCTGATAGGCGAAGTCATCGAAACTCTCGTTGTACGAAGCATTTTCCTTTTCAGTTGCCATATTGGTCATTCCGCCAATAATCAGTCCTTTAATTTTTTTGAACACACCAGCGAGTTCCAGACTCATCATCATTCTGTCTAACGCATAAAAGTTTTCGCCAATATCTTCTATAAACAATATTCGGTTTTTAAACTTGAATGAATAATCGGTTCCAAGAAGCGCATACACCAGCGCTAAATTGCCTCCAACCAATTGACCTTCACAAGAACCCTTCTTATTAAAATGATGCGGTTCTAAACTATAATCCGGTATTTTTCCTTCCAAAATATCAAAAATCAATTGGTAGCTTTCTTCTGTAACTCCAAAGCTCGATGTTTTTACCGTCTGCCCGTGAATGGAAGCAAAGCCTTTTTTTACCAGGTAACTTTGGATAACCGTATTATCGGAATACCCAATATACCATTTAGGATTTTTAGAGAAATCTTTAATATCAATTCTTTCCAGCAAATGTTGACAGCCGTAACCACCTCTGGAAGCCCAAACTGCAGCGATCTCATTGTCGTTTAGAGCCCAGTTGACATCTTTTATTCTTTCCTGTTCGGTACCTGCGTAAGTATAGCCTTTGGAAAAACTGCTGTAAAGATGTTCTCCTAAAACAGGCTCGTACCCTTCGTTCCGGATCATTTCAATTCCTTTTTCCAGCTGTGAATCTTCTACCGCGCCTGCCGGAGATACAATGGCTATTTTATCGCCTTTTTTTAAGGATTTAGGGAAAATTATTTTTTTCATCGTTCTCTGTGGTATTTTACCTCGGTTTTTTCGGCTTCTTCCAGTCTTTTGTCAAACTGATTGAATTTTTTAAAGCTTTGTAAGAAGATAAAGAAACTGAAGATAATCAGGATTCCGCCTACTATTCTTCTGATTCTGTTGGCTAATTTCTGTGTCAATTTATCGTGAAACTGCTTGGCAAGAAAGATTTTTGCCAGATCAATGCAGAGGTAAGTAGCAATAACAATACCGATGTATAAAACAAAATTGCCGGTATCCGGATACTGATTTCTTACAGATATCACCGTTACCAGCCAAAATAAAATGACTCCTACATTGAGCAGATTAAAGAAAAAGCCATTGATAAAGGTCTTGAAATAATTCTGATTGATGAATTTCTCTTCTCCCGGAATGTGCATTTTGGTTCGCGTAACCATCATCACAATACCGTATACAAAGATTAAGATCGCGGTAATCCGGTAAAAACCAGGATGTTTATCAATTAAAGTTACAATATCCGCACTTGCGTAATAAGCTGCCAGTATACAGAGAAGATCTGCAGAAATTACTCCGATATCCAAAGCTAATGCATGTTTTGGCCCTCTAGAAAAGCTGGTTTCTATTAAGAGGAAAAAAATAGGTCCAATAAAAACCAGGCTCAGCATGAATCCTAATACGATGGCAGATAATATAAGTTCAAACATCAAGTAATTTTTTAAATGAAAACTGAATTTTCATTCGATTTATACAAATTTAAACTTTATGATTTAATTATTCAATAACTATGGATTTAAGAAAAGTAATATTTAAAATAATTTCATATAAACAATGAATTTTTTTAACTAAGAAAATTAAAATTCCGTTTTACATTAAAGTAAAACGGAACTATTATTAAAATTTTTAATTCATTCAACAATCTTAAAATCAAGCTGCTTCTGAATAAGGTTTGCTTTCACCACTTTTATCTGTACCTGATCTCCAAGCTGATAGCGTTTTCCGTGTCTCATTCCATAAACAGCGTGTGTTTTGGCATCATAGGAATAGGAATCGTCCACAAGATCTCTTAATTTAATAAGACCTTCGGCACCATTTTCGGGAATTTCTACCCAGAAACCAAATTCCGCAACGCCGGAAATCACGCCTGTAAACGTTTCTCCCAAATGTTTTTCCATAAATTTCACCTGCATGAATTTAATGGAATCCCTTTCCGCATCTGCTGCAAGGCGCTCCATAGAACTGCAGTGTTTTGCTTTTTCTTCCAGCTCCGCTTTGTTCGGGGATTTTCCTCCGTCCAGATAATGCTGAAGTAAACGATGTGCAATGAGATCCGGATAACGACGGATAGGAGAGGTGAAGTGGGTATAAAAATCGAAACCAAGCCCGTAGTGACCGATCGGTTCCGTAGAATAGACCGCTTTGCTCATACTTCTCATAGCAAGGGTTTCAATCATATTTTCTTCGCCTTTGCCTTTTACATCATGCAATAATCTATTTAAGGATTCGGCAACTTTTTTACTGTTGGCCAGATCCATTTTATATCCGAACGTTGAAACAAAATCTCTCAACGATTCCAGCTTTGCAGGATCCGGATCATCATGAACCCTGTAAATAAAGGTATTTTGGGTAATATCTCCTTTTTTGTTCAGGGAAATAAATTCCGAAACTTTTTTATTGGCAAGCAGCATGAATTCCTCAATCAGGTGGTTCGAATCTTTACTGATTTTAAAATACACGCCAACCGGTTCGTTGTTTTCATCAAGATTGAACCTTACTTCGCTTCTGTCAAAGGTAATCGCTCCTTTCCTGATTCGTTCTGCACGCATGATTTTTGCAAGCCTGTCCAGCACATTGATCTCTTCCTGAAGATCGCCTTCTTTTGTTTCAATTCTTTCCTGAGCTTCCTCATAGGTGAACCTTCTGTCTGAGTGGATCACCGTTCTGCCAAACCATTGCTTTTTAATTTTAGCATCATCATCCAGTTCAAAAACTGCTGAAAACGTAAATTTATCTTCATTCGGACGAAGTGAGCAGACGTCGTTACTCAATACTTCCGGGAGCATCGGTACAACACGGTCTACCAGGTAAACGGAGGTTGCTCTCTGATACGCTTCATCGTCAAGAATAGTTCCGGGAACCACATAATGCGATACATCGGCAATATGAACCCCGATTTCCCAGTTTCCGTTTTCCAGCTTTCTGATGGAAAGGGCATCATCGAAATCTTTGGCATCTTTAGGGTCGATGGTAAAGGTGGTAATCCCTCTCATATCCCAGCGTTTTGCCACTTCTTCTTCGTTAATGCTTCTGTCTATTTTGTCGGCATCTCTTTCTACTTCTTCAGGAAACTGGTATGGCAGCCCGTATTCAGCAAGAATAGAGTGGATCTCTGTTTCATGTTCTCCCGGCGCTCCCAATACCTGAATAATTTCTCCTTCCGGATTTTTATCGCCGGGTTTCCATTCGGTCATTTTTACGACAACCTTGTCGCCATCATTAGCACCACCGAAGTTTCCTTTTGGGATAAAAATATCGGTATTGATGGTCTTTTTATCGCAAACCACAAATCCGAAATCTTTATGGGCCACAACCTGAAGCGTTCCCACAAATTCTGTTCTGCCTCTTTCAAGCACTTCCAGAACGGAACCTTCCAGCTTTTTACCTTTATAAGTGTAGGTTACAATTAGAACTTTGTCGCCCTGCAATGCATCTTTTACGTTTTTGGAGTGGATGAAGATATCATCTTCCAGACCTTCAACATTAACATATGCATTTCCTGACTGGTTAAAATCGATAATCCCTGTCAATGTTCCTTTGATATTAAGATTGACGACATACTTTCCTTTTTCGGCTTCTTTGATTCGTTCGGCAGCCTGCAGCTTATGCAGCGCCTGGATCACAAGCTCGCGTTGTCTCGGATTTTTATAGTCTATTCCTTCTGCAATCTGCTTATAGTTATAGATTTTCGTTGAATTTTCATTCATAAAACGCAGAATCAGTCTTCCGATTTCCTGCAGTTTATGATCATTTTTCTGACTTATATATTTTCTTTTTTTTGGCATTTTTTAAAATTTTATTTTAACAGGTTTAATGAATATCATTATTTCATTCACTTAGCATTTCATTATACGAATAGCCAATATCTTTATGAAATATTCATTAAACATAGATTGTATGAGATGAGATATGTCTGAACTCATTTACAGCAACATCAATTTTCTTTCCAAATTTATCAGTGACGGAACTTTTAGTTTTGCATAAATTTAATACAAAAATGGAGAAGAGTATGGAAAAACCTTTTATTAAATCTTTTTAAATATAATAAAGGTTCAATGGAAATTACAGGATGGTAAATCCTGCCGGACGATGCAAATATACAAAATAAAAAATAAATAAGGCTTGTAATTTGATTTACAAGCCCTTATATTTTAACAGTATGCGATTTTATCGACTCTGTTCTGGTGTCTTCCGCCTTCGAAATCTGTAGAGAGAAATTTATCAACGATTTCTATGGTCAGCTCCTTTGAAATGAATCTCGCAGGAATTGAAATCATATTGGCGTCATTATGCTGTCTTGCCAGTGAAGCGATCTCCGGCATCCAGCAAAGAGCGCATCGTATTTTCTGATGCTTGTTGGCCGTGATCTGGACTCCGTTTCCGCTTCCGCAAAATAAGATTCCCAACTCATTTTCTCCGTTTTCCACGGATGTGGCCGCAGGATGAACAAAGTCCGGATAATCCACACTGTCTGTGGAGAACGTTCCAAAATCCTGAACCTCAAACTTTTCTGATAAATAGTTTTTCACAATCTCTTTATATTCGAAGCCTGCGTGATCTGCGGCAATGGCGATTTTTCTTTTCATAACCGTTTATTTAGTCTTTTTTAGATTTTATTTCATAGCAAAGGTAAGAATAATAACATTCTTGTTAGTCTTTCGGGAGTAAATTGTGAAAAGCATTGTGAATAACTGTGGATAACTCCGGCAAAATAAATGTTTCGTAACATTAGAAAAATTTGTAATGAAAAGTATGACCAAAAAAAATGCTAAAATTTTCAAAAAATTTTTGTGCAGGAATTCTTGAGTTTTTCCATAAATCGGTTATCCATAAAGCAAATTGGGGAAAAGTTATCAATAATTGTTAGTAACGGAGTGAAAAATCAGATTTACAATCTTTTATAATGTAAATAAAATGTGAATTGAATATAAAATTACCTGTTATGAATTTTATTGCAAAAACTTATCCCCTAAATTCACATCACTCAACAACAATAGCGTATTCTTTTTTTTAAAGAGAAAAAAATTGTTGATAGCTGAATGTTGGGTCTGCGAAAAACTTTTCTCAAAACTTTTCATAGGTTGCCGCGATTCAAAAATTTTAAAATCTTACATTTGTGAAAAGAAAAACTCAACGATATGGATGGAGCCGTCTGCCCGCAGGTTTGTATAATTCTGCAGAAACAGTCGGTTGCCTAAGACCGAAGAAATAATATACAAGTACATATGAAAACAATCAATGATTTCAATTTTAACGGTAAGAAAGCACTGGTAAGAGTAGATTTCAACGTTCCTCAGGACGACCAGCTGAAAGTAACAGATAATACCCGTATTGCAGCCGTAAAGCCAACGGTAGACAAAATCCTGCAGGATGGAGGAGCGGTGATTCTTATGGCGCACCTGGGAAGACCAAAAGGAGAGGTGAAGGATGAATTTTCACTGAAGCATATTGTGGAAGAAGTATCCGCTGTATTGGGTCATCAGGTAAAGTTCGTTGACGAGTGCGTAGGAGAAAAGGCTGAGCAGGCTGCAAAAGATCTCAACGCCGGTGAAATTCTTTTACTGGAGAATCTGCGTTTTCATAATGAAGAAGAAAAAGGAGATGAAGCATTTGCAGAAAGTCTTTCAAAATTAGGTGATGCTTATGTAAACGATGCCTTTGGAACGGCACACAGAGCGCATGCTTCTACAGCTGTAATTGCTCAATTTTTCCCTTCAACTAAATTTTTCGGTTTATTGATGGCTAAGGAACTTCAGGCAATCGACAAGGTACTAAAATCCGGGGAACGTCCTGTAACTGCGATACTTGGAGGATCTAAAGTTTCTACTAAAATTACAATTATTGAAAATATGCTGCCTGCTGTAGATAATCTGATTATCGGAGGCGGTATGGCTTTCACTTTTATTAAGGCATTGGGCGGAAAGATCGGAACGTCTCTTGTTGAAGAAGATAAATTGCCTTTGGCGCTTGAAATTTTAGGAAAAGCTAAAGAACATAATGTAAAAGTGTATCTTCCATCTGATACGATTATTGCAGAAAGTTTCAGCAATGATGCGGACCGAAAAGAATCTGACATTTATGCTATTCCTGAAGGATGGATGGGTCTTGACGCGGGACCGAAATCAAGAGATCAGTTTAATGATGTATTGCTTGATTCGAGAACAATTCTTTGGAATGGTCCGATCGGAGTTTTCGAAATGTCGAATTTTGCGGCAGGAACGGTAGCTTTAGGAGACAGTATTGCTGAAGCAACAAAACTTGGGGCTTTCTCATTAGTTGGAGGAGGGGACAGCGTAGCTTTTGTGAAGCAGTTCGGTTACGGTGAAAAAGTAAGCTATGTTTCTACAGGAGGCGGTGCGATGCTTGAAAGTCTGGAAGGTTTGGAGCTTCCGGGTGTTGCCGCGATCAATAAATAAGAAATTTTATTTTCATAAATTTAAAAACCCAGCAAAATCTGCTGGGTTTTATTTTGGATATTCTTAATCAAGGTTAAGAAAAAAATTTCTAAGCGATTCTCAGCGACTCTTAATTAAAATCAAAAAAAAACTAAATATGATCTAAATTTCTATTTATTAACAAATTTTCAACAAAAACGTATGAAAAATGACCTTCATAAATAGGCTAAATTTCCATTTTCTATTTTTTTTCGATAATGTATATCAAACTTGAAAATTCATTCGAAAAAAGGGCTTTTACGTTAGAAATCGTTCCGAAGATCATCGCTTTCAGCCAAAAAAGGGAAGATTTTTGGTATTTTTCGCTTAACATCGAGATGTAATACGAGTCAAGAACCAAAGGTTTAATTTTTCTTAATTTCCAGTTTGGTTTTCTTGAAATAAGATTTTCCATTCCGTTTTTTGTAAAATGATAAATGTGTCTTGGCACATCGTAAGCGGCCCAATATTCTTTATAGTGTTTTGCATCATAAGAAGTAGGGTTGGGAACGGCAATAATCAACAGTCCCTTTTCCTTTAATTTCCTGTTAAAGATCTCCAGCATTTCATCCTGATTTTCGATGTGCTCGAAAACGTGCCAAAGGGTAATGGCATCCAGGCTGTGATCTTCAATAATATTGATATCATCCAGAATCAGAGCTTTCGACAATTTTCCTGATGCAGCATTTCTGGCATCAGTATTCGGTTCGAATCCGAATACTTCAAAATCTTTTTCTATATATTTTACAAATTCTCCTGCACCACATCCATAATCCAGCACTCTTGAATTTTTAGGAATTCTGTCCAGCAATATTGTTTTCTTATACTGTAAGTTGAACGACTGTAAAAATTTGTACAATTTTTCTTTCAGGCTTCCGGAATCCTGATGATGGGAAATATAATCTTCGCTTTCATAATATTTTGAAATATTGGATGGAATAGGGGAGGTCTTATACACTCCTCTGGTTTCCGTTTCTTTAATTTCAAATATTTCCTGAGAAAGAAAATGATCTTTAATTTTCATTGTTATGCGATTCTTTATAGATAAAAATTAAGGTATTTTATTTTTAAATGCTCTAAAATACCTTAATTTCTGCTTAAATTCTCTTTATGTTTCACGTGAAACATTTATCAATTAACGTCCTAAATAGACCAGTAAAACGTTAATATCAGCCGGTGAGACCCCACTGATTCTTCCTGCCTGAGCGATGGTTTTTGGTCTTACGTTTGACATTTTTTGCTTAGCTTCTGCAGAAAGACTTGATATTTTCGTATAATCAAAATCTTCGGGAATTTTGATATTTTCCAGCCTGTTCAGTTTGGCTACATTTTCTTTTTCTTTCTCAATATAGCCTTTGTATTTAATATTAATTTCTGCCTGCTCTCTTACTTCATCATCATATTTTGATGCATTTTCCCTGATGGTTTCAATATTTTCAAGTTTTTCAAGTGTCATATTCGGCCTTGTAAGAATCTGTGCCGCTCTGTACGCCTGATCTACAGGACTGCTTTCAATAGTTTCCAGGATCGGGTTAATCATTCCTGGTTTTAAAGAAGTTTCACGAAGGAAGTTCTCAAGCTCGTCACTCTTAGCCACTTTTTCTTCAACTCTTTTTAAACGCTCATCTTTGGCAAGTCCTAATTCAAATGCCTTTTGGGTTAATCTTATATCTGCATTATCCTGTCTTAACAACAGTCTGTATTCAGCTCTTGAAGTGAACATTCTGTAAGGTTCTTCCGTACCTTTGGTAATGAGATCATCAATTAAAACACCGATATACGCTTCATCTCTGTTAAGGATAAATTCATCTTTTTCGTGCACTTTATTATGAGCATTGATCCCTGCAATCAGGCCTTGTCCTGCAGCTTCTTCATAGCCTGTTGTTCCGTTAATCTGTCCTGCAAAGTACAGGTTATCGATCAGTTTTGTCTCTAAGGTATGCTTTAATTGGGTAGGAGGGAAGTAGTCATACTCAATAGCATAGCCGGGACGGAATACTTTTACATTTTCAAAGCCGGGAATATGTTTCATCGCTTTAATCTGTACATCTTCCGGAAGAGAAGAGCTGAAACCGTTTACATAAATTTCTACCGTTTTCCAGCCTTCCGGTTCAACAAACAGCTGGTGTCTGTTTCTTTCTGCAAAACGGTTGATTTTATCTTCAATACTAGGGCAGTACCTTGGGCCTAAACTTTGGATTGTACCATTAAACATAGGGCTTCTGTCAAATCCTTCACGTAAAATGTCGTGTACCGTTTCATTGGTATAAACAATATGACAGCTTAATTGTCTGGTTAATTTGGGTGTATCTAAGTAGCTGAATTTTTGAGGGTTTTCATCTCCTTTCTGTTCTTCCATTTTAGAATAATCCAGGCTTCTTCCGTCTACACGCGGTGGAGTACCGGTTTTCATTCTTCCAGCTTCGAAACCTAAAGAAACAAGCTGCTCGGTAATTCCGAACGCTCTTGGTTCACCCATTCTTCCGCCTCCCAACTGTTTGTCTCCAACATGGATTAATCCGTTAAGAAAAGTACCATTCGTAAGAACCACGGAGTGTGCTTTTATTTCTATTCCTAATGAAGTAACAACGCCTGTTACTTTGTTATTTTCTACAATAAGCTGCTTCACCATATCCTGGAAAAAATCCAGATTCGGAGTATTTTCTAATGCTAAACGCCATTCTTCTGCAAACAGCATTCTGTCGTTTTGGGTTCTCGGGGACCACATCGCCGGGCCTTTGGAAAGGTTAAGCATTTTAAATTGTATTGCAGATTTGTCCGCTACAATTCCTGAATAGCCTCCCATTGCATCGATCTCACGAACGATCTGTCCTTTGGCAATACCTCCCATTGCGGGATTGCAGCTCATTTGCCCGATCGTCTGCATATTCATTGTGACGAGCAGTGTTTTTGACCCGAGGTTGGCTGCTGCAGCGGCTGCCTCACATCCTGCATGACCTGCACCGACTACAATTACATCATATATTTCTGAAATCATCTTTTTCGCTTATTTTAAGCCTCAAATTTTAATTTTTTCTATAAATGTTTCACGTGAAACATTGTTTGTAATTACGGCTCAAAATCGCCTGTAATACGTCTTTTTAGCCCCGATCGCAGCATCTGTCTGAGCTCATTTTCTTCAAAAAAAGAAAATAGCGAGTGCGGAGAGCGGGAGTGAGCTCCTGAAAAAAAACAGCTTCAAAAAACATTGTTTTTTACAGTTGCTATTCTATTTTATTTGCTGTACTTCGCTAAATAAAAATCTTCTTTGCTTCGCATGAGCTGTTCTTCTTCTGCGGATTTGTCCTTGTATCCTGAAAGGTGAAGAACACCATGTGCCAATACTCTTCTCAGTTCTTCTTCATAATCTTTTGAAAGGGTAGAAGCGTTATCTGAAATGCGCTGCAAAGATACGAAAATCTCTCCGCTTATCGTTCTTCCTTTTACATAGTCGAAAGTAATGATATCGGTATAGTAATCATGCTGCAGATAATCCTGATTTACCTTCAGAAGATATTCGTCGTCACAGAATATATAATTGATTTCTCCGAGCTTTTTGCCTTCTGAAAGAATGATGTCTTCCAGCCATGTTTTGTAGCCGTCATTGACTGTTTCGGGTACGTTTTCGTAAAAGAATTGTATCATTGTATTAAAACCAGTGTCCTAAAATCACACTGAATATGCCTTTTTGGTTGTTTTTGAGCGAGTGACTGAAATTTATTTTAATCTGACCGAATGGAGATTTGTAACCTGCCGTAAGTCCTACCGAGCTGTAATTTAATTTTACCGTATCTTCAAAGCTGATATCATCCGAAAGATTGGCAAAGGAAAAGTTCCCGCTGATGAAATAGTTCTTATTGAATTTAAATTGAAGATCATTACAAATCAAAATTACATTATTGCTGTTCAACTGTCCGAAATAGAATCCCGGAAAGCTTCTGAAATTAACAATATTCTGCTCAAAGATACCGCCAAGCCTGTACTGATAAAACTGGGGTAAATTTTCGCCTATAGTAATTCCTCCATAAAGATTAATACGGTAAGCAAATTGTTTGGAAAGCGGGATATTAATTCTGATATCTGCTTTTACCTGGACGAGTCTTTTCTCAACTTCGGATTTCATCAGATCGATTACTTTACCTTCTGCATTGATGTAGATACCGCGGGTAGGGAAGTCTTTATCATTTTGGGTATCGCTTTTTAAAAATACATACGGATTAAGGAAACGGCTAAAACGTTTATTGGTTCCATTAGCCTCCGCTTCAAAATAATCATGGCTGATTCCTGCACCTACCGCAAATTTGTCTCTCCAGATCGACTGGATGTAGGCTTCATTACGCAGCCAGGTCCATTGGTCTATCTCATAATTGTTAATGTCTTTTATATTAAAGCTCATACCGGAAGAGTAAATTCCGAATCCGGGAATATATCCATTGTCGATAAAGTAATTCAAATAATATCTTGGCTTATCTCCTACAATAACATCGAGAGAAAGATTCGAGTTTCTGAATAAAAGGCGCTTTGCAGAATAGTTGACAAGCAGCCCGGTTTTAAAAATTTCGTCATAATGTAAGCCAAACTTCAGAAAGTTGCGTGTATTATCTTCGGTAACGTACAATTTTAGGTAATTGGCATCATTTTCCGAAATGATATCGTAATTGATAAACTTATAATTATTGGTGGAAACCAGCTTATCTATTTTTTTATTGATGCTTCCATAGGTTTGTAAGGATGGAAGCCTGAGTCCCATCTTCCCGAGAACGTAGTTTTTACCGTAAATTTTCCCTCCTTCTATTGCTACGCTGTCAATCTTATATACATTGGAATATATAGGATTTATGCGCTGTCTGAGGCGGTCAAAGGGACGCTTTGGTAGCTCATCCAGAATTTTGGAGTATTTTATACCTTCCGCATAGCCGCTGTCGAGGATTTTTTTCTTCTCATCGTAGCTTGTGGCGGTCATTCCCGTAAGGTTGGGTTTAATATTGATATCCGTGTACTTATACTGTCTTCGGGTGTCTTTTTTAATTCCGAAATCAATGACCTGATTCAGTATGGAAATGATATTTCCAAGGTCTTCTCTTTTGGATAGATCCTGGTTGAGATCTACCCCAATCACAATATCGATCCCTTTGTCTTTTAACGGCTTTGAAGGATAGTTTACCGTCATTGCTCCGTCGATATAAATACTGTCCCCGATTTTTACGGGGTCCATCAGAGAAGGAAATGCTGAACTGGCCATGATAGACTGTACCAGATCCCCTTTTTCGAAAATCTGCATATTTCCGCTTTCCAGATTGGTGGCAACACACATGAAAGGAATCGGCAATTTTGAGAAATCATCGATATTGGAAACGTTTTTAAAGAGCTCTTTCAGCAGATAGACATTTTTCTGGCCCGTGCTGATGGAAGAAGGCAGTGTAATCTTTCCATTTTTAAGGGGAATCGTAAGGAGATATTTGTCTACGGATTTATTGAAAAAAGTGGTTTCCTGCCTCGTTGCTTTTGGATCCATGATCAAAGAATAGAAATCCGTATCCATGACAATCTTTTCTATTTCCTTCCCCGAATATCCCGATGCATATAAGCCGCCCACAATCGCTCCCATACTGGTTCCCGCGATGTAATCAACCTTTACCCCTAACGAATCCAGTACTTTAAGTACTCCGACATGAGAAAATCCTTTAGCACCTCCTCCGGCAAGAGACAAACCGATCCGGGGATTTTTAGGAATCACCAGATCTTTTTTCACCTGGGACTGAATCAAAAATATCTGAAATACCAATAAAAGGATCAGGAGCTTTCTCATAGGTTAGTCTTTTACATAAATCCGTTTCACGCGGGGCGAAATGGAGGTTAATACTTCATAGGTTATCGTTTTGCAATACTCTGCAAATTCTTTCAGTGTTGGTTTTGCGTTAAATACCGTTACCGTATCGCCTTCTTTTACATCCGGAATATGATCTACGTTAATCATCATCATATCCATACAGATATTTCCGACAATGGGTGCCAAAGTTTTATGGATTCCCACATTGCCTATCTGGTTTCCTATCAGTCTCGGGATACCGTCTGCATAGCCTACGGGAATGGTTGCAATCCTTGTAGGATGATCTGTTTTGAATTTTCTGCTGTAACCTACCGATTCTCCGTCTACCACAATTGATATCTGTGATATTACTGTTTTGAAACTGACTACGGAACGTAATTGTTTATTTATTTCACTGTTTTGTGATTCTCCTAACATTCCTATTCCTATTCTTACCATATCGTACTGATGATCTGTATAATTGGTAATTCCTGAGGAATTCAGGATATGGCGAATAGGAGTGTAGCCCAATTTTTTTATTAAAAGACTTGAATTTCTCTCAAAAATTTCCAGCTGGTGTAAAGTAAATTCTTTTTCGGAAGGAAGATCGGACGATGATAAATGGCTGAATATACTCTGTACTTTTAAATTTTTCTGAGCTAAAGTACTGCTTAGTTCATCCAGTTCAGAATCCTTAAAACCAAGACGGTGCATGCCTGTCTCCAATTTAATATGAATTGGATATTTTTTATCATATCCGGATTTTTGTACGGCTTCATAAAACTGCTCCAAAACCCTGAAACTGTAGATTTCCGGCTCCAGATTATAGGCGATAACGGTTTCATAGCTGTGCTGCTCCGGGTTCATAACTACGATAGGAACAGTGATTCCCTTTTTACGCAGTTCAACCCCCTCATCTACAAAAGCCACTCCTAAATAGTCGATGTGATGGTGCTGAAGGAATTCAGAAATTTCATAGCTTCCAAGTCCGTAAGCGTTCGCTTTTACCATCGCCATCATTTTCGTATCAGGCTTTAGTAAGGATTTATGATAATTAATGTTATGCAGGATCGCATTCAGATTGATTTCAAGAACCGTATCGTGTTTTCTGAGTTCAAGAATATCTTTAAGCTTTTCAATCTCAAATTTTCTCGCACCTTTCAGCAGAATAATCTGGTTTTCAATTTCTGTAAGATGTTTACTGTCAATTAATTCCCGAGTATTACTATAAGTAGAAGTTTTAGATTTAAATAATTCACTATAGTTAGAAATTTCACGACCAATCAGGAAAACAGAATCAAATTTCTGTTCATTTACCAGTTCGGAAACCTCTTCATACAGCTCTTGTGAATTAGCATTAACTCCTACAATATCCGTTAAGACCAGAGATTTTTTAGGTTTATTATATTCGTTTAAAAACTGTAATGCTGTTTTTAAAGAATCCAGATCCAGATTGAAGGAATCGTTGATCACTATATTGTCTTTAATCCCTTCAATGGCTTCTAATCTCATTTCAACAGCCTTCAGCGCATTGATTTTTTCAATGATTTTATCATTGCCAATTCCCAGCTCTTTTAAAACTGTTAGAAGAGCGAGCGCATTGGTTAATGTTGCTTCGTCCCTTTGATTAACGGGAAAGCTTATTTGCTCGTTAAAATATTGAACAACGACATCTTCCTCTCTGGAGAGATTATTTTTAAAATGTACATCGTTGTTTTCCTTGAAACCGTAAGTAATTAATTTTTTTGTTGAATAAAGTTCTTTTATTTTACGGTCTACCAATAAATTATCACCGTTATAAATAATGATTTCGGACTTTTTGAACAGCTTTATTTTTTCATCAACCAATTGTTCTTCGGATGTAAAATTGGCAAGGTGTGCGGTTCCGATATGGGTCAGCAATCCGATCTGAGGATGGAATAAGTTTTCCAGTTTTTCCATTTCGTCAGGCTTGGAAATACCTACTTCAAAGATTCCCAGCTCATGTGAATCATTAATTTGCAGTAATGATAACGGAAGACCAATCTGTGAATTGAAACTTTTAGGGCTTTTTACCGTTGTGAATTCATTCCACAGACATTGATACAGCCATTCTTTTAAAATGGTTTTACCATTGCTCCCGGTAATTCCGACAGATTTTATGTGAGCATTTTCGAAATGGTATTTTGCAAGCTTTTGAAGAAATACAACGGCATTTTCGACAATAATCCAGGTAATATTTTCGTAATGAGGATAGTGATGTTCGGAAATGATTACCTGTATTCCTCTGTCAATAGCAGCTTCAATAAATTTTTCCCCTGAATTTTTATGTGTATTGATGGCAATGAACGCCGTATTTTTAGTGGAGTAGATAATTCTGCTGTCGAAAGCTATATTTTTTATCAAAAGTTTTCCCTCACCAATAACCTGCGCATTGGTGATTTCTGCAATCTGATGTACTGTATAATTCATTGGTGCCTATTGCTGATTGTAAGCAGGAAGCAAAGTTGTATTAAATAATTCACTTATGCTTTTCCGGCTTCTTTTCGGTCTAATTTACTGTTTTTTCTTCTTTAAAAGCACTTCATCGATAAAAACCCGGCGGCTTACCGCTTCATAGCTTTCCGTCTCCCCAAGCTCTACCAGATTGTTTCCATTTGAGATTCTCATGGAATAGTTGGCCAGATTTCCTGTTCTTTTACAGATCGCGTGTACTTTGGTTACATACTCGGCGGTAGCCATAAGATTGGGCATCGGTCCGAAAGGCCTCCCTAAAAAATCCATATCCAGTCCGGCAATTACCACACGGATTCCGCTGTCTGCAAGCTGATTGGCTACATCTACAATGCCTTCATCAAAAAACTGTGCTTCATCAATTCCCACCACATCACAATTGGAAGCCAGTAAAATAATTTCGTTGGGATTTTCTACCGGTGTGCTTCGTATTTTGTTCTGATTGTGAGAAATCACGTCTTCTTCAGAATACCGTGTATCCAGTTTAGGTTTAAAAATCTCCACATTCTGCCCCGCCATTTCTGCTCTTCTAAGCCTCCTGATCAACTCTTCGGTTTTTCCGGAAAACATGGAGCCACAAATAACTTCCATCCAACCGCTTTGTTTGGAATGATTAATTGTATTTTCTAAAAACATTTGTTAAATTAGCCGTATATTTTTAACATCAAAAGTAAGCAATTTTTTAACAAGATTCTTATATGCAAAACATCCAAGATTTAAAGGAAAAGATTTTTTTTGAATCCAAGAATATGATCGCTATTCTGGATAAAATAAGCAATGTGGACGAATTAGTTTCCAAGCAGGACCTTGTGGATGAGCTTGCCAACAGGATCTCGTTTCTCAGATTGCTTGAAAAGAATTTAGAGTATTTCGGAAGTGAAAATTTTTTTTCAATAGAAAAAAATAATGAAAACTTTTCGTCTTCGGCTTTTTTGGAAACCGATCATGAAATAGCGGAAGAAGAAGCGATCTTCAATAATAGACTGAACGAAATCGGGGAAAATGATGAATATTCAGGTGATAAGGTTACGGAAGAGGAAGCCATTTTCAATAATCAGCTTAATGAAATTGTTGAAGAAGAGCTTCATGAAACCCTCGTACATTTTGTAGAAGAAAACAGAGAATCTGACATTGCTGAAAATAATGAATCGCCTGATTTGGACGTTAATAAGGATATTTTCAATGAACAGCTGGACGAAATTGAGGAAGATGAAGCTCCCGATAATAGCGATGATGCATTGAATTTTGTAGATGAAGAAAGGATTTTAGCCAATTCTGAGCCTGAAAATGACGATGATATTGATGAAGATATGTTTAGCAGGCAACATACGGAAGAAGAAGCTGTTTTTAATAATCAGCTTAATGAAATTGATGAATTTGAAAATGAAATTTCTGATGATCAGGGAGATGTGAATGAATTTGAAGAAGAAGAGAACATCAGAAACAATTTCGATACCGATGCTGCCAATGAAGAAAAAGAGGAAATCACCGAAACCATTCCGAGTATTTTTGATACGGAACCGATTGATGAAGACCTGCTGATCGAAGAAAGTGAAGAACATTTTACCGTTTCCGAAGCGATGATTGAACATGGAGAAATGGCTTCCGATACTTCAAATGTAGAAAGTATTGTAACGGAAATCAGGCACGAAGCAGCTGTTGAAGAAAAACAGGAGCAGACGGTTCTGGCCGAAGTAAATGACAGAAGAAAAATTGTTGAGATCGAGAGGCCTGTTCCTGAAAAAGAGAAAGATAAACCGGCCTCTGACGAAAGCTTTGAAAATCTTGAAGCGTATCAGCAGGAGAAAAAAATAAAACTGGCGCATATCAAGGGATTAAAAGCTGTTCAGACGCTTTTTGATGATGATCATCTGGAAAGAACACTGCCATCAGAGAAAACACCACCTGCAGAGAAGAAAGAAGATACGGGAAGTATTTTGAAAACCAATATCCCGACGGATTTTATGGAGGCGGAAAAGAAGAAGCCGGAGTTTAAACTGGATCTAAATGATCGTATTGCTTTTACAAAAACGCTCTTTGGAGGAAGCCAGTCTGAACTGAATGAAGTAGTTAATAATCTGAACAGTTTCAGAACACTGGAAGAGGCAAAAGAATACCTAAGCGATCTTTATTATGCCAAAAAATGGAGTAAGGTAGATGAATATGCACAAAGGCTCTGGATCCTGGTAGAAAACAAATTTTTATAACGTAATTTTGAGCGGAATTCTATATTTTGTTCCCACACCCATCGGGAACCTGGAAGATATGACCTACAGAGCAGTAAACGTGCTGAAAGAGGTAGATTATATATTATGTGAAGATACAAGGACGTCCGGAATTCTTTTGAAGCATTTCGAGATCTCTAAACCTTTAAAATCTTATCATCTCCATAACGAACATCAGACAACGGATAAAGTGATCGCTGATCTTAAAAGCGGGCAGAATATTGCCATTATCACCGATGCAGGCACTCCCGGAATCTCCGATCCGGGCTATTTACTGGCAAAGGCGGGAGCAGATCATCATATCGATATGATCTGTCTGCCCGGAGCTACTGCTTTTGTTCCTGCGCTCGTGGTGTCCGGACTCCCGAACAACGAATTTCTTTTCGCAGGATTTCTGCCGCAGAAAAAAGGCAGACAGACCAAACTGAAACAGCTTGCTGAAGAAAAAAAGACAGTTGTTCTTTATGAAAGTCCGCATAAAATCAATACAACGCTGGAACAGATCAGAGAATTCTTCGGTGAAAATACAAAAGTGAGCCTGAGCAGGGAAATCTCAAAAAAATTCGAAGAAACCAAACGCGGAACAATTATTGAACTTATTGAATTTTCTAAAAGCAAAACCTTAAAAGGTGAGATCGTTCTCATCGTAAATAATTCCATTTAATTGAAAAAACTAATTTTCGTGCTGTTTTCGTCGGTTTGTCTCGGACAGACGGATCAGTATAAACAGATACTCTTAACTAAAAAGCTGGGCAAAGAAGTGCGTTCCTACACGAAAGGCTACGGAATGATCATCGATGCCAAAACCGGAAGATCCGGAATTGTAGATTCTTTAGGCAATATTACTTTTGATTCTCCTTTAAAAAGCGAAATATCAAGGATTTGGAAAGACCGGTTTATTCTTAAGATTAAATCAGGAAATGCTCTGGGAAAAACAGCGCTTATCGATGAAAAAGGAAACGAGCTTATTCCTTTGGATAACTTTAAATTCAGGACCTGGGAAAATAAAGACCGTATGATCTGTACCAAACAGGGAAGAGAATGTGTTTATGATTTTAACGGGAAAGAAATTATTCCTTTCTCCGAAAAAATAGAATTCGGCAGCGAAAACAGGTTTTTTGTTAAAAAGAATGGAGCGTGGTTTATTTATGATTTCGATGGAAAACAGATTTCAGACAGAGCATTTGAAACGGATCTTCGTTTTTATAAAGGGCGAACGTATATTTCCACAGGCGAAAAGTCCGGTGAAATTATTGACAATAACGGTAAAACGATAACAACCATTTCAGATCATAATGTAGACAATATCAATGCATTCCCTTTTATTGTGACGTTTGATGCTGCAAAAAACCGCTATGGAATCATTGATGATAAAGAGAATGTAATTGCTGATGAAATATACGATCAGGCTTTTGTGGGAAGAGAATATATTTATCTTACAAAAGACGACAAAGTAAGTATATTTTCAAAGAAGGAAAGGAAGATTTATAATCTTGATTATCATTATGTAAACCCACTTTTTAACGGCTTGTTTAAAACCTCACAGGATCAGAACAATCCTAAAGCTGCAGTAGTCCGTTTGACGGGTGAAGTTGTTTTTCCCAAGGAATATGACAGGGTGGAAGGACTTACCATAGCAGGAGAAAAATACATCTACCTCAGGAAGAATGATGAGGAAACTATCGTAGATAAAAATTTGAAGAATATTTTAAAAGAAGGCTTTGAAATTGAAAAGATATTCCCAAACACCCTTATTTTAAGTAAGGAAAATATGTACTACAGATTCTCTCCGAAAGACGGACAGTATATAGAATTGAAAGGATTTAAAGAGATTAAACTTCTTGAAACATATCCGATGCTGATCGGTAAAAATATCGATAATTTCTACGGAATACTCAATCAAAATGGAAAAGAGGTGGTTCCGTTCATTTATGATGATATCATTACTTTTTCGGGAGCCAATGAATTTGTGGTAAGAAAAAATAATAAATTCGGTGTTACCAATCATAAAAATGAGCCTTTGGCTGAAGTGGTTTTTGATAAGTATATCCAAGATAAAAAAGGAATAAAGCTTACCAGAGGAAAAGATTCACAATTTATCTATTTTACGGAACAAAACGAAAAAAATTTCACCGATTAATACTGGTATGACAAAAAACAGCTATAAAATTATGCTAAAAGTGTGATTTAAAATGCAATGAATAACATTTTGTAATATCTTTGCGCACTGTTTTAACTCTATAAAATTAAATAATGTATATTAGCCAACTTTCAAAAGGCTAATAAGTTATAAAGAAAATAATTGTCATATATGAAACTATTAGAAGGAAAAGTAGCGCTAATAACGGGAGCTACAAGAGGGATCGGAAAAGGAATCGCTGAAATGTATGCCCAACAGGGAGCAAAAATCGCTTTCACTTATGCCGGATCTGTTGATAAAGCTAGGGAATTAGAAGAAACTTTAAGTTCTGTAACTCAAATTAAAGGATATCAGTCTGATGCTTCAGATTTTAATGCCGCTCAAACACTGGTAGACGAAGTAATCAGGGAATTCGGGAAAATTGATATTCTGATCAATAACGCCGGAATCACGAAAGATAATCTGCTGCTGAGAATGTCAAAAGAAGATTGGGATATGGTAATCAAAGTAAATCTGGATTCTGTATTTAATCTTACAAAAGCGGTAATCAAACCGATGATGAAGGCCAAAGATGGATCTATTATCAATATGACTTCAGTAGTAGGGATCAGCGGAAACGCCGGACAGGCCAATTATGCCGCTTCAAAAGCAGGTGTTATTGGATTTACAAAGTCTGTAGCGCTTGAATTAGGATCCAGAAATATCCGTTGCAACGCTATTGCTCCGGGCTTTATCCAGACTGAAATGACAGATGCGCTTGATGATAAAGCAAAAGAAAAATGGAACGAAGCTATTCCTATGAAAAAATTAGGGCAAACAAAAGATATTGCAAATGCCTGTGTATTCTTAGGAAGTGAAATGGCATCGTACATTACAGGCCAGACTATGAATGTAGACGGCGGTTTATTAACGTAAGAAACATATTATATATGCACAAAATCCGTCCTAACAGGACGGATTTGTTTTTTAAAGGCTAAATTTATTAAAATCAATCCTTAAATATTTGGTTTTCCTGCTCCTGAACCCTTATAAAAGTAGTTCTTTTAGACAGTTCTTTCAATGTTGAAGCACCTACATACGTGCAGGTAGACCGTACTCCTCCCAAAATATCTTTTACCGTATCGGAAACCGGTCCTTTATAAGGAACCTTCACTGTCTTACCTTCTGAGGCTCTGTACTCTGCAACACCTCCGGAATGCTTTTCCATAGCTGTTTGTGAACTCATTCCATAGAAAAGACGAAATTTTTTACCATTTTCTTCAACAATTTCGCCACCGCTTTCATCATGTCCTGCAAACATTCCGCCCAGCATAACAAAATCGGCTCCGCCCCCAAAAGCTTTAGCAACATCTCCCGGAACTTTACACCCTCCGTCTGCGATAATGTGCCCCTTCAGTCCATGAGCTGCATCAGAACATTCAATAATCGCCGAAAGCTGCGGATATCCTACACCGGTTTTCACCCTTGTCGTACATACGGATCCTGGTCCAATACCGACTTTGATTATATCTGCGCCAACGAGTAACAGCTCTTCTACCATTTCTCCGGTAACCACATTGCCGGCAATGATGATTTTTTCCGGAAAATTGGTCCTTGCCTTCTTCACAAATTCAACGAAATGCTCCGAATAGCCATTGGCTACGTCAATACAGAGAAACTCGATTTTCGGATGCTTTCCAAGGATGGTCCGGATTTTTTCTTCATCCGATTTACCGGTACCCGTGCTTAATGCAATATACTGATAGATGCTGTCTGGCTGCGAGTCCAGGAAAGCAGTCCATTCTTCCGGGGTATAATGTTTATGAATTGCGGTAACGATTTTATCCCTGGCAAGCTCCACAGCCATCTCAAATGTTCCAACGGTATCCATATTGGCGGCGATTACAGGAACACCACTCCATTTCTTTTGTGTGTGCCTGAAGGTAAATTCTCTTTCCAGATCAACTTCCGAACGGGATTTCAGTGTGGAACGTTTCGGACGGAACATTACATCTTTAAAACCCAGCTTTATATCATATTCTATTCTCATAATTTGGAAAATTTATTTAAATAAAAATAAGGAAAAAGATTGATGAATGGATAATAATTTTAAAACGGGAGCGAGGGTTATTACGGTTTTATCCAATCAGTACTAAGTAATCTGAAAATAAAATGTTACATTTTAAATTAAAATGATACTTTTGAAGCCATGGAATTTCCGGTAACCTTTCATCTTTTCGGTAAGACAATCCTTGCACATCCGCTTTTTGAGGCGGCAGGAATTTTCATCGGAATGCGTTATTATTTCTATTTAAAAAGAAAGTCTGCTGAAAAGATGTCTTTTAATACTTCTGCAGCAGTTTTAATAGGAGCAACAGCGGGAGCTCTAATAGGATCGAAACTTATCGGAAATTTGGAAAATCCATATATTCTTTTTGAAAATTTTAGCCTTAAAAGATTTTGGACAAATAATACGATTGTTGGCGGACTGGCTTTTGGTTTAATTGGAGTAGAATGGGCAAAAAAAATTGTCGGCCATAAAGAAAGCACAGGAGATCTGATTGTTTTCCCGTTAATTCTGGCAATGATTATCGGAAGAATAGGCTGCTTCCTCACAGGAATACATGAAGAAACGTATGGGCTGCCCACAGATTCTTTTTTTGGAATGAATCTGGGAGATCAGTATCTGAGACATCCCGTTGCTTTATATGAAATTACTTTCCTTATTGTTTTATGGATTGTTTTGAAAATGATTCAGAAAAAAAACAAATTTCCGTCTGGATTTATCTTTCAGCTGTTTATGATGAGTTACTTCAGCTTCAGGTTTATGCTGGATTTTATCAAGCCTAAAGTAGATTTTATTGCAGGACTCGGAACAATACAGCTGGTTTGTATTGCTGTTATTTTTTATTATTTCTTCAAACTTAAAGAAACAAAATTGTAAATTCACTTTAAATATTACTCATGAAACTACTAGCATTACTTGAGGTTGGAAATCTGGATGTCGTGGGACTGGTTATATTCGTTATAGCTATTGTCTTAGTTGTACTTTTTGTTGTGTCAATATTTGTAGCAGCTTTTGTACAGATTATTTATGAATGGAATAATGACAAAAAATTTTCAAGAGGACAGTTTTGGAAAACGGTTTTGATATCAATGCTTGTTGGCGGACTGATAAGCGGTTTTGTGTGCGGTGGAATGTAAAAATAAATTATGCCAGTAAGAAACTATACCTATTACGATTATACCATCAGTCTTTGTCCGGAATGTCTGAAGAGAGTGGGTGCCAAAATTATCATTGAAGATGAGGCTGTTTTCATGACCAAAAGATGCCCCGATCACGGATTTTTCAAAACAAAAATTGCTTCTGATGTTCAGTATTATAAAAATATTAGAAATTACAATAAAGCTTCGGAAATGCCGGTTCATTTTGGAACTGATGTAGAATATGGCTGTCCTTACGATTGTGGGTTATGTGTTGATCATGAACAGCATAGCTGCCTTTCGATCGTGGAAGTGACCGACCGCTGTAACCTCACTTGCCCAACCTGTTACGCCATGTCATCGCCACACTATGGAAGCCACAGAAGCTTGGAAGAGATTGAAGCGATGTTTGATATCATCGTTAAAAACGAAGGCGAACCGGATGTCGTACAAATCAGTGGAGGAGAACCAACCATTCATCCTGAATTTTTTAAAATTATGGATATTGCCAAATCAAAGCCGATCAAGCATTTAATGCTGAATACCAACGGTGTACGAATTGCCAATGATCCCGGATTCGCGGAAAAGCTTGCAACATATGCTCCTGAATTTGAAATTTATCTTCAGTTTGACTCCTTTAAACCGGAAGTCTTGGAAGATTTCAGAGGAAAAGATTTAACGGATGTCCGTATGAAAGCGCTGGAAAAATTAAATGCCTTAAATCTTTCCACCACGCTCGTTATCGTACTTCAAAAAGGAAAAAATATTGATGAGATCGGAAAGATTATTGATTTTGCCTTAAAACAAAAATGTGTCCGCGGAATCACCTTCCAGCCGGTAGAAATTGCCGGAAGAAACCGGGAAGATTCGGCACACGAAAAAATTACCTTAACCGAAGTGAGGCAGGAGATTTTAAACCAGTTTCCGCTGCTCAATTCAGATGATATTATTCCGGTTCCGTGTAATCCTGATGCTTTGGCGATGGGATACATTCTGAAACTCGAAGGCGAAACAATTCCTTTAACAAGATACATCAATCCTGCTGATCTCCTGAACAATGAAACGAGAAATACAATTGTTTACGAACAGGACACAGGACTGCAGATGCAGCTGCTTGATATTTTCAGCACCGGTATTTCCGTAGATAAAGTAAAACCTAAAGTCAACCAGTTATTATGCTGTCTTCCTGAAGTTTCTGCGCCGAATCTGGATTACGACAATCTGTTCAGGATTATTATCATGAATTTTATGGATGCTCATGATTTTGATGTGCGTGCCGTGAAGAAATCCTGTGTTCATATCGTGAATAAAGATCTGAAATTAATTCCTTTTGAAACCATGAATCTTTTTTATCGCGATGATAAAAGTAAATATCTGGAGGAATTAAGGAAAGAGGATAGAGTTTTGTTCTAATTTTTCTTTACAGTGTTTGTATAAATTTCACAGCTATTTAATTTATAAATTAACATGACATAGGGAAATGGAGCGTTAAGAAAATTAATTCTGTGAACGTTAAAAAAATTCTACTGTTTGAGTGCGAGATGCTGTTTGAAACGAAGAACAAATCTTGAATTCGCGCGAGTTTAGAATTTTAGAGAACAGAATTAATTTTTAGCGAAAGTTCCCAAGTCTTGAACTTTTCGTTCTTTTGTTTGACAACGTCGAATCTTCGATTTCAAGACAAAAGGACAAAAAAGGCGTAAAAACAAATTTACGCCTCCAATATTTTAATCAAACTTCATCACTTCACTCAGCGTATTCATGTACTCATACGCCGTAAGGTCGAATTTTACCGGAACAATGGAGATGTATCCGTTCGCAAGAGCCGTTTCATCAGCATCCTCGGATTCATCCATATTATTGAAATATCCCGTAAGCCAGTAATATTTTTTTCCGTGCGGATTTACCCTCTCGTCAAAGCTTTCTTCCCACTTGGCATGAGCCTGCTTGCATACTTTTACGCCTTTAATTTCTTCTTTTGAAAGTTTCGGGATGTTCACATTTAGAACAACGCCTTTCGGCATTGGATTTTCCAGTGTTTTTTTAACAATATTCTGAATATATTCTTTAGCCTGCGTAAAATCTGCTTCCCAACTGAAATCCAGTAACGAAAAGCCGATGGCCGGAAGATTTTCCACACCCGCTTCAACCGCTGCAGACATTGTTCCGGAGTAAATAACATTAATGGAAGAATTGGCCCCGTGATTAATCCCCGAAACTACAATATCCGGTCTTCTCGGCAATATTTTATCAAGAGCCATCTTGACACAGTCTACAGGAGTTCCGCTGCAGGAAAAATCTCTCTGGGGCCCTTCGAGGTGTACTTCCTCGTAGCTGAGGGTAGAATTGATGGTAATGGCATGACCTTTACCGCTTTGGGGAGAATTGGGGGCTACCACAATTACTTCTCCGATTTCGTTCATAAAACTTACAAGATTTCTGATACCAGGTGCTGTAATCCCGTCGTCATTTGTAACCAGAATAAGTGGTTTTTCCATATTAAAATTTAATTTTAACAAATATACTATAAAAGACTTTCTTTGAAAAAACTTTGCGTTTAAATATTATTTGAATTATCTAAGGGGGTGGTCCGGATATCTTTTGCAGGAAAATAAGTAAAAATTTAAACTAAAAGAGCAGGAGACTTACTTTTTATCGTAAAATCAACTGCTCCTCAAAACACTTCACACAAAAACTATCTTATCACGAGATATTTTTTAACGTTATTTTCTCACCAACCAATTTTCCACCGCTCTTGAAAAATCTGCAACATCAATTGGGTGACGGCTTGTAACGATATTTCCGTCTGTTACCACAGGTTCATCAACTACAGTTGCACCTGCATTTTTCAAATCAACCTGGATGTTCCAGTAACCTGTTAATTTTCTTCCTTTTAAAATATCAGCAGAAGCCAAAACAACCGGAGCGTGACAGATTGCTGCAATCAGTTTTCCTGATTTATTGAAATCCTGAAGAAATTTAATAACATCTTTGTCATAACGAAGGTTATCCGGATTCCAGGCGCCACCTGGAATGAATACAGCGTCATAATCGTTTACTTTAATCTGATCGGCTGTTTTATCAAATTTTATCCAACCTACAGGCTGTAAATACTGGATTGCCATGATGTGGGTTTTAGACATTTCAGGATAAACCAATCCGTATCTTGCGGGTGCGGGATTGAATTTCGGAGCAACGATATCAACCTGAGCGCCTAATTGTTTGAAGTACCAAACTGGTCCCAGTAATTCGATTTCTTCGAAACCGTCGGCTGCGATTACCGCAATTTTTTTACCTTTTAAAACGGTCTTATCTTTTACAGGTTTAAAGAAGAAATCTCTTAAAGCTTCGTTTCCTGGAGCATTTAAAAGCTGTGAAACAGGCATATTGACAACTGCGGGTTGAGAAGAAAGTTGATTTACGATTTCCAGCTCGTTTACTTGGTTTAATGTATTCATTTTTTCTGTTTTAATTCTTGTTTGTGCATTTAGGTTTGAGATAGCAAATATTCCAATGATAGATGCTAAAAGGGTTTTGTAAATTGTTTTCATTTCTGTAAGGTTTAGGTTTACTATTTTAATTAAATTGTTTTATTCACGAATTAAAGGAGCAAATTCAATCAGGTTATGAATTCCTTTTTGAAAAGGCTGTTCCTTGATACTTGAATTCAGGTAATCGATAACTGGCTGAATGGGAGGGAATTTCAAATGATATTGAAAAGCATCATCTCCACGGAATTTTTCATAAGTCACAAATTGTGTAGGATCATTTTCAAGCTCAGAAAGCTGATACGTCACAACTCCCGGTTCACTTCGAAATTGAGGCATTGCAACATGATAAACATCTTTAAAGTTTTGTTGTGTACCCTTTTTTGCATCTACAAACAGCATGATGGTGAGCTGATTATCTTCTTTTCTGGAAGCTCTGCGCCATTCTTCTTTTGAAAGCGGTTCGAGATCTTTTACTTTGATGATTTTAACAGGATTTGTTAATGCTTTTTTCGATAATGAAATGATTTTTTTCATCTCGGAAGTACTATTAAATTTCTCGGATTCTTTTACATTTTTCCATCTTTCGATCAACCATAAAATAGAAGGATTCTCTTTTTCGAAATAAGCTTCCGACATGATATTTCCGTCATTTGAAATCGAAGCTGTTACGTAAGAACTTAATGCTTCTTTAAATTCGTCCAGATATTCTGCTTTTACTTCAAATCTTGTCAGTTTTCCGACTGTTTCTGACTGTTGAGCTTTTAATATTCCCGTAAAAAGAAATATAAAAAACAGAAAAAAAAGAAGAGGCTGAATTTTAGTTATTTTAATCATAATTCGGCTTTTGAAGGTTAATAATTTTAGATATTTTAAATTGAATCATTTTAGTTAATTTTCTGATAATCAATTTTATATTACAAATTTACTGAGGTTCGTTTTGCAGTAAAAGGACGACGGTCACTAAAAACGTGTGACGGAAATCACAAACATTTGTTTAATTCAATTTTAAAAGAAACAATCAAACTTGTTTTTGATCGGTTGCTTCTCTTTTTTAATACTTAAATTATTGTCCGATTTTGATTAATAAATCCGAAACCTCGTTCGGTTTAGATAAGAAAGGAGAATGACTTGTATTCAGTTCATACACTTTCGAAATTCCTGCTTTTGAAATCATCTGATTTTGGAAATTCGGAGAAATCACAATATCCTGAAGCGTTTTAATATAAACTTTTTGCACGTTTCCAAAATTTTGAGCAGTTAAAGTCACTTTATTTCCCAGCGGGATAGCCGGCTCCGCACGATAATTGTTTACCACTAAATCTTTTGCAGCCTGTGAACCGTCATTAATGAAAAGATGAACCAAGTTTTCACTTTTGATATCGAATGTTAATTGATCTGCCGATTGTACCAAGGATCCTCCCAATTGAGAACTGGGATCCATCTGAGCCAATTCTCCCAAAGATTGCCCAGATTCCGGTAAAAAAGCACCGATATAAACCAGCTCTTTGATTTTTGAAGGAACTTTTTCGGCAACATTGGAAATCACCATTCCTGCCATGCTGTGACCGACTAAGATTACTTTTTCATTTGTTTTGTTCATGGCTTCAATTACTTTGCTGGCATAAACATCCAGACTTAAAGTGTGTGTCACCGTATTATCCGAACCGTGTCCCGGTAATTCTACCACGATCACTTTCTGACCCTGTTTTTCAAGGTTTGCCTTTACCGTGTTCCAAACGTAAGGAGCTTGCCACGCACCGTGAACCAATACATAAGTTTGAGACGGCACTGTTGCGTTTTCACTGTCATCTGTAGTGCAGGATGAAGACGTGAAGAGTGTGAACACTGCTAAAAGCAGCGTTAAAAACATTGTTTTCATTGTAAATATTTTAAATTATTGTTTTAAGAAAGAATTTCTAATTCTTTATTGATGAAGAGAAGTTCATCACGAGTAATAGTAATGTCCATAGATTGGGCATTGGTGATGGCTTGTTCGCTGTTTCTCGCACCTGCAAGAACTACAGTAATCCCTGGTTGAAGGGTTGTCCATCTTAGAACTAACTGAGCCAGTGTTGCTTTTTTATCTTTGGCTAAAGGTTCTATTGCATTAAGGAAATTTTTCACTTTTACTGGATCGAACTGTCCGAAATATCCGTTCCTGTGATCGTCGGATTTTAAATGTTCTCCTTTAAAGTATTTTCCGCTTAATAATCCTCTTTCTAATGGGCTGTAAGCAATTAAGCCAATATTATTTTCGATCGCAGAAGGAACGATATCTTTTTCAATCTGTCGGTTCAGCATACTGTAAGGTAATTGATTGGATGCTAATTTTATAGTTTTCTGTGCTTCCAGCATTTGATCTTTATTGTAATTGCTGACTCCAGCAGCGCGGATTTTTCCATCCTCGATCAGCTTTTGCAATGCTTCCATTGTTTCATCAATAGGAGTGGTAGAATCCGGCCAGTGTAATTGTAAAAGATCAATATAATCTGTTCCCAGACGTTTTAAGCTTTCCTCAGTTTTTTTGATAACATTTTCTTTCGAAGCGTATTTGTACAGAGGATAAATTTTACCGTTATCTTCCTGATCCCACATAAAATCTCCTTTTCCGTTGTTACTTCCGTCCCATACCATTCCGAATTTGGTAAGAATCTGAACTTTTGAACGATCCATATTTTTGATGGTTCTTCCAATAAGTTCTTCACTGAAGCCAAGTCCATAAAAAGGAGCGGTATCAATGGTTGTTACTCCAAGAGCGATGGATGCTTTTATTGCATTTTGAGCTTCATTCTCTTCGGTTCCGCCCCACATTGTTCCGCCGATCGCAAAACTTCCGTAGGTAATTGCTGATAATTCGAGACTGGTATCTCCTAATTTTCTGTATTCCATTTTAATTAAATTTTATTGTTAATATTTAAGCTTAATCTTCTGATTTATAAGACAAATTTACTTCTGTAAAAGTCTATAAACGAAGGAGTAAACTCACTAAAAAAGCTTGATAGAAATCAATTTATTTAAGATTATTTTCCGGCGCAGGGATATCAAACCCGTTTAAAATCATAGCGATAAGGCTGTAGCTTCCAATCAGAAAGAAAAGTTCTCCAACCGCTTCTTTGCCCAAAATATCAACTGCATGACTGTATGCGGAGTTTGAAACAATTTTTCCGTGGGTTAAAGTGTAAGCAATATCATAAGTAATGGATTCCTCTTCATTCAATCCCTCCGGACGAATTCCTGAAGAAAGTGAAGCGACCTGATTTTTAGAAAATCCAAATGCTTCCGCCATAATTTCGTGTACATAAAGTTCGAAACGGGCTCCGAAAGTACTTCCGACTGTTAGAATAGCAACTTCACGAACTTTTTTATTCAAGGTTGCAAACGTATCAAGAGTTCTGATGAAGCTTAAAGCCGGAATTCCAAACTGAGGAAAATGCAACATTGGCGGAAAAGGTCCTAATAAAGCTCCTTCCTCATTAATCATGGATGCCTGTCCCTGGCTTTTTGTTATCAGGTTTGAAATTTCATCATGTACAAAACGCAGTTCTGAATTCAGATTTTCCCGAGGTAATGGTTGTAAACGCATGATTTTTAGTTTTTAAGATTTTAAAGTATTGGTAAACTGTCCGTCAATCAGTATAAAAGCCATTCTGCAGATTCTGCCGGATCTGTTTGCCCATGCGTGGTTTGTTCCAGCCTGAATTACAATGTCTCCTGCTTTTATTGTAGTTTCTTCTTTATCTAAAATCATAGTGATTTCGCCTTCCAGAACAATTCCGTAATCCAGAGTTTCAGTGCGGTGCATCAATGGATGAGGAGCGCCTTCTGATGAAGTTGAAGCTTTTTCGTCTCCCATGGATTTGAATTTTTCTGCCGCCTCTTTTTCTGTTAAATTTCTAATTTCGTCGCCTTCGGGAGGAAATTCTATTACTCTTATTCTTGTTCCGTTTTTTGGCGGTGGTAAGATTAAATTCGCTTCGTCGATTTCATTAGGTTGCGCATGAATCAAGACCGGAGTTTCTACTGTGTGCCAAACCTCAAAAAATGTCGGTCCGCCTTTTCCTCCTACCAAATGTGAATTTATATTCGAGGAATCATTAATAATAATAGCTTTGCCTTCAGAATCGTGACCAGTCACAACTCTTCTGAATGTTTTTAATGATTTTTCCATGATTATTTATTTTTAAGATTTTTGAAAAAGTAAACACCAAGAAAGTGGAAAATAATTCCGATCATCCAGGCTGGAGTAGACCAAAGCGGCCAGATGTATGTTCTGTCTGTTAAGTACCAGATCAACCAGATCAATGGTGTTGCTAGTAAGAAAACCAAAAGGTGAATTCTGAATCCTTTTTCAGGATTGTAATAAGCTGATGTTGAGCTTACGTGTTTTTGATGTGTCATGATATTTTTATTTTTGGCAGGAGATATTTTAAATTCAACTTTTTAATGATTTTTGAGTTGCTTTAAAATGTAAATCCTTGCAGTTGTTAATTTTATACTGCAAAGTTGCCAAAGAAAACAAGGCGTTACCTGACACAAATGTGTCAAAAACTATTGATGTGCTATTTTTTGACGGATTCGGGTAAGAGATTGTCTTTCGATCCCCAAAAAGCTGCAAAGATGAGATAAAGAAATCCTGTTGAACACAGCCGAATGATGTTTCATAAAATGAAGATACCGCTCTTCCGCAGTTTGAAATATGAAGCTTTCTATACGTTCCTGCTGTCTAATTAATATCTGCTCAGCGACCAAACGACCATATCTTTCAATATTAGGTGACTGTGCATACATAACCTGCATATCTTCGTAAGACAGGCATGCAAAAGTGGTTGGTTCCAGACATTGTATGGTGTAGCTGCTCGGTTTTCGGAAAACAAAAGCGGGATAATGAGTGGCATAATCTTCTTCGGCATAAAAACCGACATTAATTTCATTTCCGCGCGGATCGATATAGAAAGATCGCACAAGCCCGTGAGAAATAAAACCTAAAGCTTTCTGTACTTTACCGGATTCTATAAAAATATCTTTCTTTTTAAGTTCCAGAAAAGTAAGCTTGGAAGCAAACAGTTCCAATTCCTGTTCAGTAAAATCCGGACAGAAGGATTGAAGAGATTTCAGATAGAGATTAATAACTGCTTCCAAGGTTTTAGTATTGATTATAATGTTATTAAAAATAGAATTACAGGACTATTATTTATTAAAGATATTTCAGTTATTTATCTGCACTTTCTGTTTTCTGAACTCATGTACAGTAATTTACTATGATTTTCCTGCAATATGAAATTTGTGTCCAAATCTAGCGGATATTTACAAATAAGGTATTAAATTTGATAGTTTGTAACAGTAAATTAAAAATTACTACTAATTAAAATTATTTTTTAAAAAATTTAATAAAATACATTGCAGATTTATGTGGAAAAATTTTAAGCTAAATAAATTTTTACTCCTAATTCCATTAACAAGTCTAATGTTTTGTTTCAACTCGCCTAAAAATGATGATGAAAAGATGCAGACAATAATGGTGAGCGTAAAAAATACACTTTCTTATTTACACTACAGTCCAAAACCGATTAACGATGCATATTCAAAAGATGTTTACAAACATTATTTTGAATTGGTAGATCCGGGGAAAAGATACTTCCTGCAGTCGGATATGGATGAATTCGCAAAGCACGAAACCAAACTTGATGATTATATTAATCTGGGAGATCTTACCTTTTATAAGCTTACGGTAGACCGATTATACCAGCGTGCAGACGAAATCGATAAAATGACTCAGGATATTTTCAGCAAGCCGATTGATCTTAAAGAAGATGAATCGCTCATCCTTGAACCAAAGTTAAAAAAGGCACCTGTAAACAAGCAGGAAATGTATAATGAGTGGAAAAAATTCATCAAATACAATATCCTTCAGGAAATTGAATCGATGAACAGCAAAGAGGAAGCACAGAAGGAAAAGAAAGATTCTGTTCAGAAATACAAGCTGAAAGATACGATTAAATATGAGCCTATTGCGCCTGATCAAAAGATTAAAAAAGCGACGGATGAGGTGAAGGATCTTGTAAAAGAAACATTTACAAGGTTTAAAAAGAGAAAGAAAATGGATTGGTTTACCGTTTATATGAACGCCTATACCGAAGTTTTTGATCCGCATACCAACTATTATTCACCGAAAGACAAAGAAGACTTCGATACCAATTTTACAGGAAAAGTAATCGGGATTGGTGCCATTATCCAAGAGAAAAAAGGAAATCTGTATCTGGGTGCCTTAACAATTGGTGCGCCAGCCTGGAAGTCCAAACAGCTTTCCGAAGGAGATAAAATTTTAAAAGTAAAATCCAAACCGAAGGACGATGCCGTAAACGTAGTCGGAATGCTTTCTGATGAAGCGGTACGCCTTATCAGAGGCGAAAAAGGGACACCGGTAACGTTGACCGTTCAGAAAAAAGACGGAACGATTAAAGATGTTACCATGATCCGCGAAGAAGTAGCCATTGAAGATACTTTCGCAAGAAGTATTGTCATCAATTCTCCGAACGGCAAAAAATATGGTTTCATCAATTTGCCAAGCTTCAATGCAGATTTTGAAAATCCAAACGGGAGAAATGCTTCCGATGATATTAAAAATGAGATCATTAAGCTGAAACAGCAGAATATAGAAGGAATTGTTCTGGATCTTAGAAATAACGGAGGAGGATCTCTTACGGAAGTAGGGGATATCATGGGACTTTTCATGGATGCAGGACCATATGTCCAGGTAAAGGACGGAAACGGAAAAATTCAGACCTTAAAAAATAAACAGGAAGCACCGATCTGGACAGGTCCTTTGGTGATCATGCAGAACGAGCTTTCTGCTTCAGCTTCGGAAATTCTTGCCGGGGTAATGCAGGATTACGGAAGAGCAATGATCATCGGATCTCCGCAGTCATTCGGAAAAGGAACGGTTCAGACTTTTGTGGATCTTAACAGATTCCTGAATACGGAAGATGATTTTGGATCTTTAAAGCTTACCATTCAGAAGTTTTACAGAATTACCGGAGAATCAACCCAGAGAAAAGGTATTGTTTCCGATATAGAAATGAAAGATTTCTTTACCTATGCTGAGGTGGGCGAAAGATACGATGACTTTGCTTTGGCCTGGGATAAAATTCCTTCCACCAACTTCCAGAAGCTTAACTATTTCAACATTCAGGCTCTGGAAAAAGCGAGTGCCGACAGAATGGCGAAAAACGCCAAATACCAATTGCTTCTGGAATCGGCGCAATGGAGAGAGCAACTGGATAAAGAAGAATCTATTACCTTGAATATTGATAAGTTCAACGAGCTAACGAAGCAAAGAAAAGCTCAGATTGAAAAATTCAAATCACTAACAAAATTTGAAAATGGGCTTCAGTTCTCAATGTATCCAAGTGAAATAGAAAGAGAGAAAAAAGACGAAGCTTTCAAAAAGAAATCTGAAATCTGGATCAAAAATCTGAAAAAAGACCTTTACCTTCAGGAAGCGATGAACATCATTGCCGATATGAATGTAAAATCTTAAATAAACTTGAAACGGCAAAGCCGGTAACAAGATAATACAAAAAACCCGTTGCCTGAATCTCAGGCAACGGGTTTTTATTTGGATGAATCAATTATTTAATTTCCACACATCCCACTCTTCCTCCTGCATTTCCGGTAGGCTGCGTATGAAAGTCATCTGCGGAAGCATGAATGATCAATCCTTTTCCGATAATGTTTTTAGATTCATCTGTACATCCAAGACACCATTTGTCGGTCTTGAAAGTAAGCATAGCATTTCCGTTCTGGTCGGCCGTAAGATTTCCGATATCTCCCATATGGAAATGTTCGGCGCCCCATTTTCCGTGGTCATCTTTTGCAGGATTCCAGTGTCCTCCGGTAGAAGTTCCGTCGGCTGCAGAGCAGTCACCCTTTTCGTGAATGTGTACCGCATGAATTCCCGGAGTAAGGTTGGTTACATCCAGCTTCATTACAACTTCATTTCCTTTTTGGGTAAATTTTGCCGTTCCGCCGGTCTGTGTGTTGCTTTTAGACATAACCTGATAGGTATTTGTCGTTCCGCACGAAACGACAAACAAAGCACCAACTGCCAGTAATGATAATGTTTTAGCTTTCATTTTTAAATGATTTAAAGTGATTGTAGGATAAATTTAAAAAAACATTTACTCATAAGCCTTATGATTCCCGGATCTTTTTGAAAATACCCATAAAAGACGATTCTTTTTCATTTCTAGTGTTATTGAGTATAAATTTTATATCAACCACCACGGTAAAATTCCCCTCCTATGGAGGGGTGGCAAAAATTTGGAAAAAATTTTTGTCGGGGTGGTTTGATCAGTCATGATCTTAACGATGCCTTTCTCGTTCATAATGACAAATATATCACCCCTTGTCTTCCAACCAAAACCAACGGTTCAGAATTCAAATTCTACCGTTCGGTAACAAAAATTTATCTTCACAAGAATTTCATCCTATTTTTGAATCGAAAATAAAGCTATGAAAACAAAACTATTATTTGTCCTTACCTTTCTGTTATTTATCCTAAATATGGCACAGACAAAAATATCCGGAAGGGTAACTTACAAAAATAAAGGCGTTGCTGAGGTAAATATAACCTTAAAAGATACCTACGACGGGGCAACAACCGATGCAGCGGGAAATTTCTCATTTGAAACTTCAGAAAAAGGAAATAAAATCTTACTTTTTTCGCATCCCAAATACATTGAAGTTGAAAAAACAATTACCATTGACAATCAGGAGATTTCAGTCAATACTGAACTGAAAGAACAGATCAATGAAATCGATGCCGTTGTCGTATCCGCAGGTTCTATTGAAGCCAGCGATAAAAAAAGAGCGACGGCACTTCTCACCCCGATTGACATCTACACCACCGCAGGAGCAGACGGACAGATTTCTTCGGCGTTAACGTACCTTCCGGGAGTTCAGAAAGTAGGCGAAACAGAAGGCCTTTTTATCCGTGGAGGAACAGGTACGGAATCCAAAATTTTCATGGACGGAAGCCTGATCAATAATTATTTCTCAAATTCGGTTCCGGGAATTGCAGGAAGAGACCGTTTCAATACTTCACTTTTTAAAGGAAATGTATTCTCAAGCGGCGGATATTCTGCATTGTACGGACAGGCGCTTTCCGGGGCACTGATGCTGGAAAGTGTTGATCTTCCGGATCAGAGTTCTTACGATCTCGGTGTTTCACCCATATTTGTAAATGCAGGATTTCAGAAACTTACGGATCATAAAAATTCATCATTCGGGGCAAGTCTAGGATATTCCAATCTAAAGCTGATGCAGGATGTTATTAACTTCAATACCAATTTCTTAGAAGCTCCCCAAAGCTTCAACGGCGATTTTAATTTCAGAATCAAAACAAAATCCGGAGGTTTCTTTAAATATTACGGAATGTACGATTCCAACAGGATGGGGGTGAAGACCCAAAGCCTGGAGCCACAAGACTACGATTGGTCTATGGTAAAATTAAAAGGAAAAAATACGTATCACAATTTGTCATTCAAACAAAAATTCGGAAAATATCTGCTGAACGCCGGAACCTCTTATTCCTTCAACCGGTCGGATCTTGATTTTTCAACCGAAAAGAATGACATTGAAAATGGCAAAACAAAACTTTTAACGGATGGAAATTACATCAATTTTAAAACCGTTTTAGAAAGGAAAGTGAATAAAATCAGTGCGTTGCGAGGAGGATTTGAATTAAACGGAACCAGTGAAAAACTCAGCTTTGATGAATCTGTGCAGAAACATTACAAAGACCTGATTTCTTCAGCGTTCGTAGAAACAGACCTGGGATTCAGCAACCATTTGTCAGCCAAAATAGGAGTAAGAGCAGAATACTCGTCGTATCTTGAAAAAGGCAATATTGCACCGCGTCTGGCTTTAGCTTACCGTTTTGCAAAAGACTGGACTACCTCTTTCGCATATGGAATTTTTTATCAGAATCCGGAAAGCAGATACATCAACGGACCGGCCCATCTGGATTTTCAGCAAGCGCAGCATTATATTTTCCAGGTGCAGCGAACTTCAGAAGGCAGAAGCCTTAGGTTTGAAGCCTTTTATAAAAAATATGATGATCTGATCAAAGTCAAAAACCTAAGCTATATCCCAGGACAGAACCAGTATGTTCAGACCGCAGATAATAATAATGGATATGGTTTCGCGAAAGGACTGGAACTATTCTGGAGAGATAAAAAAACATTTGAAAATATTGATTACTGGATCAGTTATTCTTACCTGGATTCAAAAAGGGATTTTATGAATTATCCCGTGAGCTTACAACCGAATTTCGCCTCCGAACATACCCTTTCGGCTGTAGCCAAAAGATTTGTACCCAAATGGAAGACGGGCTTTAACCTTTCCTATACCTACGCCAAAGGCCGTCCGTATTATGATATTGCAACAAAGGATTTAAACGGTGAACAGCAATATTTTGTAAGACACGAAGGCCGTTTAAAAGATTATAATGCATTGAATTTCAGTTTGAATTATCTGCCTAATTTAGGGAAGAAAGATGCGAAAGCATTTACGGTACTAGTCCTGAGTATATCGAATATATTGGGTTCAAAAAATGTATACGGCTATAATTTCTCAATGGATGGAAGCAGAAGCACTGCAGTAGTACCCCCGGTAAATACCTTTGTTTTTATAGGAGCTTTCATCAGCTTCGGAGTCGATAAGACACAGGATGCTATTAATAATAATTTATAATTTCCTGTTTGATAGAATTAAAAAATTAAATTTAAAAAACAATACTATTAACTTTAAAAAAAATTTAGAAATGAAAAAATATCTTTTAACCTTCGCTTTAAGTATGATGAGCTTAACAGCTTTTGCTCAATCTGATTATGAAAAAATAATGTCTGATAAAATTGCAAAATTGGAAACCACGATGTCAGTTGATCAATTTCAGGCATTGGCTAATGATTTCGACAGAATCGGGAAAAAAGAAACAAAGCAATGGCTGCCTTCCTATTATGCCGCACTGGCTTATCTTCAGAAAGGCAGAATGCAGATGCAGTCCGGTAAAATGTCTGAACTTTCCATCAACGCAGACATCGCTGATAAATACCTGGATCAGGCAGAGGCTATTGCCGGGAAAGACAATTCTGAAATACATCTTCTCCGAAAAATGGCCTTTTCCCTGAGAATGATGGAAAATCCCGCAGAACGATACATGACAGACGGAATGAAAGCCATGGAAGAGCTGAAGAAAGCAGAAACTCTGGATCCCAATAACCCGAGAGTTGCGCTTATCAAGGCGGAAGATACCTATTTTACACCGGAACAATACGGCGGAAGCAAGGAAAAAGGACTTGAGCAGTTTAAAGCAGCACTGGAAAAATTCAATGCCTTTAAACCTAAAACCGCTTTAGATCCGAACTGGGGGAAAGCCGAAGCAGAATATTTTATAAATGGAGCCGCTAAATAATTTCCATAAGCCTTCTCTTCGGAGAAGGTTTTTGATTGCTGTTCAGTACCAAAAAATGACCGATCGGCAAAAAATAATTTTTAATACAGTTAGGATAACCTAATTTTGAGGCAGGAAAATTGATTATGAAACGTAAGAACTTTATCACTTTATGCTGGGTGTCACTGGCAACATCCATGTTTTTCTTTTTTGTTTTTACAGATGAGAAAACCCTGGAAAATTTTATGCTTACCATTGCCATATCATCCATGTACTCTTTTGTTTTGGGAGCAGGAAACGGTCTGATTAATGATTTTCTCAACAAGAAATTCCCATGGTCGGAAGCTACCACAAAGAGGGCTGTTATAAGTATTATTGCCATCTTATTGGCCAATATTGTTCTGGTTTATTTCTGCAATTATATGAATTTTGTCGTTTTCCAGAAAGCAGCGACTACAGAAGAATATTTTACAGGTAAATACAACTATATCAATTGGTTTACCATTAATATTGCCTTGCTGATCTCAGCTTTCCTCCATGCAAAAGGCTTCATGGAAGAACTGAAAAAAACTTCCAAAAAGGAAGTGGTTGAGCAAAAGCTTATCGCAAAATCTGCCCATGCCCAGTTTGAGAGCCTTAAAAACCAGCTGGATCCGCATTTTTTATTTAATTCCCTTAATGTTTTAAGTTCCCTTATTGACGAAAATCCCAGACAGGCCCAGAAGTTTACCGCTTCCATGTCAAAGATTTACCGGTATGTGCTGGAACAGAAAGACAAAGAGCTGGTAACCGTTGAAGATGAGCTGGAATTTGCAAAAACTTATTGTGAATTGCTGAAAACAAGATTTGAAGACAGTGTGGATTTCGTTTTCGATGTTAAAAAAGAAGACTACAGAAGGTTTGTTGTTCCGTTGTCGCTTCAGCTGCTCCTGGAAAACTGCATCAAGCACAATTTTGCAACTTCATCAAAACCGCTTGTTATCAAAATTTACTCCGAAAGTGACACGTTGCGTATTGAAAATAACCTTCAGGTACGGGAGCAGATTAAAGAAAGTTCCGGAATAGGGCTTGCCAATATTGTACAGCGGTATGCTCTTCTTACCAAGAAAAATGTTTTTATTGAAAAATCTGAAGATTATTTTAAAGTAAAACTTCCGATATTGTCTGTAAAGCCAAATGTTGTCACCGAAAAAACAAGTGATGAAGACCAGTCTTACGAAAGGGCACAGAAAAGAGTAAAAGAGCTTAAAAGCTTTTATGGAAACCTGATCTCTTACTGCATTATCATTCCTTTTTTAATCATTCTTAACCTTATTACTTCACCACGCGATATCTGGTTCTACTGGCCTATGCTGGGATGGGGAATCGGGTTGGTTGCTCACGGGATGAGTGTCTTTGCCATTGGAAAAGGATGGGAAGAAAAGAAGATCCGGGAAATTTTAGAAAAACAGAATCATTTTAAAAATTAAATATCATGAATCCTATCAGCAAAGATGACATCAGATACAAAGAAGCGGAAAAACGCGTCAGGAAAATAAAGAACTTCTACGTTTTTGCCTTTGTTTATCTCGCCGTGAATATTTTTATCCTGTTCATAAATTATAAGGGATTAAAAGCCGGAGAAACCATCTGGCACTTAAAATACTTCTCACTTCCTATTTTTTGGGGAATAGGTCTTGTCGCATATGCCGTCAATGTTTTTGTACCGGGAGCCATCCTGGGAAGAAACTGGGAAGAAAAGAAAATAAAAAAACTGATGGAAGAAGAAAAAGCAGCGCATAACAAATAACAAAAGCTACAATGGAAACAATACAGATCTTGTTTGCCGCTTCTATGGGAGCGTGGTTTTTAAGTGAAATTCTCTACAAGAATATTCTGAAATCCGGGGACAACGACAAAAAAGGGAAAGACCTGTCAACCCTGAACATTTTATGGCTGGCTATTCCGTTATCCATTGCATCGTCTGTTACCGTTTCATATCTCACAAAATTTCCGATTTGCGTTGAAGAATGGATCTATTATGCCGGAGTTGTTCTTGTCTGGACAGGAATTGTTTTCAGGTTTATCATCATCAGATCATTAGGGAAATATTTTACCGTGGATGTAACGATAAGGGAAGATCATAAAGTTAAAAAAGAAGGCTTTTACAAATATGTGAGGCATCCTTCTTATGTTTTTTCGCTGCTGACATCACTTGGCCTCGGATTGTATCTTAACAACTGGCTTTCACTGATTTTGGCATTTGCTATTCCGTTTATTGCTTTCAGTTACAGGATTACGGTTGAAGAAAGAACTCTGATCGAGCAGTTCGGGGAGGAATATCTGGAATACCGGAGAAAAACAAAAAAACTGATTCCGTTTATTTATTAATCTCACATCGGAATAATATCAGCGTAATCTGCAAAATACACGAGCGAAAGAACAATCAAGAAAAACAAAATCCCGATTCTCCATTGAGTCGGGATTTTTACAATTCAGAATACCTATTCTACGATTCAGTCATATAAAATTGATTTGTGGCTTGTTTCCGTCCTACATTTGTCTCAACAAAACAAACAATTAATCTTAAAAATAAAAAGTATGGAAACTTTCACCAACAAAGAAGAATTAGCATACCAAAAGGCATCTAGAAGAGTAAAAGAATTAAAAGGATTTTACGGAAACCTCACTTCCTACTGCCTGGTCATTTCGTTTTTAGCAGTATTAAACCTGATCACGTCACCGGAGTATTTATGGTTTTTATGGCCGATGTTAGGCTGGGGAATAGGAATTGCGGCGCATGCAGCCAATACATTCGGGATCGGAAGAGACTGGGAAGAAAAAAAGATCAGAGAATTGATGGAAGAAGAAAGAAGAAATACAAAAACACTTTAAATTTTCCTCTTATTAAAACTTTCAATAAAATTAAATTAAGACAGTTGGCTTAAAAACTTAATTATCTGGATTTTATAATAAATTATTTGAACAAACTTTAATAAACCTTAAAAATTAATACAATGAACTACAATCAGGCACAACAGAGAGTACACGATTTAAAAAAATTTTACAAAAGCCTTTTATGGTTTGGAATCGTAGCCGTATTCATTTTCGCGGACGATATTCTGGAAAAAGGAATTTTTAACCTTTCCCTTTGGGACGGATCCGTAATTCTGGCAATCTGGGGAATAATTTTAACCGTGAAGGCCGTAAAGCTTTTCATTTTCGATTCGGAATGGGAGCAAGGCATCATTGAAAAAGAAATGAAAAAGACAAAAGAACCCATTCAGTTTTAGAAACTGATAACTTTTGATTATTTTTAAATGCTAAAACTAAATCTGGAACTCAAAAAATGATAAGAACAGTCATTATCGAAGACGAAAAGCCGGCTTCAAGAAAATTGGAAAGAATGCTTAGTGAATTTCCTGAGATTGAAGTGGTTGCCAAAATAGAATCCGTAGAAGAAGGCATCGCATGGTTTGCTGAAAACGAACATCCGCAGCTTATTTTTTCGGATATTGTACTGGGAGACGGCCTGTCATTCGATATTTTTGAAAAAATTCCTACCAGAGGTTTTATCATTTACACTACCGCTTTTGATCAGTACACGCTGAAAGCTTTTAAACTGAATAGCATCGACTATCTTTTAAAACCAATTTTAGATGAAGATCTCGGAGCAGCTATTGAAAAATTCAAATCGTTTATTCCTTCGGATAATTCGGTCAGTTCACAGGAAATAAAGCAGTTGATTAAAAAGGATAAGACAACGCTTTCCAGAATTCTGGTGAAGATCGGGTATAATCTTAAAATTGTACAGACGCAGGAAGTAAGCTGCTTTTACAGCGAAAATAAAATTGTGTATCTGCAGACTCAGGAACGTGCTTTTCCTTCGGATTTTACACTGGACGAACTGGAAGATATCCTTGATGATAAGAAATTTTTCAGGGTAAACCGGCAGTTTATTATCAATTCGGATTATATTAAAAATATTCATACGTCGCCCAATTACAAAGTGGAGCTGGAGTTTCAGCCAAAAGAAGAAATTACCGTCAGCCGCGACCGTGTGAAGGATTTTAAAGACTGGCTTGTGAGTTAATGAGTGGATAGAAACATAAAGAGAAAAGATCATAGACTTTCTCTTATATCCTAAAAGCCTTAACTTTAAACTCAAAACGATCTCTAACTACTTGTAATCAATCCGGTTAGCTTCCGTATCTTCAAGCTGTTTTACAATAGATGGCGGGATTTCTTCGCTGTCAATCGGAAAGCTGATGGAATCTGTAATGAATGTTTTCCGGTCTGCTTTCTGGAAAATTTCAAAAAGAGCGATAGGCTCCTGGTTAAAACTGATACACGTACTTATAAAATGCAATTCATGGAGCTTGTATTCTGGATTTTTAAGCTTTTCCTTGATATCTTTTATCCTTGAGATAAAATGGCGCTGGCGAATGAACGTATTGCTGTTCATGATGATAAAGACATAATCTGAATAAGCCGTCACTTTGCCAAAATACTTATGGCGGTCGCCGCCGCTTCTTTCGATGAAATATTCACCTGAAGTTTCGGATTTATAAATCTCTGTGGCAGATCTCCATATGCGGTCTTCCTTAGCCAGAAGAGGACTTTCAGGAAGGTTCCTGTTATAGGAATACCAGCAGCCGACCAGTTTATCCAGCAAATCTGTATTTGGTTTCACATTATTCATGTCAATCCGAAGGTCATTAAAATTAAACGACTCCGTATTGGAATTAATAAAATCAATATAGTTTGAATATCCTAAAACCTTTACAATCTGACTTAATTTGGCAAGATTCGGTTTGCTGATAACCGCATTTTTATCCTGACTGTATTTTTTTAATTTATTAATGATGATGTGTTCATACAGATAATTGGAGCCTAAAATATCGGGGTCTTTCTTTATTCCTTTTCCTTGATTTTCAACACTGATGAGGTCATTCAATTCATCAACAATATAAGACCATTCCGTTTTGGAAACATCTTCCCAATGACTTTTTTTCAGGAAATGCATGGCCAGGAAATTCATCAGCTTCTCTAAATGCTGCAGATCTTCTTTTTTCATCCGGTTAAATTATAAGACTAATATAAGATTATTTTAAAACTTAATAATGCCGTTGCAAGACTTTTATATGGATGTTTCCTGCGATATTTGAGTAGAAACAAAATCTAAACAAATGGAAACAAAACTGATCTTACAGAATGACCCGCTTTGGAAAAGACTCCAACATTTTTCATTAGACCATTCGGATGCTGATTTTCCCTTTTCTAAAAAGCTGGCGAAAGAAGAAAACTGGACGATGAGCTTTACCGCTAAAGCTATCGAAGAATACAAAAAGTTTGTCTATCTCTGCTGTACATTGCCGAACGGTGCTTCACCAAGTGGAATTGTCGATAAAGTATGGCATCTGCATTTGGTGTATACTCAAAACTACTGGGAAGAATTCTGCCCCGATATTCTGCAAAGGAAACTGCATCATCATCCGTCACAAGGCGGGCAAAAGGAAAACGAAAAACACAAAACGTGGTTTAATGATACCTTAAAAAGCTATCGTGAAATCTTTCAGCAGGAACCGCCGGAAGAGATATGGAGGCCGGATGTAAAGTCTTCCAACAAGAGAAGTAAATCCTATTTTGGGAAAATTATTCTTCTGGTTCTTGGTGCTTTCATTATTTATTCCTGTTCTGAAAATAACAACAGCGGATTAGGAATATTTTTTACCCTGATTATCTCCTTCGTAGTTATTGTGCTGATTATAAAAGCATTCACTAAAAGCAACGAATCTAATAAAGATAATACCGAAACAGGAGGTGACGGAACATTCTTTTACACCTGCGGAAGCGACAGTTCACACGGAGATGGAGGAAGCTCTTCAGGCTGCAGCAGTTCCTGCGGAAGCAGCTGTGGGGTAGGCTGCGGCGGCTGTGGTGGCGGAGATTAATCATTACATTCCAAAAGCAATGAAAAGACTACTCATCCATACCATTCCTGCGGTCATCAGCTTTATCTGGCTTTTATCTGTAAACCATACCTCCAATCCATTTTCTTTAAAAGGTCCGGATTTTCTAAAGTTTTATCTGATTCTTATCTTTATGTTTTATAGTTTGATATTAATCTTAAAATATTTCAAGCATAAAATTTCAGAAACAGTGCTTTATGGTTTAGTCTCAATTATTTTAGTAGGAATTATCAAGCTTTTTATTGGTATTTTCCTGGGGAAACCCGTCGGATTTTTAATAATGATTCTACTGTTTGAAGTGATTGTATTTCTAATTATTAAAATATCTTATTTCAACTATAAATTAAAGTGAAATTATTTTATCTAAAAAGAAACCCGAAACAAAAATGCTCCGGGTTTTATCATGTATATTACAGTTTCATTTTTTCTGCTCTGTATCGGCTGATCAGGAAATAGGTGAGTGCAACCAGCATGATGCTCAACGTAAGCTGTGACTTTTCCGGATGAACGATCTCCTGATACAATTCATATCCGAAAAAAGAGGATGCAAAAGCAATGATCAATTGTTGTGCGTACGAATACTTGTTTTCTAAGATGGCTTTCATAATGATATTTTTTATTGTTATTACAGAGTAAGTATAATAACCCAAAAAATGTTACAGAAAATTCCTTCTTTACGAAATTACGCCGCTTCCCAACAATTCCTCTCCGTTGTACCACGCTGCAAACTGTCCTTCCGCAATGGCAGACTGCAGCTCTTCAAATTCAATATAAAAAGCATCGTCAAACTGATACAGCGTTGCTTTCTGCAAAGGCTGTCTGTAACGGAATCTGGCCATCACCTCCATTGATTCTCCGCTTTTCAGCTGCAAATCTTTACGAACCCAGTGCAGCTCAGAATTATCAATTTTCAAAGCTTTTTTCAGTAACCCCGGAAACTGGTGTCCTTCTCCTACGAAAAGAATATTGTTTTCCATGTCCCTGGAGACGATAAAACAGCTTTCTTTGTGACCGCCTATTCCAAGGCCTTTACTTTGTCCGATCGTGAAAAACTGCGCACCCTGGTGTTTTCCGATCACCTTTCCGTCCGCTTTTTTATAATTTATTTTCCGGCTTAAAAATTCAAGCTCTTCCTGTTTCGACGAGAACTCAGGAGCCTTCTGTGCAAAAAGCGGGGAGTCTTTAAATATTTCCACGATTTCACCTTCTTTCGGAACCAGTTGCTGCTGAAGAAACTGAGGAAGGCTTACTTTACCGATAAAACATAATCCCTGGGAATCTTTCTTATCAGCTGTTACCAATCCGATTTCTTTTGCAATTTCCCTTACCTGAGGCTTTGTAAGTTCTCCAATTGGAAATAATGCTTTAGAAAGCTGATCCTGACTCAATTGGCATAAAAAGTACGACTGGTCTTTATTGTTGTCTTTTCCGGCTAATAAATGAAAAACTTCATTGCCGTTTTCATCGATGGTGGAATCTACTCTGGCATAATGCCCGGTTGCTACTTTATCGGCTCCAAGTGATAATGCTGTTTTCAGAAAAACATCGAATTTTACTTCACGGTTGCACAACACATCAGGATTCGGAGTTCTTCCTTTCTGATATTCATCGAACATATAATCCACGATTCTTTCCTTGTACAGTTCGCTCATATCGATTACCTGGAAAGGAATTCCCAGTTTCTGGGCAACCATTAGCGCATCATTGCTGTCTTCAATCCAGGGACATTCATCTTCCAATGTTACCGAAGCATCATTCCAGTTTCTCATAAATAAGGCGACCACTTCATGGCCCTGCTGCTGAAGCAGGTACGCTGCCACACTGGAATCTACACCTCCTGAGAGGCCTACTACTATTTTCATTCTATTCAATTTTACGAAACTCTTAACGGGAGTTCTTAGTTTGACGGTGCAAAAATACAATTAAAAAGATTCGCAAAAAAATTATAATTTTAACCATCGACAAAAACAATAGTACTATGAAAAAGTTTATTATTCCGTTATTTCTTCTTATTTCAGGATCAATGTTCTCTCAGGTAGCCGTTGGAGCCTCACCGGAAAATAATAACCGCTGGACCTTCGGAGGCGGAATCGGGTTTGGCTTTGGGAGCAACAATTACTTTAATCTTTCTGCTGCTCCGAGAGTAGGATACAGGCTTACCGATGATCTTGAAGGCGGAGTGTTGGGAAGTGTGTCGTGGCAGAAATCTAATGCGTACAGCTCAACCATGTTTGGAGTGGGTCCCTTCCTGAATTATTATATTGGAAGGACTTTTTTTATAAGTGCTAATTATCAGCATTATTTTATCAATTATAAAGATAAGTTGTATGATTTTAAAACCAATGAAAATGAAGATGCTTTGTATCTTGGTGGTGGCTATATGCAGCGAATCGGGAATAATTCGTACTTGCAGTTGGGGTTGATGTATAATGTGCTGTGGAAAGAAAACTCCAGTATTTTCTCAAGCGGTCTGGTTCCGAATATTGGTTTTGTGGTGGGGCTTTGATAAATAAGTAAGTGTTTTAGAATACACAGATTTCTCAGATTAAATTCAGGATTAAATTTTCAGGTTTTATAATGATGTGAAATCCGAGCAATCTGTGGGACTTAAGTATTGATTAAAAATAAAAAAGCATCAGAAATAATTCCGATGCCTTTTCATTATAATTAAATTATTTATTTAAGATTGAGACGACTTTTCTGCCGATTTCTTTGGTTTTGAAGTCTTTCCGGTTAATCCGTCTTTCGCTTCATTAACGTCAAGAACTACCGTTTCTCCTTCATTCAATTGCTTGTTTACCAGCATTTCAGCCAATAAATCTTCAATGTATTTCTGGATGGCACGTTTCAATGGCCTTGCCCCGAAATCTTTATCCCATCCTTTTTCAGAAATAAAGTCTTTAGCCTCTTCGGTTAATTCTACTTTATAACCTAATTTTTCAAGACGGTTGTATAATTTTCCAAGCTCAAGATCAATGATTTTCTTGATATCGGTCTGCTCAAGAGAGTTGAAGATAATAATATCATCAATTCTGTTTAGGAATTCAGGGGCAAATGCTTTTTTAAGGGCATTTTCGATAGTGCTTCTCGCTCTGGTATCTGAAGTCGATTTCTTAGCAGAAGTACCGAATCCTACACCATCTCCGAAATCTTTAAGATCTCTCGTACCAATGTTTGATGTAAGAATAATGATGGTATTTCTAAAGTCAATTTTTCTTCCTAAACTGTCAGTCACATGGCCTTCATCTAAAATCTGAAGCAGAATGTTGAATACATCAGGGTGAGCTTTTTCAATCTCATCCAGAAGTACCACAGCATAAGGTTTTCTTCTCACAGCTTCCGTCAATTGTCCGCCTTCTTCGTATCCTACGTATCCCGGAGGCGCACCCACTAATCTTGAAACCGCAAATTTTTCCATGTATTCACTCATGTCAATTCTGATTAGTGCTTCATCAGAATCGAAGAGTTCTCTTGCCATTACTTTAGCCAGCTCGGTTTTACCGACCCCTGTTGTTCCTAAGAAAATAAACGTACCGATCGGACGGTTCGGATCTTTAAGACCCGCTCTGTTTCTCTGGATTGCCTTAACAACTTTCTTCACAGCATCTTCCTGTCCGATTACTTTTCCGTTCAGGTTTCCATCCATTCCGGCCAGTTTATCAAGTTCATTTTTACCTACTTTCGTTACAGGAACCCCGCTCATCATTGAAACTACTTCCGCTACATTTTCTTCCGTTACGGTTTCTTTTTTCTCCTTCACATCTTTGTCCCATTTATCTTGTGCAGAATTAAGCTCCATCTGAAGTCTTTCTTCTTCGTCTTTAAGCTTTCTTGCTTCGAGGTAATCCTGAGCTTTTACCGCTTTCTGCTTCATTTCCTTAATCTCTTCGATTTTCTTTTCAAAATCAATGATTTCGGTAGGAACTTTCATATTTTTGATATACACACGGGAACCCGCTTCGTCCATCGCATCAATTGCTTTATCCGGTAAGAATCGGTCTGTAATGTATCTTGATGTTAAATTAACACAGGCAGCAATGGCTTCAGGAGTGTAAATTACATTATGATGTTCTTCGTATTTGTCTTTAATCTGATTAAGAATCTGAATGGTTTCGTCGATAGAAGTCGGTTCCACCATTACTTTCTGGAATCTTCTCTCTAAAGCACCATCTTTTTCGATGTATTGACGGTATTCATCCAGAGTAGTAGCCCCGATGCATTGGATCTCACCTCTTGCCAAAGCAGGTTTAAACATATTAGATGCATCCAGACTTCCTGTTGAACTTCCTGCACCTACGATGGTATGAAGCTCATCAATAAATAAGATCACATCTCTGTTTTTCTCCAGCTCGGTCATGATCGCTTTCATTCTTTCCTCGAACTGCCCACGGTATTTTGTTCCGGCAACCAAACTTGCCAGATCCAGTGTGATCACCCTTTTATTGAAAAGAACTCTCGAAACCTTTTTCTGTTGAATTCTTAAAGCTAACCCTTCCGCAATTGCAGATTTACCAACTCCGGGTTCCCCGATAAGGAGCGGATTGTTTTTCTTTCTGCGCGATAAAATCTGAGAAACCCTTTCAATTTCTTTTTCACGGCCGATAACAGGATCCAGTTTCCCGTCTCTAGCCAGAGAAGTAAGGTCTCTACCGAAATTATCCAGTGTAGGGGTTTTGCTTTTTGCAGAGCCTAAATTTCCTGTAGGCTTTCTCATCTGTTCAAAATCCTCTCTTTCATCATCGTCATCATAAGCACTCATTTGAGGCGCCTGCCCGGAATTTTTCAGCATGGTCTGGTATTCCTTTGAAACTCCTTCATAGTCAATGTCATAAGCTCCTAGTATATTTGAAGTAGGGTCCTCATATTTGTACAGAATGCCTAAAAGCAAATGAACGGTATTAATCTCATTGCTTTTATATTGTCTGCATTCCAATTCTGCACGTTTAACGGCATGGTCTGCCATTTTAGTGAAAGAAATATTGGTAACCTCTTCAGATATAGGATTAAGACTTGCTGTATTTAAAGTTTCAATTTTTCTTCTGATCTGTGTTAAATCCGCATTAAGGTTTTGAAGGATTTCTTTTGCAGAGTTTTCCGTTTTTATAATACCTAAAAGTAGATGTTCTGTATTAAGAAATTCACTTTTCAGCCTTTTCGCTTCGCTTTTGCTTTGTTTGAACACCTGGCTCAAACCTTGTGAAAACTTATAATCCATAATATATCTCGTTAGAATAAAAGCAGCATTGCCATTTATTCATTATCTAAATTACAAATATTTTACCAAAAACCAATAAATGACTTTATGGCAGAAAAAATTTTATTATCTTCCTGAAAATGATTAAGTTTGTGATCTTCTAAAATTCTCTCATGAACCCCGAAACAGCTGCCTATATCGGCTATTCTGCATCTCTGTTTATTGTATTGAGCTTCATCCTGAAAGATGTAAGAAAAATCAGGATTGTCAATATGATAGGATGTATATGTTTTGTCATTTATGGTATTTTCAGCGGGATGCTCTGGCCGGTCATTATTCCCAACGGGCTGATCTGTTTTATACAGATTTACTATCTTCTGTCCGATAAAAATAAAAAATGAACAGAAAAAAAATTATTGTTTCCGCCTTTAGCAATCTTTATACGGATCAGCGCATTGAAAAGATTTGCAGAACGTTGTACGAAAACGGCTATACGATCGAGCTGATCGGCAATACGTGGGCTGGAAATGACAAATTATCAAGACCTTATCCGGTTTCAAGAATACAGATGATTTCAAAAAGCTTAAAGACCGCTTATTTTGAATTCAACTGGAAATTGTATAAAGAGCTAAAGAAAAGAGCAGACCAAGAAACCATTCTTTATGCCAATGATCTGGATGCTTTACTGCCTAATTATTTACAGGCTAAAAAACATCAGATTCCCCTGATTTTTGACAGTCATGAAATTTTTTCCGAAATGCCGGCAATTCAGGGCAAAATGTCACAAAAATTATGGCGTTATCTGGAAAGAAAAGTACTTCCGGATATCAAATTTATGATTACGGCAAGCTCGGGCTATGCAGGATGGTTTAAAAAGCAATATGGCATTCGGGCGGCTGTTGTACAAAATGCACCCAGAAAACAGGATGTTGAAATTAAAATTCCGGATAATAATCCTAAAATTATTTTATACCAGGGTGTGATCAATCCATTCCGCGGAATAGATAAAGCGATTCTGGCCATGCATCATCTGGACAATGTACTTTTTAAAATTGCAGGCGACGGACCCCGAAAGAAAGAGTATGAACAATTGGTAATGAAAGAACATCTACAGGATAAAGTTTTATTTTTAGGAAAACTTTTGCCGGAAGATCTTCGGAAACTTACGCTTACGGCAGATTGCGGGATGAGCATTGAAGAAAACGGCGGCGATAGTTATTATTACTCACTTCCCAATAAAGTGCTGGATTCCATTCAGGCCAGGGTTCCGTTGATATTGTCAGACCTTCCTGAAATGCAGAATATAAAAAACCAATATGACATCGGTGAAATTATAAAAGATCACCATCCTGAAAATATTGCTCAGGCTGTTCAGACCGTTTTAAATATAGGGAGACAAAATTATATACCTGAACTTGATAAAGCAGCAAACCTGCTGTGCTGGGAAAATGAAGAGGCAAAACTGCTGGAAGTGGTTGAAAAAGCATCTGTTAAATAAATCCAATAAGCTTTTATGATTAATTGTTAGGGCTAAAAACTTCTGACATAATGTTTTTACAGCATGGTTCCTTTGGGTAATATAATAATGTTTTCTTATGTTTAATGGGACGACTGCTATCCTAGCCACGATTGTCGCGACATCCTTTATATCTTCGGGGGCGGCGCGAAGCGCCGCCCCCGAAGATATAAAGATACAGCAGAAAGCGTGAAAAAGCTCCTGATAAAAATTAAAATGACTTTGGAGCATTAGATCAAAAGTGAGAAATTTGTATGCATTTCATATGAGGTCAATAATAAAATAATCTTTTTAATTTGGTTATCTTTGCCGAAAGAAATTAATCAAAATGACCATTAAGGAAAAACAGCAGGAAATAATCGATGAATTTGCTTTTCTTGAAGACTGGGAACAGAAATATGAATACATCATAGATCTGGGCAAAGAACTGAAAGGACTTCCTGAGGATAGAAAAACGGATGAAAACCTAATCAAGGGCTGTCAAAGCAAGGTTTGGATTGATGCTGAATTTAAAGACGGAAGATTATTTTTCAATGCGGATTCCGACGGGATTTTGCCCAAAGGAATTGTGTCTCTTCTGGTAAGCATATACAGCGGACATACTACCCAGGAAATTTTAGACTCCGATTTTGAATTTATTTCGGAAATCGGACTTCAGGAATTCTTATCTCCTTCCAGGGCCAACGGATTAATGGCCATGACCAAACAAATTAAATTTTACGCAGTTGCCTACCAACTGAAATCGTAATTGTGACACGGATTTTAGCATATCGTTTTTCCGCTTTTGGTGATGTTGCCATGACAGCACCGGTATTCCGGGAGTTTCTGGAACAAAATCCTGATGTCGAAATCATCATGGTTTCCAGGAGTAATTTTGAGGCATTATTCACAGATATTCCTAATGTTATATTTAAAGGGGTCAATCTGGATGACTATAAAGGCTTTTTTGGCCTCAACAGGCTAGCCAACGAGCTCATCAAAGAGTTTCATCCCGACCTTATCGCCAACCTTCATGATGTGATCAGGACAAAAATTCTTGACAGGATTTACAGCACGAAAGGATTTAAGGTTTTTAAAATAAATAAAGGAAAAGAAGAGAAAGAATATTTAACGGACATCTGGAATCTTAATAAAGTCCAGCTTAAAAAAACAGTAGAGCGGTATGCCGATGTTTTTCGTGAAATGGGATTTCAGGTAAATCTTTCTCATGCTTTAAGACCTAAAACGCTCCATAAATCGGGGATTGGTTTTGCACCTTTTGCACAGCATAAAGGAAAAATGCTGCCCCTCGAAAAGTCATATGAGCTTGTGAAAATTTTATCTCAAAAAAATACGGTTTATTTTTTTGGAGGCGGAAAAGAAGAAACCGAACTGTTGGAAAGATGGGAAAGTAAGATTCCCAATACCTACAGCCTTGCAGGAAAGCTGAGTCTCAAAGAAGAACTGAATAAAATTTCACAGCTGGAACTGATGATTTCCATGGATTCGGCGAATATGCACCTTGCCAGTCTGGTGGGTACCAGATGTATTTCCGTTTGGGGACAGACGCATCCTTACGCCGGATTTTTAGGTTTCGGACAAAGCGAAGATGATGTGGTTCAGGTAAAAGATCTTACGTGCAGACCGTGTTCTGTTTTCGGTGATAAGCAATGCTTCCGCGGAGACTGGGCCTGTCTGGAAGAGCTTAATATCGGAAAAATCATTGAAAAAATCTGATTATTTAAACAGATAATGCTTTCTATAACTCTCATTGGCACAGTATTTAATGTCTACTCCAAAAAAGGAATTATGAAAGTATACAAAAAGATCGGAATAGCTTTTATCGTTGGAATGTTTGTAACATCCTGTGTTGCGGTAAAATCTAACGGAAACCATGGGTTGCCTCCGGGACAGGTAAAGAAAGTAACAGGAGCTAAATCGGCAAGAAATTATGCTCCGGGACATAACAAATAAATTTAGCTATAAAAAAGGAAACGTTCAGAACGCTGGACGTTTTTTTATTTGTACATATTCAAGTATAAAGCAAAAAAAATCTCCCAATTTCTTGAGAGATTTCTGTGGGTCCTGAGGGATTCGAACCCCCGACCCTCTGGGTGTAAACCAGATGCTCTGAACCAACTGAGCTAAGAACCCGAATTTTTTTGAAAGGTTTCGTTTCCTTTGCTGTGGGTCCTGAGGGATTCGAACCCCCGACCCTCTGGGTGTAAACCAGATGCTCTGAACCAACTGAGCTAAGAACCCTCTTTATCGTTGTTTCCTCGATTAGAGTGGTGCAAATATACGACTTATTCGGAAATCTCCAAATTTTTTTCTAAAAATTCTCCCACAACAAAATTGCTCCCGCCGATAAAAATCATTTCCTCATTTCTACAATTCTCTTTTGCAGTGAGATACGCCTCCTGTACCGAATTGAAAATTTTGTAAGAAATTTTTGCTTCCTTCAGCAAATCTTCATATTCCTGAGGTGGTCTGCCTCTCTGAATGGATGGCTTCGCAAAATAAAACGCTGCATTTCCTGGCAAAATCTTCATCACGTCATCTATCTTTTTGTCATTGACAAACCCTAAAACGATGTGCTTATACTTATCAATAGAATTGAGCTGCGCAAAAACATATTCCAGTCCGGCCTGATTATGTGCCGTATCACAAATCGTAAGAGGATTTTGTGAAAACTCAAACCACCGTCCGATGAAACCTGTATTCTGATGAACATGTAAAAGTCCTTCTTCAATATTTTGCTCAGAAATAATAAAATCGAGTTTTCGTAATTCTTCAATTAATGCTGAAACAACGCGGATGTTTTTTTTCTGATAATTTCCTTTAAGATCAGAGAGTAAATCGGTTTCCAGCAGGGTAGCATCTACAAAAGGGGCATTTTCACTGTATGCTTTATCTTTAATGATGTTTTTTACCGCTTCATTCTCTTCTCCTGAGATGATAGGAATCCGGGGTTTTATAATTCCTGCCTTCTCGACGGCGATTTCTTCAACCGTGTCTCCTAAAATATTCTGATGATCCAGCTGAACATTGGTAATGGCGGAAACCAGCGGCTGTATAATATTGGTAGAATCAAGCCTTCCGCCTAAGCCTACTTCGATAATGGCTACATCAACCTTCTGCTGATAAAAATATTCAAAAGCCATAATGGTTGTAAATTCAAAAAAAGAAGGACGAATGTCTTCAGGCAGATTTTTCAGTTTTTGGATAAAATGATAAACAAATTCTTTATCACAGTTTTTTCCGTTGATTTTGATACGTTCCGTAAAATCAATGAGGTGCGGCGAATTATAGATTCCGGTTCTATAGCCTGATTTCTGAAGAACAGAAGCCAGCATATTGCTCGTTGAACCTTTTCCGTTGGTTCCTCCGATATGGATACATTTGATCTTTTCCTGAGGATTTCCGAAGAAATCACAGAGCTTTCGGATATTGTCCAGTCCGGGTTTATATGCTTTCTGCCCATCAATCTGATAGTTCGGAGCCTGTACGAACAGCCATTCTATAGCTTCCTGGTATTGTGCGGTTGTCATGATGCAAAATTCTCAAAAGTTTGATTAAAATAAAACAATAATTTTGCAGAACTGTAACTTTTTTATTTTTGGGGCGTCTAATAGGGAAAAATCGGAATTATGAAAAGAGTTTTGACTATTATTTTGGGATTATCTTGCCTGGCGGTCTCTGCCCAGAAAAAGTGGTCTTTGCGGGAATGTGTGGATTATGCAACCAAGCATAATCTTCAGGTAATCCAAAATGAATATTCGAAACAAATGCAGGATCTGAATCTGAAAATTGCCAAAAAAAATTATCTTCCTTCGATATCCGCCAGTGTGGGAAATACAATAAGCTTCGGGCAGGCTTCTTTGGGAACAGGAAGTATCAGGAATGACAGATTCGGCACGAGTGCCAATCTTGGGGCAGACATGCTGGTTTATAACTATGGAAGACTTGAGAAAACCATAAGAAAAACCGAATTTGATGTAGAAGCAAGTCAGTACGACATTGAGACCATTAAAAATGATATCTCACTTCAGATTGCACAGCAGTATCTGACGACGTTGCTCAATAAGGAAATTGTAAAAATCTCCCAGGCAGCTGTCGAAAATGCCCAAAAGCAGTTTGACAGATCTAAAATTACCACGGAGGTAGGAACAACCGCTCAAACGGTTTTGGCGGAAGCGGAAGCCGGTCTTGCAAGAGAAAAACAGAATCTTAAAACAGCTGAAATCAATGTGGGAAGAAGTCTTTTTGCATTGGCACAGTTACTGCAGCTTCAGGAGTATAAAGATTTTGATGTTGAAGATGTGAATGTGCCTGATCAGCTGGCGCCACAGTTAGTATCTGTTGATGAGGTTTTAACAACCGCATATGAAACCCAGCCGCAGGTAAAAGCTGCAGAAAGCAGGATAAGGTCGGCCGAAGCACAGACTGAAGTTACCAAAACGGCTTTTTGGCCTACTGTAACGGCAAGCGCTGGACTGGGAACTTTTTATAATAATATTTTAACGCGCTATGATCAATATGGAAATCCAATTATAGATCGCACCTTCTTCAATCAGTATAATGAAAATTTCGGGCAGAATCTGGGAATTTCAGTAAATATTCCGATTTTTAACAAAGGAATTACTAAACTTCAGGTAGAGCAATCCAAGCTTCAGGAAAGCATTGCAAAAACAACGCTGCAGCAGCAAAAGCAGGTGGTTCGTGAAAATGTTCAGAAAGCCCAGTTTGATGTTGATGCAAATTATGAAATTTATTTATCCGCAATTCAGGCTGAAAAAAGCACAAAGCTAGCCCTTGATTTTGCCGATAAAAGCTACGCGGCAGGAAGATCTACAATCTACGATGTCAATATTGCCAGAAACAATTATGCCAATGCGCAGGGATCTGTAGCTCAGGCTAAATATAATTATTTGTTCAGTCTTAAATTGTTGAATTTCTATGCAGGAATTCCACTAAGTTTGTAAAATGTCTATTCAATCACTGGAAAAATATTTACCACAAAATACATTACACTATTTAAAAATCTGGTTTGCAGATTATTATATCCACATAAAAATTACAAAAAACAGGAACTCTAAGCTGGGGGATTACCGCAAACTGCCGGATAATTCCCATGAAATTACCATCAATTCCACGTTGGTTCCGGAGCTTTTTTTCTTTGTGCTTACCCACGAGCTCGCCCATCTTATAGCCTTTGAAAAGTACGGCAGAAGAATTTCTCCGCACGGCAACGAATGGAAAGTAACCTTTAGACAGATGCTCTTGCAAAGTATAGATGTTTATAATGAGAATCTGAGACCGCTCATTGTAAATTTTTCCAGATCACCTAAAGCCAATTTCATGGCAAGTCCGGAACTGGTTAAGTATTTTCATGTTGAAAAACAGGATGATGCTCTTATATTTATTGAAAAGCTGCAAAAAGGCGATTTCTTTATTTATCGAAATGAGAAGTATTTATTGGAAGGTCTTATTAAAAAAAACTATCTTTGTAAGAACCTGGCTACAGGAAGGAAGTATTCTTTCAAGCCTTTGGCAAGGGTACAAAAATGCACTTAATAATGTCAAAATCAAATAGATATTGCGTGATTATGGCCGGAGGAATCGGCAGTAGATTCTGGCCTTTAAGTACGCAGAAATTTCCGAAGCAGTTTCAGGATATTTTAGGAGTAGGACGCACAATGATCCAGCAGACGTATGACAGGATCAGCAAAATCATTCCTGCTGAAAACATATTTGTAATCACCAACAAAGAGTATGTGGAGCTTTCTTATCAGCAGCTGCCCGAAATTCCTCAGGAAAATATTGTAGGAGAGCCGCTTTTAAAAAATACGGCCCCTTGTAATCTTTATATGGCTAACAAAATCGCCGAAATTGATCCTGATGCCACCATGATCGTTTTGCCGGCAGATCACCTTATTTTAAAAGAAGAAGTTTTCCTGCAAAAAGTGGGACTGGCTTTTGATCTGGCCGCTGAAAATGAATATTTGGTTACGCTCGGGATTACACCCACAAGACCGGATACCGGATACGGATACATTCAGTTTGTCGATAAGCACGACTCTGACTATTACAAAGTAAAAACCTTTACGGAAAAACCAATCCTGGAAATTGCAAAAAGTTTTCTTGAAAGCGGAGATTTCTTATGGAATGCCGGAATTTTTATCTGGAATGTCAAAAGTATCCGCCAAGCGTTCGAAAAATTTCTCCCGGAAATGACGCAGCATTTTATGGCCTGCGAATACAATGGGGAAAGCGAGCAAAGCTGTATTGAACTTATTTATCCTAAAGTACAGAAAATATCAATTGATAACGGAATTCTGGAAAAAGCAAAGAATGTGTATGTGATTCCTGCTGATCTCGGATGGAGTGATCTGGGAACATGGACGTCCGTGTTTGAAAATACGGAAAAAGACGAGAATCAAAATGCAACAAAGCAAAAGCATATTTTAACCTATAATTCGGAAGGAAATATTATCAATATCAAAAACAGTAACAAGGCTGTTGTTATCGATTCACTTAAGGATTATATTGTTGTAGACACAGACAAAGTTTTACTCATCTGTCCGAAAGACCATGACCAACTGATCAAAGATTATGTTTTGGATCTTAAAAACCTTAAAAAAGGAGACAAATTCATTTAAAATATTCGAATGTTTTCTGCGTTCTATACTTATGATAAACTTGATAAGAAAGTTCTGGATATTTGTTTTTTTGCTGTTAGGAGTATTTTCTTTTGCGCAGGAGAAAAAGCATTTTTCTAATGTTTCCAATATTTTACAGAATATCATTCCAAATGTTAAAGCAAGTTCCTGGTTACTTATTCATAGCACATACGGAAAGGATCATATTTTAAAACAGTCGGGAGCAGCAATAGATTATGTTTCACAAACATCTGGATTTAATATTGGAATTGCTGAAGAGAATGAATTTTACTATATCGTTTATGCATCGGGTGGAAAAACAGAATATGTTACCACTCTTGAAAGTCTTAAGAGCTTTGTAGGAAAGCCGGACGATATACAGGACGCAGCAATTTCTGCGGCAACAGGCGGATATATTATCGATGAGGAATTTCGGGATATTGCGGCTAATTATTATGAAGATAGGTCCAATTACTATCTGAATTTAGGTAAGCTGACTTCTATGGAGTGCCCTTATCAGAAAAAACATTTTACACTCACAATCAGCAAATCAACAGGAATCATTACGGAAGCAAAAGATAACGGATCGTACATTGAGCTCTATAACAAGAAATGCACTAATAACCCGAGATTGATGAAGATCGAGAAAAAAGAAGAACCCAAAGATGAGCCTAAAAAATCAAACAGATCTACAAAACGAAGATAAGTTTTACGAGACGGAACGACTAATCCTGCGTCCTATGGCCGTAGAAGACGCAGAGTTTATCCTTGAACTTTATAACAGTCCCAAGTTTATTCGGTATATCGGTGACCGTTACATCAGAACGGTTGCTGATGCGGAAAATTACATTGAAAGAAGATTCCTTCCACAATTTGAAAAACTGGGGTTTGGTAATTATTTAATTTTAACCAAAGAAGGGTACCACAAAATCGGAGGCGTCGGAATATTCGAAAGGGAAGGTCTTGATGTCGTTGATATTGGATTTTCTCTTTTGGAAGAATTCGAAGGAAAAGGATATGCTTATGAAGCGGCTTTAAAAATAAAATCGGTAGGGATGGATGATTTTGGCTTGACAAAGCTGTCCGCCATCACGACCAAAGATAATACTTCTTCCCAAAAATTAATTGAAAAGCTCGGATTGAAGTTCCGGAAATATGTTGCCATCCCGGGAGATCCGGAAGAACTGATGTACTACGAAACAGAATAAAATCAAACACTAGTTTCACAAATATTTTTACAAGCTGTACCGATAATTAACGGTGTAATTCGTGAAATATCTGTGAAATTCATGGTAAAGAATTATTCCAAAATCTGTTCGGCTGCAGTCTTCGAGGTTACTTTTTCAATCACTCTTTCACAGATTCCTTTTTCATCAAAGATAAAAGTTGTCCTTACAATTCCCATGTAGGTTTTCCCGAAAGTTGTTTTCTCCTGCCATACCCCGAATTTCTCAAGAATTTCATGGCTTTCATCAGCAATAAGATCATAAGGGAAAGCAAATTTGCTGTGGAAATTTTTCTGTTTTTTTACCGAATCGCCGCTGATTCCCAACAGCTGAAAACCTGCCTTTTCCAATTTTGAATAATTGTCACTCAGATTACAGGCTTCTACCGTGCAGGTTGGGGTATTTGCCTGAGGATAAAAGAAAATAACCAGTTTCTTTCCGATTAATTGTTCAGAACGTACCGTTTCTCCATCCTGATTGAGTCCTTCAAATTGAGGTAATTTGTCGCCGACTTTAAGCATAATGTTTATTTTTGTTCAAATTTAATGGTTACATGACAAAAAAGCAAAGAGCCGGACTCGTTCAAAGAGAATTGGAGAAATTATATCCTGAAGTCCCGATTCCGTTGGATCATACAGATCCATATACTTTAATGGTTGCAGTGGCACTTTCCGCACAGACTACCGATAAAAAAGTGAATCAGGTTACGCCGGAACTGTTCAGGGTTGCGGGGACCCCCGAAAAGATGGCAAAGCTGGAAGTGGAAGAAATCAGAGAACTGATCAAAGAAATAGGACTATCCAATACCAAAGCCAGAAATTTAAAAAGAATGGCAGAACTGCTTTTGGAAAGACATGACGGAGTAGTACCGCAAACCTACGAAGAACTCGAAGCATTGCCTGGTGTCGGTCACAAAACGGCCTCTGTAGTAATGAGCCAGGGCTTCGGTTTTCCTGCTTTTCCGGTGGATACCCACATTCATCGTCTAATGACACAATGGAAGCTCACTTCCGGAAAGAACGTAGTAGAAACCGAAAAAGATGCTAAAGCAATATGGCCCGAGAGCGTGTGGAATAAGCTTCATCTCCAGATTATTTTCTATGGGAGAGAATATTCTCCTGCCAGAGGGAAAGGAGAAAAAGACTTTATTACCAAAATGTTATTTGAAAAATAGATTTAGTGAAATAATTCCCCGCCTCTGGAGGGTGGCTAAATTTTCAAGGAAAATTTAGACGGGGTTGTTTAAAGATTAAATGACTATACGTCAAGCAGCCTTCGATGATAATTGATTTGGCCCAAATGATAATTTAAATGCCCGAACAGATGGATCAGGAAATATTCGGTTGTCATTGCGTATCCCAATGGCTCAGCAGGATATTCTTTCTGAAGAACTTCTGCGGATAACTTTTCAAGTGTAAGATCTACGATTTCAATGGTGTCTTCAAGCTGTTGAATTAATTTGTTTTTCGGAACATTCTTCAGTGAAAATTCAAGCTCTCGATCTCTTATATAGCCGGAATTTCCAAGAGTGGATCCAATGTAATGATTCAAATTCCCAATCAGATGGAGACAGAGATTGCCGGCTGAATTTGAAATATTTTTATCTTTTTTCCAGATATTTTCTTCATTTTGATAAGATTCGATCTCTGTTTTTAATTTCTGTAAATCTCTTTTAAAAAGGGATTGTAAGCTTTGTGTCATTGTTATTTAATTTTTGTTCTGAAATATCCTTGAAAATGTTTGGTAACGGACGAATCAATTTTAGTTTTATACTTTATAAACCCGTAAATGCTGTCATTTTTTTGAAATTTAGCCTTGTTTAAGATCAGTTTCTGATAAGTGGGAGAAGAATTCATTAATTTCATTTCACCTCTCATTGTTTTAGGATCAATATCTTTAATCAGAAATTCATTATTAAAAACCTTTACCAAAACGCCATTTCCAAAATATCCGTTATTATTGTTAAGTATAATTTCGATTGTATCTCCTTTATAAGCTGCCTTGCATTTATAATCTTCAAAAACAATTGGTTTCGTATGGTAGAATCCTGCAGAATAATTTGCTGTCTGAATAATATAAGCTGTTCTTGTTTTGCTTTCAACAATTTCACTATTATACAGCTTAAGCTCCGGAAGTTTTGAAAGGATATTGAATGTGTCATTTTTATTTAGATTTTTATCAATTATAAATCTTTCAAACCTTTGGATTTTATTCTTTTCGAATTTACAGCTTATAAGAAACATCCCTATAACAAATATTATAATTAGGTATATCGTTTTTATCATATTTCATTTTGAGCATTAATCTAAATAAAAAGCCACAAAAATTTGTGACTTTGATTTTCTAATGAGGGATTTCTTCCGTCAGAATTTCATTTCCGGCTTTGTCATAGTAAATACAGGTAAATTGATCAAGATCCACGATCCACTTTTCGATTCCGGTTTCAGCGCAGTCTTGGCAGAACTTCATGTAATCCGTTCCACCGTGTTGATGAATTTTCAGTTGGTTGACAAACAGTTCTTTATTAACCGTGTTTTCAATGATTAATTCATGGTATTTCGGTTGGGATTTTGTGATATAACCATTTTCGCCAAAATATTCCGTATGGCTATCCTTTACCCAGGTTGTAAAAGACCGTACACCAAGCTTTCTTATTTCTTTAATATAAGCAGGAAAATCTGCTCCTGATTTTACTTTGCTGTGCGCATGTTCAATTTGTTCTACTGTAAACATCTTATTTGTATTTTTATTAAGCTTGATTTTACCACAAAAGGGACAACAGAATTTTAATTAAAGTCAATTAAGTTTTCAAAAGCTTAGGTAGCCTTTTAAATTTTATTAATTTTCTCCAGAAATTTATCTGATTTTTTGTTTCTTTTGCGGTAAAATCAATCATTTCTGCTTTTTCGCCCACAGTTCCATTTTTCTGTTCAGAACATCCAATGGAAGGCATCCCTGATTCAGAACTTCATCATGAAATTTAGCCAGGCTGAATTTGCTGCCCAGTTCCTTTTGATATTTTTCCCTTAATTCACGAATCCGTAAAGATCCTATTTTGTAGCCTAAAGCTTGTCCCGGCATGGCCATATATCGCTCTACTTCGGCTGTTGCCCCGGCTTCATCGTAAGAAATATTGCTCAAAAAATATTTGATGGCTTCTTCTCTTGTCATTCTACCGGTGTGTAATCCTGTATCCACAACCAGCCTTACTGCTCTGAGCATCTGATCACTCAGATAGCCCATTTTCTGGTAAGGATCGGTGTACAGCCCAAATTCCGGACCCAGCGTTTCACAATAGTGCGCCCATCCTTCACCGTATGCTCCAAACCATCCGAATCTCATGAATTTCGGAAGCTTTGTATTTTCCTGCTGTAAAGAAACCTGGTAATGATGTCCCGGAATGGCCTCATGCAAAAACAAAGATTCCATCCCAGAAGTCATATTGAATTTGGAAGGATCCGGAAGTGGAACGTAGAAAATTCCTGGTCTTTTGCCATCCGGTGTTCCCTGGATATATTCCGCACTCGCACTGGCTTCCCTGAACTTTTCCGTCTGTCTGATCTCAAACCTGGTCTTCGGAGTTACAGAAAACATTGTTTTCAGTTTAGGAGTAATTTTTGTTAAAATCCCATTAAATGCAGCCAATACTTCTTTTGATGTTTTGTAAGGCATCGCTTTCGGATCTGTCTTTACATAGCTGATGAATTCCTCCAGCGTTCCGGTAAAGCCAACCTGCTGTTTTATTTTTTCCATCTCGGCACGAAGCATGGCAACCTGCTGAAGTCCTATTTTATTGATTTCTTCGGGTGTTTTATCCGTCGTGGTCCAGCTTTTTGCATAATACTGATAAACTTCTTTTCCGTTGGGCAGGCTGTTGTAGCCATCTGTATTCCTTGCTTTTGGCAGGTATTCCTTCTCTAAAAAATCTCCCATTTTCGTATAAGCAGGAATAATCTTCTGGATAATAGCATCTTTATACAGACCTGAAAATTTTTCTTTTTGCTCTTTGGTAAAATCTTTTGGGAAATTTCTTATTGGCCCGTAAAAAATATTCTTTTCCAAATCCGTAGTAATGATTTCTTCGGCTCTCATCTGAGGAATCATTTTAACAACCAGCTTTTTAGGCAAAACTATTTTATTGCTGATGCCTTCCCGGAAATTATCCTTTGCTGCATTCATCCAGTCCGGAAACTTTTCCATTCTTTTGAGCCAGTCGCTGTAATCTTTTTCTGTTTTAAAGGGCTGGCTTCCTTCTCCGCTGCCGTACAGCGGGAAGTTCAGAGGAAGTCCTCCAAATTGGGTGAAAGGAATATATTCCGGATGATAGTCGTACGCCTGAATTTTATCTTTTAGGGTAAAATTCAATACATCATACACTACTTTATCTTCATCGGAAAGATTTTTATAATCCACATTTTCAAGTTGTTTCTGTACGGAATTATAAAAAGCTACTTCTCCGGAAATGAAATCTTTATCGATGTTTATAGGGAGCTGATCATTATATCTCAGATCTCCCTGAGCGGTGGCATCAAGAGGGTATAGCTTCAGATATTGCTCATAATAATTGGATGCAATGGAATCCAGATTGGAAGGGGTAACTTTGGTTAAAGGCGAATCGTATTTTTTGCAGGAAACAAGGCTTAAAGCCAGGCTCAGGCCGATTATACTTTTTGATAAAATATTTTTCATTCTTCAGAATTCTTTATAAAACAAATGTAAATATTAAAAACGATTGATTTTATTTTAAAGTTGGCAAAACACAGAAAAATTACTGCAAATCATCCGCTTTATAAACTTTATCAAATTAAATAACATCAATTTTAAAAAATAATTTTCAAAAAATTTTTCACATTCAATCTATTTTTTATCTTTGTTGAAAACGTTTAACAATCATATTATTACAGCTCTTTTTTAAGAAATAATGAAAGGGATTTTAAAAATTTACCATCCTGACGAAACGCTAAAGTACAATATCAGAAATACTTATTGTAAGGCGGTTTACAGCAACCAGCAGCATTTTTTAGAGGTTGAGATTATCACGGATGACGGTCTGGATCATGTAGAGGATGATTCTCTGCAGTACAACTTTCCGCAGCTTTCACTTGAAGTTTTCGATTTTCCTATCGAATCTGCGGAAATAGAGGGGAAAACAATTACCATTAATGATTCTGACGAAGATACTTTTACCGAAGTAGATCTTTTTGATGATGAGGAAGCTTTTATTTACGACAATGAGCTGCAGTTCGATAAGAATGAAGAAGGCGAGCTTCAGGTGGTATGGAAAGGAACTATTGATGATTTCTACACCGGTTCCGATACCCCGATTCCTTTCAGGCTGAAATGTGAATTCAGGCAGGACGATATTGAGGTAGACGAAGATTAAATTTTAATCTCCGTTTTCTTCTCCGAAATTTTATATCAGATTTCTTTTCAGATTTTTTTGGAAAGAAATTTGCTGTTGTTGGAAATAACAAATTTTAATTGTGTTTTAAGCATTTTTTAAGATACCAATTCATAATATTCCACTACATTTGTCGTTACAACTCTTATAAAAATACAGATTAATGCTGATAACGGAACTTACTCAGATTTTATTTGCACAGGTTGCTGCACCTGCAGTAGCCGCAGACGATTTAGAATTTTCATTTTGGAAAATCATGTTTCACGGGGGAGCTTTCGCCAAAATAGTAATGGTAACCGTACTCCTTCTGGGCGTATTTTCCGTATACCTTTTCTTTGAGCGTTTTTTCTTTATTAAAAGGCTTACTTCTAAAACGGATGCCAACTTCATGGATAATATTGAAGACTTTATCAAAGAGGGAAAAATAGAATCTGCGCTGGACTACTGTAAAAGACAGAACTCACCGGAAGGAAGAATCCTGGAAAAAGGAATTTCAAGACTGGGAAGACCGGTTTCCGATATCGTAAGCGCAATGGAATCTCAGGCTCAGGTGGAGGTGGCCAATATGGAGAAAAACCTGAACCTTTTGGCTGTTGTACCAAGTATTGCTCCAATGTTAGGGCTTTTGGGAACGGTAATCGGGATGATTATCGCTTTCTTCAACCTGTCGCATGCAAGCGGTTCTTTTTCGCCTAAAACATTATCGGAAGGTATCTATACGGCATTGGGACAGACTGCGGTTGGTCTTGCAGTAGCAATTCCGGCAAACTTTTTCTACAATTTATTATTGACAAGGATTGATAAATTTGTATTGAAAGCACAGAACATGTCCGGAGAATTTTTAGATCTTATCAACAAACCTTTATAATCTTCAAATGAAACCGCAAGGTTCCTTCGATCATTAAAATTAGCAAAAATAAACAGATGAAAATTCAGCGAAGAAATAAAGCAAACCCCGAGTTCAGTCTCGCAGCGATGACAGATGTTATCCTGTTGATGCTGATCTTCTTTATGGTAACATCATCTGCGGCCAATCAGAGTGCCATTGATGTGAAATTGCCGAAGACGGGAGCAGTTGAAGACAATATTCCGAATCCTTTAACAGTAAGCATCAAGCCGGACGGATCTTATTTTGTAGATGATGCTCCTGTTGAAAAAGCCCGGCTTGAACAGACGATCGTGAACAAACTGGCGAACCAGACAAATAAATCGTTTACCATTCGTGCAGACGAAAATACCATGCACAAAGACGTTGTTTTTGCAATGGAAATTGCAGAAAAGTATAAATTCAACATTGCCATTGCGACAGTTAAAGATAAATAACAATTCCAAATTGATCGAGAGGATCTTTTTAAAATGAGAAGCCATATTATAAACAGAAACGAGCAAAATAAAGACCGGGTAAAGAGCGCATTGCTTTCTATCCTGATCTGGTCTGCCATTCTTCTGTTTGTTTTTTTATATAAGCTAAAACCTGAAATGGATCAGCAGCCGGAAGTGGTAACAACCATGCTGGTTAATTTCGGAGACAACCGAAACGGAAACGGCTTGGAAGAGCCCGCGGATCAGCCGGGAAGTCTGGCCGCCGCGACGGAAAACATTACCGAACCTGCAGAAGCAGCAGTTCCTGAAACAAAAACCGTCTTAAAGCCTGAGCCTCAGCCTGAAACTCAGAAATCTGAAGCAAAAGAAAAAATCATTACCGGGAACAATTCAAAAATCAGTGTTCCCAAAAAAGAAGAATCCAAAGCAGAAACCAAAAAATCTGCAGCAAGCACAAGCGCAACCAAAAACACCAAAAAATCCGGAGCGGCAACCTCCAATTCAAAAACTGGAAACGGCGACGGAAAAGGAACTGCAGCCATCGGAAACCTGATCAGAGGACGAGGAACTAAAGCCGGAAGCCAGGGAGACGGAGACGGGATCGGAAATGCAGGTGATCCTTTAGGCGGTGACGGAAACGGGGACAGCAGAGTAGGGATCGACAGAAAGCTGGTAGGTTTTATACCGGGAACGATGGGAAGAGGAGGTGCGCAGCCGGCCAACAGCTGTACGGCAAGCGGAACAATTACCATTTCTTATACGGTTGATAAAGCCGGAAATGTAGTGTCTGCGAGAAGATCAGGCGGAACATCAGATCCGTGCATCACTTCAAACGCTATTTCATGGGTAAAGAAATATGTAAAGGCTGAAAAAGCCAGTGTTTCTTCCACCGGAACTTATAAAATTACTTTTTAACATACAAAAGCACTTTATTCAAGTGCTTTTTTTATTTCTGAAATTCTGTTGATCACCGGAAGCGCAAAAATACCGCTGGTCTGAAGATACAATTCGTAAAACGTTTTTGCTTTGTCCAGGAAGTCATTATTCGATTCTGTTTTTCCTTTAAAATAAAAAAGATTACCCAGCATTTCGTAATAATCCTTGTGGTCTCTTTCCTGCCTTTCATTCACGATTTCAATCAGTTCTTCTTTGGTTTTGGAAGCTATTTCTGTGAAGCTCATCTTGAAAATATCCCTCATTAACGAATCGAAATCCAGTTCTTTCTGCATTAAACTTTCTTCCGGCTTATCGAGGATCAGCTTTTCCAATGCCTGGCTTAGCTGACGTATTAGTCTTAATGTGAATTCTTTATCTGTGATCATAGTTTTGGTTTAAAGTTTAGTGTCTAAGGTTGTTCATATGATATTTCAATGTTTAAACTTTAAACATTGAACATTGAATTTTTTAAGCAAAGAATAGATATGCTAGTGCAATAGAAGTAATAATACCCACCAGATCCGCCAGAAGCATGGCAATTACGGTGTATCGTGTATTTTTCACTGCTACTGCCCCGAAATACACTGCAATCACGTAAAACGTCGTATCTGAGCTTCCCTGAAGCACGGCTGCCAGTTTACCCTGAAAGCTGTCAGCTCCGAAAGTAGCCATCGTATCTACCATCATTCCTCTCGCACCGGAACCTGAAAGCGGCTTGATCAAAGCAGTCGGAAGTCCGTCTACAAATCTCGCATCAAGATTTGCATTGTAGGCTACCCATTTCATCCCGTCGATGATCACATCAAAAACTCCGGAAGTTCTTAATAAAGAAATTGCGATCAGCATTCCCACCAGATAAGGGATGATTTTCACGCAGGTGGTAAAACCTTCTTTTGCGCCTTCAATAAAAGCATCAAAAACATTGATTTTTTTATAGACCGCACCAAGAACAATCGCAAGGAAAATAAAGAGAATCAAACCATTGCTCAGTACTTTACTGAAATCATCAAGCTGATCTTTACTCAGCTGTACCAGATACAAAACCAGTAGCGCTATAATCGCCGAAATTCCTCCCACATAAGCAATTACAACAGGTCTTAAGAGGTTGATCTTTTGATACAAAGACACAATAATCATCGCGGCCAGCGTTGCAGCAAAAGTTGCGATCATACACGGCAGGAAAATATCCGTGGGTGTTTTCGAACCCATAGATGCTCTTATGGCAATGATGGAAACCGGAATTAGCGTCATTCCACCGGCGTGCAGACATAAAAACATAATCTGGGAGTTGCTCGCCGTATCTTTATTGGGATTCAATGTTTGCAGGCTTTCCATAGCTTTTAAGCCGAAAGGGGTTGCAGCATTATCCAGGCCCAGAAGATTCGCGCTGAAATTCATCAGCATATGTCCGAAAGCAGGATGATTTTTAGGAATTTCAGGGAAAAGTTTGGAGAAGAAAGGTTGAATTAATCGACTCAATAAATTGATACCTCCAGCCTTTTCTGCAATACTCATGAATCCCATGAACAAGGTCATAATGCCGATCAGTCCGAGGCATATTTTTACAGCAGTTTCGGAAGTCCCGATTACACCATCTGCCTCCTGTATCCGGTATACTTTCACGTCCTGCTGTAAAGAATCAGTCTTATAATGAATCCTGTTCTCTGCAAAATCCGGCTTTTGGGCCAGACTGTCTTTTACCAGTGAAGGAAGGGTGTTCATTTTCTGTGTTGCAATCTGCACCGTGTCGCCGCCTTTTCCCACCACCATATCATTAAATATAGTTTTGTAATGGCTTGACGAAATGTATTTTATGCTGGCAATGGCAATGGCCACAATGATAAAAGCCGACCAAATTCTGCTGAGAACCATTCGATTAAATTAATATGGGTTAAACTTATCAAAAAAACTTCAGATTACAAAGGCAAGCTGCGTTTTTAAGTCATTTTGATAAACGATGTGACGGAGAGAATATATAAAAGATTTTCAGGCAAATTATTGGGAGCTGTTTCCAGCTATCTGCTCATACTCCTCGCGCCGACGCCTTTACCTATGCCTGCTGCGGGGTAACCGCGTCTATCTGGGCTAAAGGAAGGTAATTGTGAATTTATTCAAGTCAATGGTCAATTTTTAGAACCGAAATTATTTTTTTTTAACCACCCCGTCTAAATTTTCAAGGAAAATTTAGACACCCCTTCCTTGGAGGGGAATTCCAACATTAGAGATCAATAGGATCGGGCTTTAGCCCGCTTAATAATTTAAATGTCAGATGATTGGCTTTAGCCGAAACTTATAAATAAGAATGAGTTATTGTAAAGTGTAGAAAACTTATTTTTCATCCAGATACACCAAAAAGCCTTCAAAATCATCATCAAGACTTTTGAGGACTTTAGCATCTTTCATTTTTTTTTCCAGGCCGTCTATGAAAAAGCTTTTTTCAAAAAACTGGCGGTGGATTCCGGGAAGAAGCTCCATGAAATAATCCATCCCGAATTTGTTGTTATGGAGATCCATTTTGGTTTCCAGCGGTTTGTTGGGGAACAGTTCTTCATGAAGATCGGTCATCCGTTTACAGAAAGCAAGCGCTTTCTCCGGTGAAGAGATCTTACAGCAGTACATCATGATGAAGCAGCACCACAAAGCGTGCCTGAATGCGTTTCCAATGCCGTTGGTAGAGGCTGTTTTCGGAAATTTTTTCTGCGCGGTGGAATAGGCTTTAAGGGTTGCATGAAAACTTAACAAAGAGAAAAGAGGATGAGGCAGAACAAGTGATAAAAGGCGCATGATCTTTTTAAGGCTCATGCTCCGGATCGTATTGAAAAATATGCTGAACGTTCTCATCAATAAAAAATCTCTCTCCTGTTCAGAGAGAGATTGCTGTATTTTTATAAATTAAGCTTTTACCGTTAGCAGATTTACTGTTTTGGAAACAGTATCTTTAATCTCCGTTCTTTTAACGATAAAATCTACAAATCCTTTTTCCTGAAGGAATTCCGAAGTCTGGAAGCCTTCCGGTAAATCTCTACCGATGGTTTCACGGATTACTCTTGGTCCTGCAAACCCGATCAGTGCGCCCGGTTCAGCCATGATGATGTCGGCTGTCATTGCGAAAGATGCAGTGATTCCTCCAAAAGTAGGATCACAAAGGTAGGCGATGTATAAAAGTCCTGCTTCCGAAAGCTGGGCCAGTTTAGCCTGAACTTTAGCAAGCTGCATCAAAGAATAGGTTGCTTCCTGCATTCTTGCTCCACCGGATTGGCAGATGATCATGTAAGGAAGTTTTTTCTGAATACAGTAGTCTACGGCTCTTCTGATTTTTTCTCCCATCACCGATCCTAAGGAACCTCCGATGAAAGCAAAGTCCATACAGGAAACTACCATTTCGGTTCCCTTTACGGTTCCTACTGCGTTTCTGATGGAATCGGTAAGTTTTGTTTTAGCCTTAACTTCTTTCAGACGGTCTGCGTATGGTTTCGTATCTTTAAAGTTCAGAATGTCAATGCTTTCTACATTAGCGTCCAGTTCAGTAAATTTACCATCGTCAAAAAGGATGTCAAAGAATTCCGCACTTCCTATTCTTACATGAAATCCGTCTTCCGGAGAAACATAATTGTTTCTTCTCAGTTCATCATGTTCCACAATTTTTCCTGACGGTGTCTGATGCCAAAGACCTTTAGGAACGTCTTTTTTCTGATCAGTAGAGGTCGTAATATTTTGTGCCTTTCTCTTAAACCACTCGAATGCCATATTGTTATATATTGATGAAAAATAAATGATAAGTGATGAAAAACGGTTAATTAGAATTAACTATCTATCATCATTTATCATTAATAATTTTTATTTAAGCGTATTTACGTTATTTAAATCTTCAAATGCCTGAACCAGTCTCTTCGAGAATGTTTCTTCTCCTTTTCTTACCCAGACTCTCGGATCGTAGAATTTCTTGTTCGGCTTTTCTTCTCCTTCAGGATTTCCGATCTGAGCTCTAAGGTAATCGATATTGTTAACCATATAATCTCTGATCCCTTCTGTATAAGCAAACTGAAGATCCGTATCGATATTCATTTTGATCACTCCATAATCGATTGCTTCTCTGATCTCCTCTAATGTAGATCCGGAACCTCCGTGGAATACAAAATTGATCGGCTTATCGGCAGTTCCGAATTTTTCCTGAACATATTTCTGTGAATTATCTAGGATTTTCGGAGTTAGAACCACGTTTCCTGGCTTGTACACCCCGTGAACATTTCCGAAAGCGGCAGCAATCGTAAAGTTTTCAGAAATAGCTTTTAATTTTTCATAGGTGTAAGCTACATCTTCAGGCTGGGTATATAATTTAGAATTGTCAACATCAGAATTGTCAACACCATCTTCCTCACCCCCGGTAACACCGATTTCCACTTCAAGGGTCATTTGCATTTTCGCCATTCTTTCGAAATATTTCGCGGAAATTTCAAGGTTTTCTTCTAAAGATTCTTCAGAAAGATCCAGCATGTGAGAAGAATAAAGGGATTTTCCCGTCTGCTTGTAGAATTCTTCATTAGCGTCCATCAATCCGTCGATCCATGGCAGTAATTTTTTGGCACAGTGATCGGTATGAAGAATTACAGTCGCTCCGTAAGCTTCTGCAAGGGTGTGAATATGTTTTGCTCCGGCAATTGCTCCCAGTACGGCAGCTTTTTGTCCGTCATTGCTTAATCCTTTTCCTGCGTTGTAAGCAGCCCCTCCATTAGAGAACTGAATAATAACAGGTGAGTTTAGTTTCGCTGCAGTTTCCATAACCGCGTTTACGTTGCTTGAACCAATTACGTTTACTGCTGGTAATGCAAATTTGTTTTCTTTAGCATGCTGAAAAATATCAGTAACTAATTGACCTGTGGCAACTCCTGCCGGGAAAATTCTGCTCATGTTTTACTTTTTAATATAAATTATTAGGGTTTGTAAAATTCCTGTAAAGGTAATCATTTTTGTGTAATTCTTAATTTCTTTTGTCTTTGCCCCAAAGCAGCTTCTGGCGGATGGTTTCATAGAAGCTGAGATTATCCGGCTGTACGAGAAGAATCTGGAAATCTGCTTTTTTAATAATGATTTCTTTGTCCGTTTCAATATGTATCAGCCTGGAATCCAGGGAAAGTGAATACTGCGGGACACGGCTTTCTACCTTGAATTTTATTTCTACCTTATCATTTACCACGAGTGGCCGCACATTGAGATTGTGTGGGGCAATAGGTGTAATGACGAAGTTTTCGTTATTTGGAGAAATGATCGGGCCACCACAGCTTAAAGAATATGCGGTAGAACCGGTAGGGGTAGAAACGATAACGCCGTCTCCCCAGAAAACATTAAGAAATTCATTGTTGATATAAGAATCTACCGTAATCATCGACGTAGTTTCTTTTCTGGAAAGAGTAACGTCATTCAGGGCATATGGAAAAAAATCTTCTAATTCCGGAGATATCACCTCGATCACGGAGCGGCGGCTTGTCTTTACATCGCCTTTCAGGATGGAATCCAGTTCATTGAAGGCTTCTTCTTTGGTAAAGCTCGCCAGAAATCCCAGTCTACCGGTATTAACCCCCACAATGGGAATCTCCAGATCTTCAATAAAGGTTAAAGAATTAACGATGGTTCCGTCTCCGCCGAAGGTAAAAAAAAGATCAATTTCCTTGTCCAGAAGATCCTGTTTGCAGTTAAATGTTTCGAAGATTTTTGAAAACTGAAGCGCTTCAGCCATTTCATCATATAAGACAGATTTTACGCCTCTGTTTTCAAGCTCGGAAATGAATTTGCTTAAATATAAAAAGGTATCTAGATCTTTTTTCTGGGAATATATGGCTGCCTTCATTGGTTTTTATATTTCTATAAATTTTTGGAAAAATCCGAACCTGTCCTGAAACAAATCTGATTTTTCATCAGAATAATACTTTTGCACAATCCGGTAATCGTACCGGTCAAATGTTTCATCAATGGAGCTCAGGTTTTCATTGCTGATTTTAATGGTAATCTGGATCACATCGTCGGACATGTGGCTGATGAAAGCCCCGTAAAATTTGGAGTTGTTGCTTTCCACAATATTCGCGATCTCCGTCATAGAATATTTTCTGGCAGAGGTTTCAATGGTGAGAATTGCCCCTGATTCCGAAAACAGCGGATACTTCGACAGGTCCTGAAAGATGTCTTCACAGCTGATATAGCCCAGGTATTTTTCATTCTTGTTGATAACCGGGATGATATTGGCATTGAAGGTATAGAACAGCCTGATGCTGTCCATAATATTGTTGTCTTCAAGAATGGCGAAGCGCTCGATCTGGTGTTCGAGGTCCTTCAGAGTGCCTTCTTCTTCATAAAGAAAATCTTCTGCAAGGGCGCCGAAAAAATGATGGGACTTTTTAATGAAAACGTGAGAATATCCAAACGCTTCCAGCGTATCTCTTGCTGATTCTATGGAGTCAGAAAGGCTAAAACACGGATAGTCTTTTGAGATATATTCCTTAATAAACATTGTGCTAATTTATAAAAAATTAAACGAAACTTTTTCCGAAAGTCAAACTTTTTTTCCGTAAAAAATAAAAAATTGATTTTAAAATTTGTTTGTGACAAAAAATTAGGTATCTTTGTCGCCTTTCATTTTTACTTTTTATTAGATTTATTTCAAACTGCACTGTCTTTTAGGCATATGCAGTTTTTTCATTTCAGGGCTTTTGCAAACTCCCACATCACGATTCCTCCGCAAACACTTACATTTAGCGAATGCTTGGTTCCCAGCTGAGGAATTTCAATAAAAGACTCAATATGAGGCAATGCTTCATCACTTATTCCTTCCACTTCATTTCCCAGAACTACGGCATATTTCTTAGACTTATCAATCGTAAAGTCCGTAATCATTCTGCTGTCAGTAGTCTGCTCAATCCCAATCACTTCAAATCCTTCAGATTTTAACTCATTAATAACGGAGATAATGTCGCTTTCATATTTCCAGTCCACACTTTCAGTTGCTCCCAGTGCCGCTTTGTGAATTTCACGGTGCGGCGGCTGAGGTGTAATCCCGCAAAGAATAATCTTTTGGATGAGAAAAGCATCGGCTGTTCTGAAGGTAGCGCCCACATTATGCATGCTTCTGATATTGTCCAGAACGACAATTAATGGAATCTTTTCAATCGTCTTAAAGGTTTCCACATCAATTCTGTTGAGCTCTTCCAGTTTTAATTTCTGTACCAATGTATTTTTTATTAATGATTTATAAATATGTACGATTTTCCGGTTCTTTCAGATTTGTTATTTTCCTGAACACATGATCTGATGAACACTTTTTTCAATATTCTGCGCAATGGTCTCCATCGGAATATCATTTTCATCATTATTGAACGGGTCTTCAATTTCTTCGGCAATCATCTCAAGGCTCATTAAAACATAATACACGAAAATCGTAAGGGGAATCATGAAAAGGCCGATGGAGATGACGTATGCTACGGGCAGAGCTAAGACGTATAAAATGATAAATTTCTTAACAAAAGAGGAATACGAATAGGGGATCGGAGTGTTTTTAATGCGTTCACAACCGCCGCATACATCCAGAAAGCCGGAAAGCTGCGTATCCAGATATAGCATTTCTACATCCGATATTTTGCCTTCTTTTTTAAGCTGGTTAAGCTTGTGCGTCAGCAGGATCACAATTTCGCTGGGGCCGTGATGCTTGATATAGTCTTCAATTTCAGAATAGTCTTCATCCAAAGCCAGTCGGGTAGATTCTTTTGAAAGATGCTTAGCGAGAAAATGCGGAAAAAATTTCAGGTATCTGGCGATCTGATCGGCATTTTTCCGGTCGTCGGCAAGAATCGTATTGATCTTAATGGCAAAATTCCTCGAATCGTTCACCAGTTTTCCCCAGAGCTTTCTGCCTTCCCACCATCGGTCGTATGCTGTATTGGTTCTGAAAACCAGCAGCAGCGAAAGCACAAAACCCAAAAGAGAATGGATCATGCTTACATTGCTGACGGGCGATTTGGAAGAAAGATGAAGGTATTCTACCTCAAGATATTCAATTCCCCAGGAATACAATCCTATCATGATCATGGTAGGGAAAAGGATTTTCAGGGTGTCGCTTTTATGAAGGCTGAAGAGGATTTTCAGGAAATGCTTGGTATTGTAAACTCTCATACGATCGGTTGGTGGTACAAATATAAAATTTTAGTTTTATCCTGACCTTATTTAAATATTGAAGATGCAGAATAAAATAAAATGATTTATTTAAGGCTATGTTCACAGTGATTTTTATGTATAAAGATATTTTTTCGAGCGCTAAGGCGTTTCACTGAGCTAAGGCTTAACGCTTTCATTTGCTGAACATAAACTAAAGGTTTACGAACGAAGTTTAACCCTTGCGCCCGGAAGAATGTTCATGAAAGAAGGTAAACCTCACCGGACATAGTATTAAATTTACATAGGATCAATTTTATAAAAATCCGTTACATTATACCTTTAAATTTCATCAAAATTCAAAAAAGCCTTACTTTTATTTCACAATTAAAACACCACGTCAAATGATCCTCGGAAACGTAGATGTTGTCACTGATATCAGCAAAGAAGATTTTCAGAACAACTATTTTAAAAAGCATAAACCTCTGCTCATCAGGAACTTTGCAAGCCGATGGGAGGCTTTTGATAAATGGAATTTCGATTTTATCCGTGAAAAAGCCGGTGAGCAGGATGTTCCGCTGTATGATAACACGCCTGCCGATGCATCCAAAAGTTCTGATGCTCCTGTCGCCCACATGAAGATGAAGGATTATATTGATACCATCAGAAGTAAACCTTCCGATCTGCGTATTTTCTTTTACATTATTACCGACCGTCTTCCGGAGCTTCTTAAAAACTTTAGCTACCCGGATTTGGGAATGAAGTTTTTTAAAAGGCTTCCCACGCTATTTTTCGGAGGCAGTGAAGCACATGTGCTGATGCATTATGATGTTGATTTAGGTGATTTTCTGCATATTCATTTTGAGGGAAAAAAAAGAATTCTGCTGTTTGATCAGAAACAGTCTGCCTATTTGTATAAAGTACCGCTATCGGTTCATACCATCTACGAGGTGGATTACGAAAACCCGGATTACGAAAAGTTTCCGGCACTGAAACACGCACGGGGTTACGAGATTTTTATGGAACATGGCGATGCGCTTTTTATTCCCGGAGGTTTCTGGCATTTCAACAGGTATCTTGAACCCGGATTTTCGATGTCGCTTCGTGCGCTGCCCAACAAGCCTGCTGTTTTTGCCAATATGCTGTATCATGTATTCATTATGCGGTATACGGATAAGATTATGAGAAAACTTTTTAAAGCGAAATGGGTAAATTATAAGCAGAAATGGGCGTATGAGAAGAGCTCGGAGGCATTGGCTAAACATAGCGGTTAGTTTCTCCCGTAGATTTCACGACTATTTTTGATGCTAAAGAAGAACGATGTTTCGGATTATTTGTAACATTGGTGTGATCTGCGGGAAATTGCAAGCAAAAAGATTGCATAAAGTTTACGTTTTATAATGGTAAACTGTTTTTCTCAGAGATTTTGTCTATTTTTAAAGCGAACACCGAATTGTTTGTGAGATCTGAGCGAAAAATACAAAGCTCTTTACTCCTTATATTTTATTTCCTATTTTTACCGACCAATTTTTAAGATAGAATTTTAATGGCAAAGGCAGCGAAGAAAGAAACCCCTTTAATGACACAGTACAATACCATCAAGGCGAAATATCCTGATGCGCTTTTACTATTCAGAGTGGGAGATTTTTATGAAACGTTTGGCCAGGATGCTGTAAGAACCTCCCAGATCTTGGGAATCGTGCTCACAAAAAGAGCCAACGGGGAAGGACATATTGAGCTCGCGGGATTTCCGCATCATTCCGTAGATTCTTATCTGCCGAAACTCGTAAGAGCCGGGATGAGAGTCGCCATCTGCGATCAGCTGGAAGACCCGAAAATGGTTAAAGGTATTGTAAAAAGAGGGGTCACGGAATTGGTTACGCCGGGTGTTACTTTTAATGATCAGGTTCTTAATTCAAAAAAGAATAACTTTCTGCTTTCGTTGCATAAAGAAAAAGAAAAATTTGGGATTGCGCTGGTGGATATTTCTACCGGTGAATTTCTGGTAAGTGAAGGAAATCTGGAAAAGCTCCTTCATATTGTTCATACATTCGACCCGAGTGAAATCATTTATCAGAGAAGTGTTCAGATTCCTGAACAGATCAGGAACAGGAGTGCTTTCAAACTGGAAGACTGGGCCTATCAGTATAATTTTGCTTATGAAAAGCTGACGAATCATTTTAAAACCAACTCCTTAAAAGGTTTTGGGGTTGAAAATCAGCAGTTAGCCGTTACTGCAGCCGGTGCTATTTTTGCTTATCTGGTTGAAGATACGCATCACAATTTACTGTCTCACATTACGAAAATTCAGATTATTCCCCAGGAAGATTTTCTGATGATGGATAATTTTACGCTAAGAAACCTTGAAATTGTTTATCCAAGCAGTGCGCAGGGAAAATCTTTGCTCGATATTATTGACAGAACTTCTACACCGATGGGAGGAAGACTTCTTCGAAGAAGAATTATTTTGCCGCTAAAATCCGTTAATGAGATCAACAGAAGACTTGCTTTAATTGATTTTTTAAATGAAAATGATCATTTGAAGTATGAAATTTCCCAGCTGTTAAAATCGATTTCGGATCTGGACCGGTTGATGGGAAAACTGGCAGCGGAAAAAATTTCCCCGAAAGAACTGGGATATCTTCGTCAGAGCCTTATTAATATTCATAAAATCAAAGGATTGCTACACCCTCATGCCGATGTGCTGGCATGGCTTGATCCGTTGTATGATCAGGAAGAATTAATCAAATGCCTTCAGGAGCACCTGAATGACGAATTGCCGGTGAATCTTGCCAAAGGAAATGTGATTAAAGAGGGAATATCCGAAGAGCTGGACAGGTTAAGAGGATTGCAGTCCAAAGGCCGCGGCTTCCTGGATGAAATGTGCCAGCGTGAAATTGAAAGAACAGGAATTTCCAGTCTTAAAATTGATTTTAATAATGTTTTCGGATATTATATTGAAGTAAGAAATACCCATAAAGATAAGGTTCCGGCAGAGTGGCTCAGAAAGCAGACGCTGGTGAATGCCGAAAGGTATATTACCGAAGAGCTCAAAGAATACGAAAACCAGATTCTTGGGGCAGAAGAGAAAATAGGGGTTCTGGAAAATGAGCTGTATAGAAAAGTTTGCGGAGACACGATCATTTATATGGATCAGATTCAGGAAAACTCACATATTATTGCGCAGCTGGATGTAGCGGTTGGATTGTCCGAACTTGCTGTTTCTGAAAGCTATACCAAGCCGGTTTTAAATGAAAGCTTTGCGATTGATCTTAAAGAAGCGCGCCACCCGATTATTGAAAATGCGCTGCCTTTAGGGGAAAAATATATCCCGAATGATATTTATCTGGATAAAGATTCTCAACAGATCATTATGGTGACGGGACCGAATATGGCGGGTAAATCGGCCATTCTCCGTCAGACCGCAATTGTCTGCCTGATGGCACAAATCGGAAGTTTTGTTCCGGCAAAATATGCGGAGATCGGAATTCTGGATAAAATTTTTACCAGAGTCGGTGCAACGGATAATATTTCAGCAGGAGAATCAACGTTTATGGTGGAGATGAACGAAGCGGCTAATATTCTCAATAATATTTCGGAAAGAAGCCTGATTCTTTTAGATGAAATCGGGCGGGGAACTTCTACCTACGACGGGGTTTCCATCGCCTGGGCGATCGCAGAATATCTTCATCAGCATCCTACACAGGCCAAAACCTTATTTGCAACGCATTATCACGAGCTGAATGAAATGACCGTGAATTTTGAGCGTGTGAAAAACTTCCACGTTTCCATTCAGGAAAATAAAGGCAATATTATCTTTTTACGAAAACTGATTCCGGGCGGAAGCGAGCACAGCTTCGGGATCCACGTCGCCAAACTGGCGGGAATGCCTGCAAAAGTAGTTAACAGAGCCAACGAAATCCTGAAAACGCTGGAAGCAAGCCGTACCCAAGGCAGCGCTTCGGAAAGCATCAAAAGAGTAACGGAAGAAAATATGCAGCTTTCTTTTTTTCAATTGGATGATCCCGTTCTGGAAAATATCCGTGAGGAACTTACGAAAATTGATATCAATACCTTAACGCCAATCGAAGCTTTAATGAAGTTGAATGCCATTAAAAAAATGATTGGAGGATAAACAATCGTATTGCTTCAATGCTTCTGATATTTTAATGCTTTTTCAATGTCAATGGAAAAGTATAAAGATAGCGTACAGGTTCGCCGTTCACCGTTGCAGGCTTCCATTTTATAAATAATCTTCTCACAGCTGTTTCTGCAGCGTCCGAATGTTTTTTATCACTTCCGGTTGCTGTTACGAATCGTACATATCCGTTTTTTTCCACAATGAAATATACTCTTGTGTCAATGCTTTTGGATTTTACATTAATAATATCCATTTTTTCTGCAAACTGTCTTTTAAAACTTTCCATGCCACCAGGAAATTCAGGAGCGGTATCTGCCTTGGTAACGACATCATCAAGCTTCATTTTCTTTTTTAAAATTTCATAATCCGGAAGCTTTGAAACAGAGCTGTACTCCGACTGTGAGAATAGGAAAGTGCTGAAAAACAATGCTGAAAATAAGATGACCTTCTTCATGCTATAAAAATATATTTGATGGTTTCAGCACAGCAAAAATAACACCGAAGAGCTTATTTCCTAACAAGGAATATTAATTTCGGATTGATTTTGATTTAATTTGGTTTCGGCGCCGCAGGCGCCGAAACCAAATTAAATCTCTCACAAGAAAGATATGTTCAATAAGTTTTAAACAAAGTAATAGGAAATCAAAGCTTAAATCCTGAAAAATTCAATATCATTGCAGCAAATAATCATCCTGATGATCAAATTAAAATTTAACCTTACTTATTTTCTGATCAGCCTGGTCATTTTTATTGTCGAGGTGTTGATCGCTACAGTCTTCAGCAATATATTCTTCGTAAGGGCTTATCTGGGTGATATTATAGTGGTAATGCTGCTCTTTACGATTGTTAAATCTTTCTTTGTCATTAAAAACAATCACAGCCTTATTCTTGGAATTTTCTTGTTTTCCTGTCTGGTAGAATGGGCGCAATATTTCCATATTGCCGAAAAGATGGGATTGCGGCCGGGAAGCATAATGTATATAATCGTCGGAAATTCATTTTCCTGGATCGATATTGTATGCTATGCTGCAGGATGTCTGCTGTTGTTTCTTTTTGTTCCCAAAAAATAAAACGATCATCTGCCGAAACTGTCATATTTATCTTCAGCATATTTGATGAAGCGGTTCAGTAAGGCTACATTCTCTTTTTCCAGAGGAGAAAGATCGTTGTCTACATTATCAGAAACCGGAATGTACCAGTCGGTCTGTTCAAAGAAATTACGGTAGGTTGCTTTTTTAAAAGAATAACCGTGGCGTGCAAAAACGGAGTTTTTAATGATTTCCATATCCAGCTTTCGAAGATTTTTAAGGTCTTTTTCCGTTAATTTCTGTTTGGAAGCATTGATTTTGAAAACGGCATCAGAAGCAATTCTGTTTTTGGAGGCCGTGTAGGTTTCCGTTTTCCCTGTTTCTTCGTCGGTATATTTTTCGACAAAACTTTTCGGATTTTCCCAATCGATGAGGTCGTTGTCAGGGCTCAGCATAAAGTTCGGGTTGTAAACAAACTCTTTTTTAATCAACTTTACCATTTTCAACGGAGCTTTTACGGCAGTTTTATTAAATGCATTCCACGTTCCGGTAAGGCTGTCATTGCTCAGTGTCACTTCAAACCTTCCGTCGGTTTTATCATTTCCCGGCTCATCCAAGATGAAAGATTTTGCAGCCTCATTGAAGATTCCGCGAAAAGGCCGCTGGTTTCCGTCTACAATGCTTTGTCCGTATACGCTGTCTTTGGTGATTCTGTTGATTTTCAGTGCGATTCTTTTGTAAACGTCCCCTTCATAATCTTCCCCGATTTCAGGAGTAATCATTTCTTTTCCGGCAAAATCTCCCATGTAAATGCCATAGTATTCTTTATGGATTTCGGGAACAGCAACAGAATCTTTTTTTGTGATTACGCTGTCCTTATTCCCGGAAGCAGCTTTTGCTTCTTTTTTACAGCCTGCCAAACTTATCATCAGGGAAGCTGTCAAAAATAATTTTAAATTTTTCATATGCAATTGTTGTTTATGGAATTAAATATATTTTTTAGCCATTAAATATTCAATGAATAAAAGATTCGGAATCCAGCCCAGCCATGCAATAATCTGGTACACATCCATCGGATTCGGGTGAAATAAATATACGATGATTACTTTCCACATTCTTAGTGTAACTGCAGAAAGTGAAAGGGCAAAGCTCCGCCACATCCATTGTTGGTGTTCTTTAAAATTTTTCTGCCGGGCTAATTGATACGCTTTGAAAGTTGAAAACCACCATAAACAGCCCAAAATAACAAATGAAATTTTAGAATAGATTCCGCCGTTGGCAAATATTCCCATATAAATTCCTGATGGCGCTGCAAAGACGAGAATTAAGAAAATGTATGTTTTTCCAATATTTTTGTGGAAGTTTTTTATTCCGAAATCTTTTTTCAGAATTGCCAAAAATCCACTCAGCAAAACAAAAATGCTTGTATAAACGTGAGTGTAGAAAAAATAGAGATATTCTGGTCTTTCGGAAACTTCCGTTTGTTTGATCATCAGAAAACTCACATTTGTTTTCAATGGAATATATTCCATAGTGATTTTCAGCATCAGCCAAAAGAAATATCCGAATCCTATAATGAGAAGGACCTTTAAGATATTAGGAATATTTTTTTTGACTGAAAGCATTTCTAATCTTCTGTGAAAGTTATTGTAATCGGGAATCTATACTTAGAATCGATTGGTTTCCCGGCCTGCTTCTTTGGAATCCATTTGAATTTGGACATTTCTGTAATTGTTCGCCTCATTTCGTTATTCATAGAAATGTTCGTTCCGGTTGTTTTAATGTTGGTGAGCTCTCCTTCTGAAGTAACGGTGAATGTTGCTTCAGATCTTGTTATTCCTTTTCCGTAGACTTTATCTCTGTCAAAAATTTCATAAAACTTTTGCCTAAAATTATACTCTCCTCGGGGATAGACGCTATCATAAATGTTCTCAGATTTCTCTTTTTTCTGATTAGATGAAATACCTTCTTGCGATAATGCTGTGACAGAAATAATAAGTAAAGAGAATATTAACAATTTGTTCATGGCATTATTTTATTTATAAATTATTCAAATCCTGGGCAATCAGCCATGCTTCGCTCCAGCATGCCTGGAAATTAAATCCTCCGGTTACTGCATCAATATTAAGCACTTCTCCTGCGATGTAAAAATTTGGTAATAGTTTAGAAGACATGTTTTTAAAGTTAATTTCTTTTAAATCAACACCGCCGGCCGTTACAAATTCATCTTTAAATGTTGATTTTCCGGTAACCTGAAATTTCTTTTTACAAAGATTTTCAACGATTCTGTCCATTTCTTTTTTCGATAGATTGGCGACCTGCTTATTAAGATCAATAGATGAAACTTCCAGAATTCTTTGCCAGAAACGGTTCGTGATATCAAAAATTTTCGACTGTCCGATCGTTTTTTTAGGATTGGATTGTTTGAATTGGTGGAATATTTCCTCTGCACTATCAAGTGATTTTGAAATAAAGTTCACTTCAACTTCAAAATTGTATTTCATTTTTGCGAGATTCACTGCCTCCCATGCAGAAATTTTAAGAATTGCAGGTCCCGAAAGCCCCCAGTGTGTAATCAGCAATGGCCCGCTTTCTTCCGTTTTTAATTTAGGGATAGAGGTTTCTGCCATTTCAAAGCTTGTTCCCGCCAGATCTTTCAGCAAATTATCTTTAATATTAAAAGTAAAAAGAGAAGGAACAAGATCAATAACATTATGTCCTAAGCTTTCGATTATTTTTAAAGACTTTGGAGAACTTCCGGTGGTATAGATGACATAATCTGCTTCAAAATCACCCAGACTGGTTTGTATTAAATATTTTTCTTCCTGTTTTTCAATTTGTTTAACCGAGCATTTGGTTTTTACTTCAACATTTTTGTTTCGAATTTCTTCGAGCATCGCATTAATGATCGTCTGCGAAGAATTGCTTTCCGGGAAAATACGGTTGTCATTTTCAATCTTTAACGAAACTTTTCGGCTTTCAAACCAATCCATCGTATCTCCCGGCTGAAAACGGGTAAAAACACTGAGCAATTCTTTGTTTCCACGCGGATAAAACTGTACCAGTTCTCTCGGGTCAAAACAGGCATGGGTAACATTACAACGGCCTCCTCCCGAAATTTTTACCTTCTGGAGAACATCTGAGTTCTGTTCGAGAATAGTGATTTTATACTGCCTTGCGTCCAGGTTGGCGGCACAGAAAAATCCTGCGGCCCCGCCTCCAATGATAATGATTTGTTTCATATTCCTTGTAATCCTATGCTCAGGATTATTTTTGCAAAACTACAATTTTTATAAACCATCTTATTTGAGTAATTTTGAAGAATATAATTTTTTGAATTAATGTCGAAAATTATTAAACATAAAAGTCATTAAAGTTTCTTTTTAACATTAGAAAAAGCATATGAGTTGATGAAATCTTGATTTTCAGCTAATGTGAACTTCTGTGCCGATATATTTTTAGACTAATTTATTCTAAGATTTTTTGTGACTTTTGTAGTAAAAATTAAATTCATACTTAAAACAAAGTTTAAATGATATTCTACCATACATTCGAAGTACGCTGGAGCGATCTTGATGCCAACAAACATTTGGCCAACTCTTCTTATGTGCAGTATTGCGCACAGGCAAGGATGGCGTTCATGACCAAAGAGAAAATGGGGGTAACCCAATTGAGCAGATGGGGAATCGGTCCGGTGATCCTGCATGAGCGGTATTCGTTTTTTAAAGAAATTTATGCCGATCAGACGGTGATTGTAAGTGTTGAAATCGATGGATGTTCAGAAGATTCTTCGATCTACAGATTCCTTCACAAATTTTATACACCGGACGGTGTACATTGTGCTACTTCCGAAGCTACAGGAGTCTGGATCGATATGATGCTCAGAAAAATGACCACCCCGCCGGATGATGTTGTGGAAGCCATGAACAAATATAAAACTCCGGAAACGGTTGTGCTCTCGAAAGAAGACTTTAAAAAGTTCCCTTTCCATCCGCATAATATTGATCCGTCAGAATTCAATTAATAACTGATAAGCGATAAGTGATGATTGATAAAAGTGTCAGCAATCATTTATCAACTATCAAACATCAATTATAATTAAAGATATGTTTGAAGATAAATCACAGGAATTGACACCCATTTCCAAATTAGGAGAATTTGGACTGATAAAACATTTGACAGAGCAATTTTCTTTGTCTAACAGTTCTTCGGAACTTGGAGTAGGAGATGATGCCGCTGTCATTAATCCTGAAAATAAAAAAGTAGTTCTTACAACAGATGTGCTGGCTGAAGGCGTACATTTCAATTTGGGATATGTTCCGTTGAAACACCTCGGCTATAAAGCAGTTGTAGTTAACCTAAGCGACATTGCAGCAATGAATGCAACTCCAACCCAGATTCTTGTTTCTTTAGCCGTTTCCAATCGTTTCCCGGTGGAAGCATTAGAGGAAATTTATGCAGGAATACAAGCAGCTTGTTCAAGGTATAAAGTTGACTTAATCGGCGGAGATACAACCAGTTCCAATGCCGGTTTGGTGATGAGCATCACTGCAGTCGGAATGGAGAATGATGAAAATATTGTTAAAAGAAGCGGGTCGAAACCCAATGATCTCCTGGTGGTAACCGGAGACCTAGGCGGTGCTTATATGGGACTTCAGATCCTGGAAAGAGAACACGCGGTTTTCCTTGCAGATCCTAATATGCAGCCTGAAATGGAAGGCTACGACTATATTCTTGAAAGGCAGCTGAAGCCGGAAGCAAGAACCGATGTAAAGGGAATTTTAGAACAATTGGATATCAAACCAACTTCCATGATTGATATTTCGGACGGACTGGCTTCTGAAATTCTGCATCTTTCGGATCAATCGGGAGTTGGATTCAGATTATATGAAGAAAAGATTCCTATGGACAGTCTTACCATTTCTACGGCAGATGAATTCAATCTAAATCCTGTGGTAACGGCTCTAAGCGGAGGCGAAGATTATGAATTATTATTCACCATTTCTCCTAACGATTTTGATAAAATTAAAAATCATCCGGATTTTACCATCATTGGTCATGCCGTTGAAAAAGAAGACGGAAATTTCATGGTGGCAAGAGGATCAAACCAATTAATTGCTTTGACGGCGCAGGGTTGGGATGCTTTTTTAAGTTCAAATTAGTATGCTGACTTTTACAGTACTTCCGACTTTAATTATTTTCACATTTTTAATAGTAACCCTTTACAGGCATTACGTTAAAAAACAGCATCAAAACTTAAAAGATACATTCAGAGTTGCTTTATTTTTTGCTGCTGTCTGGGCTTTGATCTATTATTGGATTTTTAGCTGAAAGATGCTAAATATCTGCTCTTAAGCTTTGTAAATAAAAAACTTTGTCAAAGTCCTGAACTTTGACAAAGTTGATTCTGGTTAAAATATTCTGATATTTTACGCTTTTACAATATTCAGAATTACTTCCATTGCTTTTTGCATGCTTTCCAGAGCTACATATTCATATGGTCCGTGGAAATTGATTCCTCCCGCAAAAATATTCGGACAAGGTAATCCCATGTAAGATAACTGTGCACCATCTGTTCCGCCTCGGATGGCTTTGATTTTAGGTTCAATTCCGGCTTCTTTCATGGCGGCTGCTGCACGGTCGATGATGTACATTTTACCTTCAAACTGCTGCTTCATGTTTCTGTATTGCTCCTTAATCTCAATTTCGGCAGTACCTTCACCATGCTTTTGATTAAATTCAGCAATTTTTTCTTCCATGAATTTTTTTCTAGCCTCAAATTTTTCAGCATCGTGATCTCGGATGATATACTGAAGTTTAGCTTCGGAAATATCGGCGTTTAAGTCCATTAAATGATAGAACCCTTCAAATCCTTTTGTCGTTGCCGGAGTCTCGTTCGCGGGAAGCATTTGCGCAAATTCGGAAGCCAGTAAAGCGGCATTCACCATTTTTCCATAAGCATATCCCGGGTGAACGCTTAATCCGTGGATTTTTACTACTGCTCCCGCAGCATTGAAATTTTCATACTCCAGTTCGCCAACTTCTCCGCCATCCATCGTATAAGCGAATTCTGCCCCGAATTTTGCCACATCAAATTTATGGGCACCTCTTCCGATTTCCTCATCAGGCGTAAATCCTACCGCAATTCTTCCGTGTTTGATTTCAGGATGTGCAATTAAATATTCCGCTGCAGTTACGATTTCTGCGCAGCCTGCTTTATCGTCTGCTCCTAATAACGTATTTCCGTCCGTTGTAATCAGTGTCTGACCAACATATTTCTTTAAGCTTTCAAATTTTGAAGGGGATAAGGTGAATCCGGTTGTCTTATTTAAAACAAGATCACTTCCGTCATAGTTTTCCCAAACCTGAGGTTTTACATTTTCTCCGCTGAAATCCGGCGAAGTATCATAATGGGAAATAAAACCGATGGTTGGACGGTCATTATTTTCCAGATTGGAAGGAACATAACCCATAATATACCCATTTTCATCAATGGATACCTCTTCAAGACCGATCGTTTTCAACTCTTCAGCGATATAATTGGCGATATCCCACTGTCTTTCGGTAGAAGGAGTTGTTTCGCTTTCCGCATCACTGGTTGAATATATTTTTACATAAGTGAGAAAACGGTTCAGTAACTTTTCTTTCCATAACGGATTGAATTCTATTGTGCTCATTATTAGTATAAATTTGTGGACAAAGTTAACGAATTTGAGTCTCAGAACAGCTTATCTGTAAGCTGATATGCGCAATCGAAATTATAAATGATGTATAAATGTTTGAGAATCAAAATAATGGTAGATTTGTTTGTAAAGAAACTAAATAGTTTAGTTTTATTATATTTGAGAAAATCTAAAAGTATACAATGTTCCTTACTGAATGTCCACGCGACGCCATGCAGGGTTGGGGAGAATTTATCCCCACAGAAAAAAAAATAGATTATATCAACTCCCTGATGGATGTTGGTTTTGATGTGCTGGATTGCCTGAGCTTCGTTTCTCCCAGGGCCATTCCGCAAATGGCCGATTCTGCTGAAGTGGCCGAAAATATCGATAAATCCAGATCCAATACCAAAGTTTCTGCGATTGTTGCTAATTACAGAGGAGCTGAGAAAGCATTAAAACATCAGTCCGTAGACATTATAGGATTCCCGTTTTCTATTTCGGAGACTTTTCAGCACAGGAATACCAATAAAAGCCAGGAAGAAGCATTTAATGAAATTATCAGAATGCTTGAACTGGTAAGACGTGAAAACCGACAGCTGAACATTTATTTCTCAATGGCCTTTGGAAATCCTTACGGAGAAATGTGGAAGTGGGAAGATGTAGACTTCTGGGCTCAGCGGTTTTCGGAAATAGGAATTAAAGATGTCTTACTTTCTGATACTACGGGAGTTGCAACGCCTGAAACCATCACGCTTTTGTTTGAAAAGATCCCTGCAAATTATCCGGAAATCAATTTTGGAGGACATTTTCATAACCGTTACGAAGATTCTTATTCTAAATTAAAAGCGGCATATGATCAGGGCTGCAGAAGGTTCGACAGTGCCATCAAAGGAATCGGAGGATGCCCGATGGCAAAAGATGATCTGGTAGGAAATATGCCGACTGAACAGATAATCAACTTCATGAGCGTGGAAAAAGCAGAGCATAAGCTTAACCTTCTGAACTTTGAAAGCGCTTACAATAAAGCAAAGGATATTTTCCATTTTTAAGTATGAAAAAGTTTTTTATCATCATTCTTATTATCTTTTCTTCGGGAATTTTTGCGCAAAAGATTGAAAAACTCTTTAATGAAGGGAAGTTTGAGGAATTAACAACGTTTGAAAAAGAAAGTTCTACTTTTACCGGGGAGGAATTATATTATTTAGGCTTTGCATTTTTCAGGCTGGAAAATGACGAAAAAGCGATTGAATATTATAATAAAGCTTTACAAAAAGGTTTTGATAATGCTCTTGTATACTATCATATAGGTCTTTCTCAGATGTATCAGAAAAAGTATGATGAGGCTGTAAAAAGTATAAATATAGGACTTGAGTCTCATCCTCTTGCTGAGTTTTATTTTGAAAAAATAAGAATTTATAGCATTAAAGAAGATCCTGTTAGCCAGGAAAAAACCTTTTTAGAGGCACTCCAAAAGTCGGGAGAGAAGGATAGCTGGTATGTTAAAATAGTTTTATTTGCAGGAGGATTTTATTATGGTAAGAAGGATTATAAAAAATCAGAAAAAATTTATAAAGATGCTATTTTATCTTTACCAAAAGAATATGAACTGTACATAAAGCTTATAAAATCTCTAAATGTTCAAAACAAATTTTCGGAAGCTGATTCTTATTTTGAAAAGATGAGAGCTCTTTACGAAAAAAAAGAACTTTCCGAAGACGAAATGAAGTTTAAGAATCTTAATGTTGATCAATTTAACTGGAAAAATCAAGTAGTAAATATTCATAAGTATTTTGATAAACCTAAAGAAATGCTTCAGCCTCTTTATGTTTTATATCTGATTAATGAAAATGGAGATAAAGTAGAACGAAAATTTAAAATAGAAAAAACACTGCAAATGGAAAAGGCAGATCCGGAATTTGTAATTTGTGAGGAAACTAAAGACGGACATTCAACTTATCCTATTGGCTTTAAAGATGAAAACTTTACTTTGGAAGATCTAAGAAAAGAGATTACCAATATTCTTAATAATAAATATAATATAGCAGCGTCTTTCAAACATAATTAATAAAATATGTCACCCATCATCTCCCCATCCGAATTAAAAAATCTTCCCGTAGAAAACCTTGTCATTCTTGATGCACGGGTAGGAAAAGACGTATACCGGAATTATCTTGATAAACATATCAAAGGAGCAAGGTTTATTGATCTTGATAAAGATCTGGCAGAAATTGGTGATGATGCAGCTTTCGGAGGAAGGCATCCGCTTCCGGACATTAGAAAATTTGCACAGAAACTTTCAGAACTCGGAATTTCTGAAAAATCCCATATTGTTGTTTATGATGATAAAAACGGGGCTAATGCTGCGGCAAGAGCATGGTGGATGCTGAAAGCTTTCGGATTGGAAAAGGTGCAGGTGTTGGATGGAGGTTTTCAGAATGCTGAAAAACAAAATGTTGAATTTTCTTCAGGCGAAGAGACTTTTGAAAAAGCTGAATATATTAAAAGAGAAAAATGGTTTCTTCCTGTGTCAGGCTTAGAAGAGGTTGAAAATGAATTAATAAAGAGTAATTCAACAGTGATAGATGTTCGTGATGCGTACCGCTATAAAGGAGAATCTGAACCCATAGATCTTGTGGCCGGACATATTCCGGGAGCCATCAATATTCCGTTCTCTGAAAATCTTGATGAAAACGGAAATTTTCTTTCTCCTGAAGTATTAAGAGAAAAGTATTTAAAATTACTGGAAGGTAAGCCTGAAAATCTAATCATTCACTGTGGTTCAGGGGTGACGGCCTGTCAAACAATTTTAGCATTATACCATGCAGGGTTTAAAATACCGTCTCTATACGTGGGTTCGTGGAGTGAATGGAGCCGGAGAGAAGGAAAAGAAATTGCAAAAGAAATATAAAAACTTTCACAGAAAGAACTGTGAAAGTTTAAAGTTGGTTAATTAAAGGTTATTCGTTTTATTTTGCGACACCCAAAGCAGCAAAATAATATTTGAAAGCATTGATTTCCAGAGCAAAAACCCCATCATTTCCGATCATGTTAATGGGTCTCCAGAAGCTGCCGTCAAAAAAGCTTATCAGTCCCTGGTAAGAATTTAAGCCATTCGGTTCGGTAACGCCCCATGGATTTCTAAGGATAATATAATTCTTATTGTTGAATGTAGACCATCCTAAGACCGTATAGGCATGGTTTCCTACAATATTCGATCCGGTATAATCTTTTCCTGATCCGTACGTCCATGCCACCATCGGATTAAAGGTTTTGTAGCTCATAGAATTTTCTCTCACAATTCCGAAAAGCTCAAGTGCCGTCCTTGATGAGGTGTAATAATAATACGGTGTTTTGTTGGTAAGCTGTGCAACGGCTTTTGCAGGGTCTCCGTAAGCGGTTTGGGAAATATCCGGCTTATCATCATTTACATTCGTAATCCATTTTGCAAATGCTTTTTCATACAAGGCAGGCCAAATTTCCCCAGGATCATTGCTTCTGCAGTATACAGGATTGTTGGATGCGTTAATGATCGTATTATCAGTTACTTCAACGAGTCTCGTTGCTGCATCTTTTCCTCCGCCTTTTGTGAAAAACTGAATGGCATTGGTGCGGTTGGTTTCCCCCGTTCCGGTTGCCCTTACTTTGTGTTCAATTGTGTAAGGAGTAGCCCATGCAATTGCTGCAATTGCTGCGATGAAATAGCAGTTTCCTACTGCTCCCTGAACCGGGTCATTGTATTCCGTAACATCATTGAAGAAATTTCCCCTGTCGCTCCACGATGTTCCTGCGGGTGTCCATCCGTTTGCATTGCCTTGCCCGAAAATGATGTTTTTTATGGAAGGAGTAATCAGTCTGTTGTTAATGGTATTGTTCAGTTTTGGGATATTAAGTACCACTTTTACGTCGCCTTTGTCCAGTCTCGCATTTTTTACGGAAATGGCATTTAAATCTTTGATGCCGGTATTGGAAAGGTCATTCAGTGTTTTAATGTTCGAAAGATTTACAGATTCCAGCTTATCGGTTGCTCTTACTTTAATGTCTTCGGATTTCAGAGCGCGTACTGTATTGTCTTTGGTAAGTTCCAATCCTGCGTACAAAGGAGAATTGAATTTGATGTCGAAAAGTTCTGCGTAATTGGTTTCCAGGGTTTCTTCAAGGATCTGGTAAGATTTCGCGTCTTTCCAGTCGAATTTTCTTCCTGTAACGGCTTCTGTTAATGCGTAAGGATTAATAACTCCTACAAACATTTCTTTAGGTGCTTGGTCCATGATAATTGGTTTTTAAAGATTAAGGTTATTATTAAGTTGGTTTTGAAAATCAGTACTATACAGTTCTAAAAAGCGGTTGAACAAAAAAATTCCGAAGTCATCATCCGGTTCAATGATAATTTTCTTTGAATTAACTTCAATCATTCTTTGGCTTCCTCCTGCCATGGCAGGGTTTTTTTGAGAATTCTCTTTTTTATTGAGTAAAGAAAGAAGCTGAAGAAAAGTTTCGGTATCAAATTTCTTTTGTTCGGATACAATCATTTTTTCATCCTTTTCATAGCCTTTGAAAAGTTTCAGATCAGCATTTCCATCCTCTTCGGAGAAAATAATCTGATATCGGTACGCGTACTGTGGAGGAACACTTCCGTTATTAAATGATACGATGATTGTATTGGCTTTCATACTGTTGATTTCTGAAGTCAAAGTTATATCGTATTGGTATTATGTATGTTAGGGGTTTTACGAAATGTGTATGGGGAAAAAACGGAAATAAAAAAAGCCGTCTCAAATGAAACAGCTATATTAATTAAAAACACTTAGCAAGCAATTAAAGCATGCCCAGCTCAAATTTGGCTTCCTCGCTCATCATATCTTTATTCCAGCTCGGTTCGAAGGTAAGTTCCAGATCAACGCTTTTTACGTTTTCCACTTCTCCTACTTTATCTTTTACTTCCTGAGGAAGGGTTTCCGCAACCGGGCAGTTCGGTGTAGTAAGCGTCATGATGATCTTAACATCCGCATCATCGGAAATCTGAACATCATAAACCAGTCCCAACTCATAGATATCTACCGGAATTTCAGGGTCATATACGGTTTTTAAGACGTTGATGATCTCTTCACCAATGTCAGCAATCTGATCGTCTGTAAATTTCATTTTTTAATCTAAATTGATATACCTTTTCAACAAATCTTCCTGGCGCATGCGCCGGAAAATGTTTGCCAAAGTTAAGACATCTTTTTCACAATAGTCTACTATTCTTTGCAAGTCTTTCTCTATGTAGTAGATTGATGAAACCATTGAGCCGTCAATATCATCCTTCGGTGTTGGAACTTTGAAAAGATGTGCCAGTAATTCCAGGGAAACAAAACTCTTATAATCGCCAAATTTCCAAAGTTCCATCGTATCAATATGAGGAATTTCCCAGGGTTTTTTTCCGAATGTTTGAAACGGTACGGGGGGCATCATGCCGTTGATCAGAAATCTTCTGGCAATCCATGGAAAATCAAACTCTTTACCATTATGGGCGCAAAGGATTACATCCCGAAGCCGCTGGCTGTTGAAAATCTCTCCGAATTCCTGAAGGATCTTTTTTTCATCATGCCCCGCGAAGCTTTTAATTTTTAAAGTATCATTTTTTTCGAGCATCCCGATCGTAATACAGATGATTTTTCCGAATTCAGCCATAATTCCTGCCCGTTCAGAATAAAAATCCTGTGCAGAGATTTCATCTTTTCTCTGGAATTTCGTTTTTTTATCCCAAAGCAACTGCTCTGCCTCAGATAACTTTTCCCAAGCGCCGGCGCTTGGAACCGTTTCAATATCAATAAATAAGATTCTTTCTAAAGGAATGTGCTGTATCATTTGTTTTTTATTTTATCCTACCGGCATCCCGTTTTTCACCGGTAATGAAGGTGTTAATAGAGTAACCTCTTTTTTATCTTCACCATAAACTCCCAGAACCAGGCATTCGCTGAAGAAATTGGCAATCTGCTTTTTGGGAAAATTAACAACGGCGAGAACTTGTAACCCAATTAATTCTTCTTTTCGGTATAACGATGTTATCTGTGCGGATGATTTTTTAATCCCCAAATCACCGAAATCTATTTCCAGCTGATAGGAAGGATTTCTGGCTTTCTCAAAATCGTTGGCTGAAATAATGGTTCCGCATCTGATATCAATTTTTTCAAAATCTGCCCATGAGATTTCAGGTTTTACTGTCATGATGTATTGATTTATAATTCTACTCTCTTTTCTTTTCTGCATCTTAACAAAAGTATTAAAATAATAAAATTAAAATAATGTTGCCCGATAAATTTTTAGTTTAATAATCAGGTGGTTACAGATTTTCAATAAATATTTTACAGATTTCATGCAAGATTTACCCTGTAATGCGATTTACCTACTGAGTACTCAATGATAATGTTTAATACTAAAATGTAAAATAATGAAGATAAAAAAAGTACTTCACTTCCTGATGCTTGCTGCAATTGCCTTTACAGGAATGTCATTAATATCCTGTATGGATGATCAGTATACACCTGTTCCCGTAGTGCCGGATGATGTAAACGGAAATTATAAAGCAAGGCTGGTAACTTCCCAAGGGGGAAAAATGAATGAAAAAATTATTGATTTTAATGCGAAAGACAGCCTGATCACTTTTAAGGATTTTCCTGTAAAGGAAATTGTAAAAACATTTGTGACAGATCCTGCAAAAGCCGATACCGTTTTAGCCCATTTAGGAAAAGTTGAATACAAAATAAAGTTTAAATCCAAACTGAATACCGAACAAAATGTGGTAGAGCTTTCCTTAGAGCCTCAGGTTATGGCTTTTCAGATTCCTGTTGAAGGAGTAACAAAAACTATTTCCGTGAAAATGGCGGCCAAGCAGAAAGGGTTTTATGTAGGATATGATACTTCCCTGAGATTTGGATGGGAAGCGGAAAAAATAACGGTGGGAGGAGTAGATCTCGCACCTTATCAAACCATAAAATATGAAGTACCGATCAGTATTAAAAATTAAGTAATGGTTATTGACGGATAGGCCGGTCTCAATTTGAGGCAGCCTATCTTTGTATTATGTTAAACGAATGGCAATCCGGATAGTGGTGTCATAAAGGTCAATGAAAAAAAATAGCGAACAGATTTTGGTAAGCCGCCTTTTGCAGAAAGAAGAAGCGGCCTGGAAAGAGCTTTTCGAAGCTTATTCAGGCAGTCTTGCCTATGTCTGCTCGAGATATATCATTGATCGGGACCTTGTAAATGATGTTTTGCAGAACAGCTTTATTAAAATGTTTCGTTCCATAGATTCCTTTGAATACCGGGGAAATGGTTCCCTGAAAGCCTGGATCACCAGAATTGCGGTTAATGAATCTTTACAGCACATTAAGCAGAGCGCCGGTTTTAAAATCATGACCGATGAGACCGAAATTCCGGATGCCGAAACAGAAGAAGAACCGGATCTGGAAGAAATTTCACAGCAGGAAATCATGGAAATGATCCGTGAGCTTCCCGATGGTTACAGAACGGTTTTTAACCTTTTTGTTTTTGAGGAAAAAAGCCATAAAGAAATAGCAGAAATACTGGGGATTGCAGAAAACTCTTCCGCATCGCAGTTTCACAGGGCCAAATTAATGCTTGCCCGGAAAATAGAAGAATATAAAATGTCTAAAACAGCGCAATATGAGTAATGAATGGTTAAATGATCTGCGCAGGAAAATGGAAGATCACACAGAAGATGTTCCTGATGGATTGTGGAAAAATATCAGCGAAGAATTATTTGTGAAGGACGAGACCAAAAGCATTCCAGGTCCCGTACCGAATGATCTCAAAGCGCAGAAGGCTGTTATTACATTTAATCGGCAAATACTGTATCGTATCGGCGGTGTTGCAGCGGCCATTGTTATGTTCCTGATTCTGGGCGGGCTATTTGATTTTATCGGAAATAAGTCTAAGCCTGAATTTAAAAAAGAATATACTCAAAAAAGTAACCTTCCTGAAATGTCCTTAAGGAAACCAGGTGGCAATTATCCGGAAGAAGGGGTTAAAAATCAAAATTTTAGCCTTAAACAAAAAGGGCCGCAAAATAAAGATTTAATACAGAGATATTTTAAAAATTTTTTACCGGCAGGGAAGCTTTCATCAGGAAATAATCTGGTTCACCAATCACAAATTGATCTACAAAATGAAATTTTTCCTGAAAATAAATTAGCTCAGAAAGAAAATGCAGGAGCCGTTTCTATTGTTGAGGAAAAAGAGACGAATATGCTCCTGACGAAAGAAGAAAGAAAAAAGAAAGAAGAATCTGAGAAAATGAAAATGGCAACGCTTACCAAACATAAAAATAACTGGATGTTTGGGTTGGGAACCGGTAATGCCTCTTCAAATTCTACCGATCAGTTTCCGGGTTATGCCTCGCTTACGGGAGCCACACCTTCTCTTCCGGAAATGTGGAGTCTGGGATCCGGGGAAGATCCGCTCATGTCCATCCTTCTGGCCAATCAGGATAAAAAGGTTGATGCTACCATCAGGCATAAAACACCGGTTACTTTCGGCGTTTCTGTTTATAAAAATTTAGGAAAAAAATGGAGCATCGGAACAGGGATCAATTATACCAGGCTGTCCTCAGAACTTACCTCCGGAAGCCAGTCGGATTTTATCAGCAGTCAGCAGAATGTTCATTATGTGGGAATTCCGGTTCAGGTAAACTATAATATCATTCAGAAAGGAGCTTTTACAGGATACTTTGCAGGAGGCGGCGCTGTTGAAAAAGCAGTTTCCGGCGATATTAAAACAAAATATATTGTAGACGGCACGGTAAAGCAGGAAACAAAAGAAAAGATCAGCGAAATGCCGGTCCAGGTTTCGGTGAATTCGGCTGTAGGCCTTCAGCTGAAGGTGGTAAAATACATCGGAGTTTATGCAGAACCGGGAATTGGATACCATTTTAATGACAACAGTTCACTAAAAACCATTTACAAAGAAAAACCGCTGAATTTTAATGTAAAGTTCGGGGTAAGAATAGTATTGGATTAAAGAAATATCAAATCACAAAATAATTGTATATGAGAACAAAACTAATTTTTTTAAGCTTTTTATTTTCAATTTTTTTACAGCTGAAAGCGCAGCAATGCACTCCTGAAATTACCAGTCCGAGACTGGGAGCCATGTTTGCGGATAGAATTCTCTTTTGTAATACGGAGACAGAAACACTATCCACAACACAGACCTACGGAACGTATCAGTGGTACAAGCAGCAGTGGGACTGGCAAACACCGAATAACAATCCATGGGTAGCAATTCCCGGGGCCACCTCTCAGACGCTGACGATCAATGGAACAGATGATATGCTGTACTATTTTAAAGTTGAGGTAACGCAGAACGACTGTACGGCACAGAGTACTCCGGTTCTCGCAGATGGCTATGCGTACGGACTTCCGTTCATGATGGCAGATTTTCAGCCGGGAACTTTTGAAGAGACCGCACCCGGAGTGTATAACGTTTGTGACGGAGCTTCGGTACAGCTCAATGACGGTTTTCCGCAGGTGTACGGAACGCATACGTGGTTTAAATGTATTCCGGGGAGCAACCCTCCTTCGCCTTCAGATCCTTGTATTATTGCAGGGGAAACCGGAGATTCTTATACTGCCAACAATTCCGGAACTTTCGGGTTTTATGCCTGTACACAATATTGCCCGGATCAGTGCGAAATGCTGAGTGATTTCGCCTTTATCACATTAAATTTCGGAAACTTCACTTTCTGTTCCAATCTAGGAACCGGAGAAACAAAACCGAAGGAAAATAACCTCAGCATTTACCCGAATCCTGCCTCACAGGTTATTTATATCGGAAAAGAAGCGGATAAGAAATATCCTGAAGTATCGATTATTGATATGTCTGGAAAACTGGTTCTGCAAAAGAAGAATCACCAATTCTCTGAAGCCATTGACGTGAGTGCTATTGTTCCGGGAACCTACTTTATTGTCTCTAAATCTGCGGATGGTAAAGTGTATAAAAATAAGTTCATCAAGAAGTAATATGAAATATTTTGGATTTAATTGAGTGAGAGGCCCGGAGTTGATTCCGGGCTTTTCTTTTAGAAAAAATATTTTATTTTTGCATCAAAACACAGACGATGCTGATCAAAATTTACGGAAGTGCAATACACGGCGTCTCGGCGCAGACCATTACGATTGAAGTTAATGTAGACACAGGAGGAGTAGGCTATCATCTCGTTGGTCTTCCCGACAACGCTATCAAAGAAAGCAGCTACAGAATTTCCGCCGCGCTGAAAAATGTAGGCTATAAAATTCCAGGAAAGAAAATTACCATCAATATGGCGCCCGCTGATCTTCGTAAAGAAGGTGCTGCCTACGATCTGAGCATTGCCATCGGAATTCTTGCAGCCTCGGACCAAATCCTTGCTGAAAATATTCAGGACTATATCATCATGGGAGAGCTTTCTCTCGACGGAACCTTACAGCCGGTGAAAGGGGTTTTGCCGATTGCCATACAGGCGAGAGAAGAAGGATTTAAAGGAATTATTCTTCCAAAGCAGAATACACGGGAAGCTGCTATTGTAAACAATCTCGATGTTTTTGCCGCCGAAAATATAAAAGAAGTAATTGATTTCTTTAACGAAGGAAAGCCGCTTGAGAAAATTGAAATCGATACGAGAAAAGAGTTCCAGGAGAAAATTAATGATTTTCCTTTTGATTTTTCAGAAGTGAAAGGGCAGGAAACGGCCAAAAGAGCGATGGAAGTTGCAGCAGCGGGCGGACATAATATTATTTTAATCGGGCCTCCCGGAAGCGGAAAAACGATGCTTGCCAAAAGGGTTCCCAGTATTTTACCTCCGCTCAGTTTAAAGGAAGCGCTGGAAACAACAAAGATCCATTCCGTAGCGGGGAAAATGGGTACGGAAACTTCGCTGATGACAGTCCGTCCTTTTCGGGCACCGCATCATACGATCTCTGATGTGGCGCTTGTCGGTGGTGGTGGTTATCCGCAACCCGGAGAAATCTCTCTTGCACACAACGGGGTATTGTTTCTGGATGAAATGCCCGAATTTAAAAGAACCGTGCTGGAAGTGATGCGGCAGCCTCTGGAAGACAGGGAAGTGACCATTTCCCGTGCTAAATTTACGGTAAACTATCCCGCAAGTTTTATGCTGGTTGCTTCCATGAATCCCAGTCCGAGCGGATTTTTTCCTGATGATCCCAATAATACTTCCACGGTGTACGAAATGCAGCGGTATATGAATAAGCTTTCAGGGCCGCTACTGGACAGGATTGATATTCATATCGAAGTGCAGAAAGTGGAGTTTGAACAATTGGCGGAACGAAGAAAAGGCGAGAAAAGCGAAGATATCAGAAAGCGTGTCCTTCTGGCACGCGAGATTCAAAGAGAGCGGTATAAAGATCTGAAAATAAGCTACAACGCTCAAATAGGACCTAAAGAAATTGAACAATATTGTAACCTGGATGAAACTTCCTTTAGCCTCATCAAAACCGCCATGGAAAAGCTGAATCTTTCGGCAAGAGCCTACGACCGCATCCTGAAAGTAGCCCGAACGATTGCTGATCTTGAAGGCTCTGAAAATATTCTTTCGTATCATATTTCGGAAGCGATACAGTACAGGAGCCTGGATCGGGAGTTTTGGAATGGGTAATTTTGAATCGAAGAACATTAATTAACATTTCAAACCCCTTTCTTCCCCTCCAGAATCATCTGTATCATTTTGACTTTTCTGTTTTCGCGGGTTTCGGGTTTTTTGGCTTCGTTGATCCAGCGGATGTATTCTTTTTTGTGGGTATAGCTCATCTTGTCGAACAGGGTTTTTGCATCAGGATTTTCATTAAAGACGGTTAGAATATCATCTGATATTTCCACGGTTCTCTCTTCTTTGTCTTCGGTAAGGTTTACTGAAATTTCATCCCCGAAAGTTTTTTCTAATTGTCTTCTTACTTCCTGAGTCAGAATTAATACATGAAAGTCAGTTTTCATTTTGGCAAGGCTTCCGCGGTATTCTACTTTACCGTCGAAAACAGCTTTTATTTTCACCTGTCCTTTCTTGTTAAACAGTTCTTCGGTAGAGAAAGGGAATTCCACAAAAGCGGCGTTCATGGTGCCGTGCTGTTTAATAACAGTGTTGAATTGTATTGGCTGAGGTTTCATCAGGAATAAAATTTTAAAGCTAATTTATTCATTAAAAAATAAAAACCGCAAAAGAAACTTTCGCGGTTTTAAAAATATATCAAAAAGATTATTTTTTCTTTCCTTTGGCAGGTGTTGCTTTAGGCATTTTTGTTTTGGTATCTGCTGGAGTGTTTGCATCTCTTACCAATTGCAGCTCGTCGATTAATCTTCTTGCTCCGGCATATTTGTCAATGGTCCAGAGAACGAAACGAACGTCTACGTTAATGGTTTTCTGCCATTCCGGTTCGAAAACGATGTCTCCGCTTAATGCTTCGCTGTTTCCGTCGAATGCGATACCGATAAGGTTTCCATCTCCGTCAATTACCGGTGAACCGGAGTTACCACCTGTAATATCATTATTGGAAAGGAAATTAACCGGCATATATCCTTTAGCATCGGCATACTGACCGAAGTCTTTCAGATTGTAAAGGTCGATCACTCTTTGTGGAAGATCAAATTCTTCATCACCTTTCTTGTATTTTCCTACAAGACCGGTCATATCTGTATAATAGTTATCCGTAATACCGAAATAGTTTCTGTCTGTACGAATTGGCAACGTATCTACTGTTCCGTACGTAAGTCTCATGGTAGAGTTAGCATCCGGGTAGAATTTCTTTTCAGGCATAGCCTTCATTAATCCTGCTAAGAATAATCTGTTGTTTTTAGCAAAATTATCGTCAATTTTCACGAATCTTTCTGCTGAAGCTCTCTGGTCTGCAACAAGTCCGTTGGCGATTTTCCAAAGCGGATCGGCATCCAGTTTCAATTTATCCGGATTCAACACAAAGTTGGTTGCGGATGTTTTGTTGGCGAAGATGGAAGAATAAGCAACGTTGGAAAGGGTTTTCGCATCAAGTCCCATGATGGTTTCAGAAGCTACATCCTTGTTTACTCTGGTTTGGTAAAGATTAACCATAGAGTTCAGCATTTCGCCCTCAAGTTGTGTGTTGATATTTTCGTAAGCTGATTTTAACGCGGCATCCACTTTCGGCTTCATGGCAAGTCTTCCTTTCATATCCTGGTCTGCATACGCTTTAAGCACGCTTCCCACCTGCAAAGCCAGAGAGAAATATTTGGCATTTCTTGAAAGCTGAGACATATACATTCTCTCAACATTTCTGTCTGAAGTCTGCTTATAATAAATACCGATATCTTCTAAAACCGTTTCGTATTCTGCAAGATTTTCCGGCTGTAGCGCCCATGTTTTGAAACGTTCTTCTACTTTTTGCTTGTCTGTGATGGTTCCGTTTTTAATAACGGCGTCAATCGTTCCCTGTCTGTTTTTCCAGTAGTTGGCAACAGATGCATATTGAGAAGCATAGTTCAGCTGTGTTCCTTTATCTTTATCCATGTACTTCTTCATCACATCCATGGCTAATTTAGAAGCTTCCACCCAAGCCGGATAATCTTTGTTAACCATCTGCTGGATTCCGTAAGAAGTCAGGTAACGGTTGGTTCTTCCCGGGTATCCTAAGATCATAGAGAAATCTCCGGGCTTTACGCCTTTCAGAGAAACAGGAAGGAAATGTTTAGGTTTTAACGGTACGTTGCTTGGAGAATATTCTGCAGGATTTCCGGCAGCATCTGCATACACTCTGAATACCGTGAAGTCTGCAGTGTGTCTCGGCCACTCCCAGTTGTCGGTATCACCACCGAATTTTCCTAATGCGGAAGGCGGAGCACCTACCAATCTGATGTCTTTATAATCCTGGTACACGAAATAATAAAATTCGTTTCCGTTGAAGAAATCTCTTACGACTACTGTATACTTTCCGTTTTCAGAATTTTCAGACTGGATCGCTTTGGTTTCTGCATCGATCACTGCTTTTCTTTCTGCAGCGGACATGTTGTTGTTGAGTTTTGAATTGATTCTTTGCGTAGCATCATCCATTCTCACTAAAAATCTTACATACAGATCTTTAGCGTTGAATTCATCTTTCTGCTTCATTGCCCAGAATCCGTTCTTTAAATAATCTTTTTCCGGAGTGGAAGCTGCTGCTACCGCGCCGTAACCACAGTGGTGGTTGGTGAAGATAAGGCCCTGTCCGGAAACAATCTCTCCCGTACAGAATCCTCCGAAGCTTACGATGGCATCTTTTAAGCTGGAATTGTTCACGGAATAAATTTCTTCCGGTGTAAGATGCAACCCTTCTTTTTGCATATCTACACCATTAAGTCTTTTAATAAGCATTAACAACCACATTCCTTCGTCTGCCCTCATTTGCGCAAAACTTAAAAGGAAAGTGAATAGTAGAAGTATTCTTTTCATTTTATAAAATAATTTTTGTGTCGCTAATTTACTAATTTTTACGGTATTCTGGCCCCGGAATGGTATGAAATTGGATTTCATGTGTCTATGAAAACAATATTTTTATCGGTTTTGTGTGTTTTATTTTCAGGAATACTGCTGAATTGTAATGCTGTAAACAGCAATACCTCACAAAACACCGCCCAGAATTCCAAGATTCAAAGGGAATGGATGCTTACTGCTTTCGGGGCCTATTCCAAATCTGATCTGATCGCAAAGAATGCAAAAATTAACCTTACGGAAAGAGCAGAAAACGGGAAAATCAAAGGAACTGCCTTCATGGGCTGCAACAGTATGTTCTTTACATCCGAATTTAAGAAGGATGGCACCGTAACAATGTCTGAATTGGGCTCTACCCTCAAAGCCTGTCAGGATATGAAACTGGAAATGGATTTCTCCAAAGCGTTCAGAAACATGACAAGGTATTCTGTAAAGGGGCATTTTCTTACACTGTCTGATGATGACGGAAACCAAATGGAATTTATCGCATCGGATTGGGATTAAAAAAAAGCGAAGATTTTTTCTTCGCTTATTTTATGGCGTACATCAGTTTCATTTTATATGGTAATGTGTTTTTAGTTTTTGCCTGAAATTGCCTGCAGGACAATTGGTTCCAGATAAGAGGGAAAGTCCGCAGATTTGATTTCATACTTCTTGATATTTTGTTACAGAATAGCCCAGATTGTGTTGAAATAGATGTATAATAATAGATCCATAATCAGTCCGGTAAACTGTATTTAAACCAATTCGAAAGGTATACAAAGTGCTTATTTTCTGTAAAAGGCGACCGTATTAATAAGATTAATATATCTGAACCAGCGAAATATAATAAGTCTTTCCGTCTTGAAAATAATATAAATAAAACTGCCCAGTATTACAGGAAGAAATGATACTGTTGTTCTTAATCCGCGAATATTTATTTTACATTCTTATAATAGACATATCCCTTCTTTCCGCTCGATTTTACCTTTACTTTAATCCAAGAGCCTTCTTTTGAAAGCTGGATCAGTTTGGCGTTTTTAGAAACGGTGGTTACAATATTAGATTTAAAGGAAGGTTTCTCATAAATCTTAGTGCCGTTAATTCCTGCGATATACCTGTTGTTGGAATTGATATTTACATTCAGTTCAACTTTTTTTGATGTCCTTTTTGAAGGGGTATTAGATTCTGAGGTCCTGTATTTTTTAGGCTTACTTTTTTTGTAAGTTTCGGAAGATGTGCTTCTGCCCGAAGAATTGCCGCTACAGACACCGCAGGTTCCTCCGCTTCCGCAATGGCCGCACCGGGAGCAGTTGGTACAGGCTGTACAATAGGCAGAGCCTGTACATCGTCCGTCGTGTCCTATGCTGTCATTGGCTTTTACACAGGAATGCAATAGAAATAAACTGAGGGTGAGTATGATGAAGGGTATTAGTTTTTTCATGGTTCGTAATTTAGTTATCCTCTGTAAATTATTGCATCATTTAATGCATCTACAATTTTTTGAATATAAACTCTATCTTTCGAAAGGATACTATTTGCTTCTCCCGAATTTGTGCTGATCCTAACAGCATATTCATTTTTAATGTAAAAAAGCCACAAAATTGCTAATACTATAATTATTAAACCCATCCAAAAAATTTCTCCAGAAAACAGAAATGGGAATCCTAATAGAATCATAATTATTGGACCAACACGGCTTTTTTGAATTTCAAAAATATGTACTGAAGAAATGTTTCTCATAGCATAAGTTTTCGATTGAGTAACGAATCTTGATTGGGTGACAGTTACGACCCCATCATGATAAAATTGGTTTTCAGGTTGATTTTCCATGATTAATTTATTTTTAATTATAATTTTCTAAAGTCTGATGAAGCTGGTTTCTGTAATTGTAGATCTCATCAAGAGTATTCAATAAAATCTTTTCTCCCGCTTCCTTACCGTTGTGGAATGTTTCCAGGTATTTATTCGTCGTATTGAAATGCAGCCTGCACAAAGGCTTTCTGTTATTGTCATCCAGTAAAATCCCAAAATAGGACAGTGTATCTCTGTATGCAATGCGTGAAGAAGGAATTTTTTCCCTTAAGATAGCTTTTACAATCTGGAAGCCTTCCAGCTCTTCTTCCGTGGTTACGATTTTAGAATCATTATTGCTGTCGATCGGTTGAGAAGTTTTTACCTCTTCTTCTTTTTTCTCAATCTGCTCGTTAATGCTCAATGCCGATTTCAGCCTGAAGCTAATGGATTCATTAATCGATGTTGCCAATGCCTTTTTCGTATATTCTTTAAAAGAAACCATTCTGTTGGCGGTAAGCGGTTTTTCGAAAAATCGGCCTACAAGAAGTTTTACCATTTCATCGGAAGGATTTTCAATTTCTTTTTCAAATTCTTTCCTGATGGCTTTGATGTATTTTAAAGCTTCCGCAGAGTCTAAAATACTTTCCAGGTTGTAGTCTTTCTTGGTAAATTTCTCCAGGATTTTAATGGAGCTGTCTTTCAGGTCTTCAATATTAATCGTGAAAAATGGCTTTTCATCCATGATATTGGGTTTTTCAAGATCCGTATAGAAATTGTAAACAATTCCGTTCGTCAATACGCCAAATCGTGTTTTGGAAACATGATAATACCGGTGCAGCTGCGAATTGTGGGCATCGGCACTTTCTTTCCAGTGCTTGCATTCGATAATGAAAATCGGCTCGTCATTGTTGCGGATTACGTAATCAACTTTTTCTCCTTTTTTGGTTCCGATATCGCACACATGTTCGGGAACAACTTCTGTCGGGTTAAAAATATCGTAGCCTAAAATCTGTATGAAAGGCATGACGAAAGCATTTTTTGTGGCTTCTTCAGTCCCGATCTGATCTTTCAGTCCGATCACTTTCTGATGAAGTTGTTCAAGTTTAATTTTAAGATCCATCGTATTGTTATTTAAGGGATTGATCAACAATTTTTGCGGTGGGAGCGTTGAATTTTACCAAAGCGATTCCGTTTTCCATTCCGGATCTCGTGGAATACAGCTGGCTTTTTCCAATAATTTCTCCGTTTCTGGCTTTCAGCACGAAATAATCTTTGCCGTTTACTGCCGTTCTTCTGTCATATCGGGAATCGTCCTGCGAATTCACTTTGACGGATTCTATTCCTTTCTGACAGGATGCTTTCTGAACGTAACCTTCACTGGTTAAAATAATTTCACCGTTTCCGGCCTTTAGGTTAAACTGATACTCGTTGTTTACTCTCTGAGTGATAATGAATTTTCCCATGGTTATATTTTAGCTTGTATGACAGGATGTTGAACATCTTAAGCAACCATTTGCTTTTGAATAGTCTTTTTTCGCTTCTTTTACCGCACCATCACAAGATGAAAATAACCGAGATATTTTCTGTTTTCTAAAGAAGGAAGGAAAATACAGTCTTCATGGTGCACTTCATGATCACCATTGCTTTGTGCTTTTTTTTGACGTAATACTTTTTCATGATAATAATTTTGTTTGTTTACATTCCAAAAGTATAAACCTTTCAAAGCCAATCCTTACGGTTTTCCGTAAAACCGGGAAAAAACAAAAAAACCTTTCAAAAAATTGAAAGGCTTCATAAAATATGGATTAAAAAAATGATGATCAGATAATCCCGATGTCTTTACACATGACCACCAGTTCAATATTATTTTTTGCACCAAGAGAATCCCGCAGATCATTTAATCTTTTTTCTATGGAACTTTTGCTGTCCGGAGTAATGCTGTTTTTCTTAAAATGTTCTTCAATCTCACCTTGCTTCCAGCCTTTGGACAACAGATCAAGCAATGTAATGTCATATTGTGTAAATTCGAGGGAGGTATTGCGGATTGCATTTAAAATCTCCTGCGGAATCACTGTCTCGCCATTGAAAACTTTTTTGATAGTGTTCTTCAGATCTTTCCCGTCATTTCTAGCTTTGGCCACGAAGCCGTTAATATGATATATTTTATAAAGATCATCTATGGTTTTTGGTTTTTTCTCGATGGAAAAGGCAATGACTTTTAGACCGGGATGAATTTTTCTTGCTTCTTGTATTAATTCCTGACCGGATTTTATTTTTTGCGGTATATGATCTTTATCAAACGATAAATCGGTGATCAAAAGGTCGTACGGATTATTCTCCGCATGTGCATTCTGAATAAGCTTTACCGCATCGTCGCAGTAATTTACGAAATCATAATTTTCAATATTCAGCTCAGCGAGAGTGTTTACAATCCCTGAATTTCTTACCTCATGGTCTTCGGCTATTAGTGCTTTTTTAAACATAATTTAATGTATTGGAATAGTTATTTGAATTATTAATCCACCTGCAGGATTTTTTTCAAAAGTAAGATCTCCGCCAATGGATTCAATACGGTTTTCCGTATTATGGATTCCTGTTCCTTTTTTATGGTTGAAGTGATCAATTCCGACACCGTTATCGGTATATTTTATTTTAAGAAGGCCTTTGTTTTTTTCAAATTTAAGAGATGCCAGCTTTGCATTGCTGTGCTTCTTCATGTTGATGAGAATTTCACGGATGATATAGTAAAGCTCCGATTGGATATTGTATGAAACGGTTTCCCATATATTTTCATTATATCCTACGGTTAACACTTTCTGATCAGGGGAAGAATAAGATGAGACCATTTTGATAAACCGGGAGGAAAAATCCTGCTCTATGATAGTTTCATGAGAAATATCCCGGGATTCTTCATACATTTTTTCAATATTGTTAAGGATCCTGGTCTTATCTACTTCAGGATTATTCTGTACGTCCACCATCATATGATAAAGCCCGTTGGCCACCACATCATGAACTTTTTTGGATAGCTTGAGCTGCGTGTTTTTGATTTCGAGCTCTTTTTCCTGTTCAAGTCTTATTTTTCTTTTCCTATACCAAAAAATACCGGCGATTAAAACAATTATGAGAATACTAATTGCGAAATTTCTTTTTATCCTGTCAAATTTATTGTCTTCTACGAGTTTTTGATACCGATCATTTTGTTGCTTAACCTCATACCGTACAATAGCAAACTGGTTTTTTGATTTTGTTTTTGAAATCTGTAAGCTCTCGTTTAGGATTTGAAATTCATTAAAATATTTCAAATAGTTTTCTTTATCAAGCTTAACTATTTTTTGAAGGGCCTGTAACTGATCTTCTTCACTCCCACTTTGAATTGATACAGCCAGCATTTTTTTAGCATATTCCAAAGCTTTTTCCTTATCCTTATCTAAAAAGTAATTAGATAGAGTAGCATAACTAGAATTCTGTCCAAGCAAATTATTATTCTCTTCTCTTATTTTTAAAGCTTTATAAAGTTCGGGCAAGGGATTGTAGTTGGAATTCTCACTATATCTTGCTCTTGCTAGATTATTTAAAGCTCTTGCATAGTTTAGTTTATCCTCCGTATTAAGGGCCAAAATAAAATTCTGTTCAGCGGCCTTATATTCCTTTAATGATACCAAGGCATCGCCTAAATTATTTTGATACAGTGTAATGTCAGCGGGAGTTTTAGCATATTTTAAGGCTTCGGTATAAAATTTTATAGCATTTTCATAATCATAAAGGTAAGATGAGCTGATTCCCATATTATTATAACTGGAACCTAACGTCGCTCTAACTATAGAGTCATTAACGTTTTTAAGGTATCTGTTGCCCTCAAGAGAAGTTTCAATACTTCCGTAATAATCGCCGTTATCAGCTTGAATAATCGCCATATTGACCAATGATCTGCCAACTCCCGATGAATCTTGTATATCTAAAAAGGAATTCTTTGCCAAATTGTAATAATAATAAGCAGAATCTCCGGTTAACTTTTTAGCTTTCTTATAATAAGTGGTGGCAATAGTATCATTCTGAATATTTGATGTTTTCTTGCTACAGGAAGATAGCAGGATAAGAAGTATAAATAACAGATAGTTTTTCATGGTGGTAAATTGTAGTTTTATTTTGCAAAGTAATAAAAAAGAGCAGATTAAAACAATCTGCTCTAAATGATAATTAATTATGGATTTGTAAATGGAGGAGGATTTTGTCCTGTATTGCCTCCTGTACTTCCGCCATTACCAGGCCCGCCTGTTCCGTCATCTCCAGCTCCTGTTCCCGGATCAGTTCCTGTAACTGGATCAGTTCCCTCAGTGGTAGAATATTGCGTGATTGGCTGCCCGTTGTTATCATCGTTGCATGTTGCGGTATGGGCGTTATTGTGCCCGAATGCTAAACCTAATAGCATTAATATAAATTGGATCATGTTTTCAAAAAATTTAATTGTTAAAGCATTCGTGTTCTTCCCTGCGAAACCGATCGCAGACAGTGTTACACGGTAAAAATTTCGAAGCGCTTCTTAAATTTTTTGGGAAGTGAACCTTCAAAAACGGAAGAGAAACATCTGCTTCCCAACCCGGAGTTTTCTTCCGTTTTATCTGGCGATTTTAAAATCAGTTTTGAAAGTTTTATTTTTATTTAATGTTTTGTTTCTCAACTGATTTCTGATACAAATTTCTATGAATTGAAGGGAATAATCGATGACAGCAAAAGGACATTGAATGACAATAATGGACAGGGAAGTGATTACGGGAATCCGTAATGCGACACGGTATAAAATCACTTATTTTGTAATACCCCTTAAAAAACTAATTATGTCCAAGAAAAAACTACTAATTCAAAAAGTATTTGAACGCGTTAAAGAAAACTCAGAAAGAGACACAAAAACGGGTTGGGCCGGTGAGCTGGCTGATTATTTAGATGAACATTTAGGCTTTATGATTTCTAAAAGAACTCTAATCAGATATTATGAAGCTTACATAGAAGGAAATGAAGATATAGATATAGAACTTGTCATACTTAATAAACTCAGTCAATATTTAAATTATAAAGACTATAATGATTTTATTTCAACTGTTGAGAAAAGAGGAGAAAGTGCCTGTAGTACTATTGTAACAGTTGATAATTCCGAAATTTCGCCGATGAATGGTACACGGCGGGGAGTTTCTGTTATAATCCATAATAATAATTCAAATAATAATGATAATCAACAACATTTCAATGTGCCTGATTTTATAAAAAAAAACGGATTAGGAATCCTGGAAATGACGTTTGTTTTACTTCTGGTTACAGGAGGTGTTGTTTTTCCGAACACTACACAGAATTCGCAGGATTCTCAAAGATCTTTTATATTGCCATTCATTGGAAATTCAGATCAGCAAAAAAAATACATGTACTGGGACAAAGACCGGTATGTTGCCACAGACAGCAGTAGTTTGGGTCCACAGGTTGAAGTTATTCCAATGGATAAAAAAAATTTCCAGTATCTCAGGAAAATAACGAGGCCCGATACGCTCACCGTTGATAATGCTTTTGGGAAAGTGTGGTACGATAAAAGTGATAATACTGTAGAATTTTTTACAAGCTTTGGAAAGCATCCGGAAAATGGAAAAACCTTAAAAGATGCATCTGAATATATTATAGAAACATATGGAGGGGAATAAAAGACTTTCCTTCACAATTATTTAAAACTCCATTAAACTCATTCCTGAAATATTCCTCTACCTTCGTCTTTTTTAAGATGCGTAAAGGAATATTTTCATTTTTAGTCTTTGCTTTTTCGTTACTTTCAGCGCAGCAGAAGCCGGTGCAGATAGCTTTTCTTTCGGATGTCCATTTTCAGGATCTGTACGGAAGCTTTTCCGATCATGATTTTAAAGGAATTACCAATCCGAAAACCGGTAAGCCAACCATTCTCCGGACGATGGATGCGCAGCTGCATTCTACCCGGATTTTTAATGAAAACTATTTTGCCCTCCTGAAAGCCTTGGATGATATTGCCGAAAAAGGAATTAAAATCGTAGCCATGCCAGGCGATTTTTCGGATGACGGACAAGCCTATAATCTTCGCGGATTGCATACCATCCTTACAAAATACCAACAGCAATACGGAATTGAATTTTACATGACGACCGGCAACCATGATCCGGTAGGCCCGTTCCGCCAGGATTCAGGGAAAGATGATTTTCTCGGGAAGGATGGCTTTCCCCTCGGGATCTACAGCAAAGAAAATATAGGAAAGACCGATCGTAAGATAATCACGAAAGACATTGCAGAATCAGGATACCTTGAAATTCTGAACGAACTGAAAGATTTCGGGTTTTATCCTAAAAAGAAAGATCTGTTTTGGGGAACGCCTTTCACTCAATATTCGCCTAAAAACTATTCTTACGAAAAAGCCCTGCAGGACGCAGATTATACCAAAAGGATGTACGATGTCGCCGAAGGATTTCCTGTTCCTGATCTCAGCTATGTTACAGAACCGGTGAAGGGCGTTTGGTTGATGGCGATTGACGGCAATACATATATTCCCAAGAATATAAACGAAAGTTCCCAAAATCCCGGTAATTATAAAGGTGCAAGTATCGGGTACAACAACGTACTGACTCACAAAAAACATTTGATCAAATGGGTGAAAAATATCATGACCGAAACCGGAAAGAATGGTAAAGCCGTTATTGCATTTACCCATTATCCCATGATTGATTTCAATGATGGAACAACAGCAGAATTAAAAAGCCTGCTGGGCGAAAAGAAGTGGCAGATGGAAAGGGTTCCGGAAGAAGAGGTGGCGAAAGCTTTTGCAGAGGCAGGTCTGCAGGTCCATTTTGCAGGTCACATGCATATCAACGATACAGGAATACGGAATGTTAAAGGCAGAATGCTCGTTAATATTCAGGTGCCATCACTTGCAGCTTATATTCCGGCCTATAAAGTACTTACCATACATGCTCCCGATACAATGGAGGTGAATACAGAAGTTTTAAATGATGTTCCTCGTTTCAATGAATTGTTTGCGCTGTACGAGAAAGAATATGGTGTTTTAGCAAAAGATGAAAATAAAAAGCTCTGGAATAAAGATATCCTGAAATCGAAATCATATCACGATTTTATGCTCTTTCATCTTAAAGAACTTGTACGGTTAAGAATGATTCCGGATGACTGGCCGAAAGATTTTATTGAAACAACAAAAGGTTTTACCGGTAAAGATCTTCTGCTGTTGGTGCAAAATAAAAAACAGTTACAGAAAAAAAGAATACATCAGAAAACTTTCAGAAAATGGAAAATGGAAGATCTTCTTTTGGATCTGTATAAATTCCAGTCGGCTGATGAGCTGGCACGGAGAGATATACCCTTTGAACGGCTACAGCAATACAAAATTCTGGAAGAGCTTTTCTCAGCTTATCAGGGACAAAATATTTTAATTTTAAATCTTAAGAAAGTTTTTAAAATTCTGTCACGCCTTTCCACCGGAGATCCTGCAAACCATTTTGAGATTAACTTAAAAAATAATTCAGTGCTAAGATTGTAATATGATCGGGCGTAACTTCTGATTTCAGCTTAAACAAAATAATTGATGTTAAAATGAATCACGTTTAATAAATGTGTACCACGAAAATTCATCTTGGTTTTTTTAACTAAAAATGGTATCTTGTAAATCTCACAAATACAGACAGAATTTAATGCTAGAAAAGAAAGAACACAATTACGAGAAGGCCGTATTGGTAGGTGTTGTTACGCAGCATCAGGATGAGGATAAACTTCAGGAATACATGGATGAGCTGGAGTTTTTGGCGTACACCGCAGGAGCCACCGTAGACAGACGCTTTACTCAGAAATTAACGCAGCCGGATTCCAAAACATTTATAGGAAGCGGTAAAGCTCAGGAAATCAGAGATTACGTAAAAGAACACGAAATAGGAACCGTCATTTTTGATGACGAACTTTCACCTTCTCAGCTTAAAAACCTGGAAAGGGAAATGGAAGTGAAAATCCTGGACAGAACCAACCTTATCCTCGATATTTTTGCCCAGCGTGCTACTACATCATATGCAAGAACCCAGGTGGAGCTTGCGCAGTACCAATACCTGTTGCCAAGACTGACAAGAATGTGGACCCACCTTGAACGTCAGAAAGGGGGAATCGGGATGAGAGGTCCCGGGGAAACGGAAATTGAAACCGACAGACGTATTATCCGTGACCGAATTTCCTTATTGAAGGACAAGCTGAAAACCATCGATAAGCAGATGGCTACGCAGAGAAATAACAGAGGAAAAGTCGTAAGAGTAGCATTGGTAGGATATACCAATGTTGGGAAATCAACGTTGATGAATGCCCTTTCAAAATCGGAGGTTTTTGCTGAAAATAAATTATTTGCCACGCTGGATACTACGGTAAGAAAAGTGGTAATCGGAAATCTTCCGTTTCTCCTTACCGATACTGTAGGGTTTATCAGGAAACTTCCTACTCAGCTGGTTGAATCTTTTAAATCAACACTCGATGAGGTGCGTGAAGCAGATCTTCTGATTCATGTAGTGGATATTTCTCACGAAAGCTTTGAAGATCATATTGACTCCGTGAATCAGATTTTAATGGAAATCAATGCCCATCAAAAACCGATGATCATGATTTTCAATAAGATTGATGACTTCAGCTACGAGAAAAAAGACGAAGACGATCTTACACCTTCCACCAGAAAAAATATTTCCCTTGAAGAATGGAAAAATACATGGATGGCAAAATCGAAATATCCGACGGTCTTTATTTCAGCGCTTACGAAAGAAAATTTCCCGGAAATGAAGAAAATGATCTATGATGAAGTTATGAAGATCCATATCTCAAGATTCCCGTACAATGATTTCCTTTTTGAATATTTTGATAACGACGAGGAAGAAAATACCCCTTCATCATAATGAAACATTACTTTTTGCTTTTATTCCTGCTGTTTTCGGCGTTTGGTTTAGGCCAGAGCCCTGCTGTCGATCTGAAGATGATAGGAAAGGATCTTAAAAACAGCAAGTCTCCATACAATTATGAAAAGCTTATCTTCAAATACAAAGCATATCCTAAATCCCTTGATACAATAGAATCCCAGCATCTGTATTACGGAAGAAACTTCAGGAAAGATCTCGTTTCTACAATGGACGAAGACTTTAAAGAATTGGCAGATGCCTTCAAGAACGGCGACTTTGACGAATGTATAAAGAAAGGGAAAGTCCTTTATGAAAAAGATCCCACTAATCTTGATGTTCTCCTGATTTTATTAAGGGCCTATGATTCTAAAAAAGACGGAAGCAATTTCATGCACCATCTTAGTCAGTTTCGTACCCTTACGGATGCTGTAAGAAGTTCCGGCGACGGAAAATCCGAAAAGACGGCGTACCTGGTTAATTCAGTAGGAGACGAATATATCCTCCTGAATATCCTGAATCTCGGACAGGAATACAATAGGGTTTCAAAACCCGGAAAGGACGGAATGCTCGACCTGTGGCAAAAAGACAACAATACAGTTTATATAAAAGTACTTTATATCGATTTCTAACAAAGAAAACATAAAAAAACAGCTTAGTGGAATTATACTATTCATTTTCAGCTTTAATCGTTTTAGCATCCATATTTTCATACCTTAATTACAGATTCCTGAAACTCCCGAGTACCATCGGGATTATGGTGATTGCCATAGTCGTTTCCATATTTCTGGTTTCCTTCGGGGAAACCGTGTTGCCAAGAACCTTCGGACACCTTCATAATCTCATGAACAGCATTGATTTTACCGAAGTGCTCATGGGAGCCATGCTCAATTTCCTTCTTTTTGCAGGAGGAATTCACATCAACATAGACGACCTTAAAGAACAGCTGCGTCCTGTGCTCATATTTTCCACCTTGGGGGTTGTGATATCTACCTTTGTAGTGGGGTTCGGAATGTTTTACCTGCTGCCTTTCCTGGGGATTGATCTTCCGTTTATCTACTGCTTGCTTTTCGGTGCTCTTATTTCACCAACCGATCCGGTAGCGGTTTTAAGCATTCTGAAACAGGCTAATGTTTCAAAATCACTGGAAACCAAGGTAGCAGGAGAATCACTCTTTAATGATGGTATGGCCGTAGTAGTTTTTACAGTTGTGCTGCAATTAGCTGTAGGAAATGAAGTTGATCTTGGTGTGGAAAGCATCGGGCTGCTTTTGCTTAAAGAAGCGGGAGGGGGATTATTGCTTGGGGTAATATTGGGATGGGTGACTTCCCGACTGATGCGTGAGGTGGATGATTATATTATTTCCGTGCTGGTAACCCTTTCTGTCGTGATGGGAGGATATCTTATCGCACGCCAAATGCATATTTCCGGACCTTTAACAATGGTTGCTGCCGGATTATTTATGGGTAATTTTAATGTTAAATTTAAAATGAAATCTATTACCCAGGATTATTTGATCAAATTCTGGGAGCTTATTGATGAAATTCTGAATGCCGTACTTTTTCTCTTCATCGGATTTGAACTGTTGCTGATAAAAGATCTAAGACACTTTATGATTCCGGGTATTGTAGCTATCGCTGTTGTATTGGTGGCGAGGCTCATTTCCATTTACGGCCCTACGAAGTTTATGACGAGAACCTTCAGCCCGCAGACAGTAAAAGTGCTGGTGTGGGGAGGAATCCGGGGCGGAGTATCCATTGCTTTGGCATTATCCATTCCTAAAAATGAATACAGTACTGCTGTTTTAAGTATTACCTATTGTGTGGTGGTGTTTTCCATTGTCGTTCAGGGGCTTACCATCGCTAAAGTTGCCAATCCGAACAAAATTGCCAAAGAAGAGGAAGAACTCGGAACAATTGCTTTAAGTGACGAAAATAAAAATGTGTAAATTAATTGGTTACGTTAATATACTGCTGAAATAAAGGTATAAAACTTATGAGTATCATTAAGGAAATACAGGAAGCATTAGCAGCCTTATCCGTTCCTGAAAAAGCGGAATTTTTTCCTAAGTTTTTCAAGACAGGAAAAGGTGAGTACGGAGAAGGAGATTTATTTTTGGGAGTAACCGTTCCGGATCAGCGTTCCGTTGCCAAAGAATACTATACCCAGGTTTCTTTAAAGGATCTTGGAGTGCTGATCGCATCTATATATCATGAACATCGTCTGACAGCCCTGCTAATGCTGGTTTTACAATTTGAAAAAACAAAAGATGAAAAGGTAAAAGATGAAATCATAGCATTTTATCTGAATCATCTGAAATACATCAACAACTGGGACCTTGTAGATTCAAGCTGTTATAAAATATTAGGCAGATACTGCTTTGAAAATCAGAAAGAAGAGATCTTGCGGAAACTTTCCGCTTCTGAAGAAATGTGGCATAAGAGAATTGCAGTAGTCGGTACACTGTATTATATTAAAAAAGGATTATTTGATCTTACGAAAGAATTTGTTACGCAGAATTTAAACCATACGCACGATTTGATGCATAAAGCCAATGGCTGGATGCTCCGCGAGATGGGGCAAAAAAATGAACAGGAACTGATTTTTTATTTAAATGTATATTACAAACAAATGCCAAGAACATGCCTTCGGTATGCCATTGAGAAACTGGATGAAGATCTGCGTCAGGATTATCTGAAGGGAAGAATTTAAAGCTCTGATTTAAGCTCTTAAAATTATTAACTTAAACAATGGATAATTTCCGATATGGCTGTATGTACAATTAAAAAAAGTCTGCCACTTGCGGTAATGTAACTATTAATTCAAAAGAATGGAGCACTTTGATATAGCTTTGGTCAGGACATTGTTGCATTACTTCCTGCATTTTGTTTTTCCGGTTTTTATTGCTTTGGTTTTTTACCGCAAAACATGGAAGAAAACGTATCTCATCCTGTTGGCCACCATGCTCGTAGACCTGGACCATCTTTTTGCAGATCCTATTTTTGATCCAGCCAGAGGAAGTGTGGGATTTCATTTTTTACATTCGTATTATGCTATTGCGGTGTATTTTTTGATGCTGTTTTTCAAAGGAAATATAAGAATTGTAGGGATCGGACTGCTGTTCCATATGCTGACTGATCTTCAGGATTTTTATTGCTGGAGCCATTAAAATAAGATTAACATTTTCTTTTGATATTTTAAAAGTCATAGATTTTTTGTATTTTACAGACACGTATGAAAATAAAGGAACTTTTACATTATACTTACATTTTTCCCATCCTTGCCGTTGGATATTACTTCTCCGGTCTAATGGGCACCGGGATTATTTTTGATGTAATTGCCGGAGTTTTATTGACTGGAAGTGTGCTTTCTGCTGTTCACCATGCAGAAGTTGTCGCTCACAAAGTAGGAGAGCCTTTCGGAACGATAATTCTTGCGCTCTGTATTACCATATTGGAAGTAGCACTCATTATTTCATTGATGGTAGCCGGTGGCGATCAGGCAATTACCCTTGCCAGAGATACCGTATTTGCTGCGGTGATGCTGATTCTTAACGGAATTTTGGGGATCTGTATTTTGGTAGGCGGTGTGAAATATTATGAACAGTTTTTTGCAAGAACATCTGCAACAACCTATCTGGTAAGCATTGTATCAATTCTTATTCTTACGCTTGTTCTCCCGAATTTTACTTCAAGTGTTAACGGCCCGTTTTACAACCAGGCGCAGTTGATATTCGTTTCTGTTGCCTGCCTTGTCATTTACAGTATTTTCCTGATGGTTCAAACGGTAAGGCACCGAAATTATTTTATTGTTCCCGAAGAACATCCTGAAGAAAACTACATTCCTTCTTTTCAGAAAACATTGATCAGCTTTATTTTCCTGGTGATCTGTCTGGCAATTGTTGTATTTATGGCGAAAGGACTTTCTTCCACCATTGAAAATATGGTTCAGAGCATAGGAGCTCCAAAATCGTTGGTGGGTGTGATCATTGCGGCTGTGGTTTTATTACCGGAAGGGGTGGCTGCGATACGGGCTGCCAGAAGCAATCAGATCCAGTCGAGTCTTAATCTGGCGTTAGGCTCTGCTTTGGCAAGTATTGGGCTTACCATACCGGCGGTTTCCGTAGTGTGTATTCTGTACGATATTCCATTGGTATTGGGACTCGATAAAAAAGACATCATTTTGCTTTCATTATCGGTATTTATCGTCATGCTTTCGCTAAGTCGTGGTAAAACCAATATTTTGTATGGAACGGTACTGCTGGTAAACCTTGCAGCGTATATTTTCACGGTAATTGTTCCTTAGATCGTTAAAAACTACAGTCTTCTTGCAAGGTCCATTTTGAAGGCCATCAGCTTGGCAATATTCTCGGATTTGTAAATGGACATGTCTGCATTTTCACCTGCAAAATTTTCCTCAATGGTAGCTTTCCACAGTTCAAGCCAGCGGTCGAAATGTTTCTGTTCCATCGCCTGTATTTCATTAATAGGGAAGTGAGCTCCCATAGGATTTCCCTTATACGTCATCTGCCCGAACAGTATCGATTCCCAGAATGCATACATTTTGGGTAAATGCTTATCCCAGTCTACCTTGGCAATATCGGTAAAGAAGAAACCTATCATTTCATCCTTAATGACTTTCGCATAAAAAGAATTAACAAGATGTTCTATATCTTCCCGTGATTCAAGCTTTTTCATAGTTCAAAATTAAGGTAAAATTCAATCGGAAATTTATTATCGGACTTGATAAATTTCATGATTTATGGCTTGGATCGAGTGATTAACAATTTAGAAAAAATTTGTTTAGTCTTGAAAACGAAAAGCCGCTAAAATTTCTGTTGGGTAATTTCATAAATCTGTAAAAAACTCCTAAGCTTATATCCTCATTAATTCTCTTAAAATTTCTATTTTTATCCTTGAGATATTATTTAGCATTGTCTAATGCTTTTTCTTTTGTTATCATTTATTTTAAATTTAAGATTTGATACATATTGACTTTCTGTCTTTTTTTAGAAATATCATTTACATCAAACGGTAAAACTTCTTTTACGGGATTTCCAGAAGCATCTGTTCCGCCAAAATTTTTATAATACTTATTAATATATCTTTCAGCATGTTTTAATTCTTCTTTATTAAGATACTTAGAATATTCCACCATCTTATCATACACGAATTTCTCTCTCTCCACCAAAGATTTTTGCATAAATGCTTTCATCCCTATCTGCTGAAAATCCCGCTTATGCATAAGCTCGTGTAAGGTTTCGTAGATGGTTGCGTTTTCTCTTAAAATCAATTTCATTTTTATCTCATCTGTAACGAACATTACTGCATTATGAGCTTCCAACATTAAAGGATTTCCAGATTTAAGAAAGAATCCTTCTACTTCAAAAGTTACGGCTCCTTTTCCAATTTGCATTAAAGAAAAACTCCAAGGCTTTTAGCTTCGGAGTTATATGTTAAAAGGTGTTTACTCTTCCCAATCTTCCACGTAACCGTGTTCTGTCATGGTATATAAAACTTCTCCTGTTTCTGCATCGACTATTACAAACAGAGTCTGGTCTCCATAATATCCTTCACAATAGTATGTTATAGTATAAACATCTCTTTCTTGCTCATAATATTTACTATGAGGGTAGACAATTTCTTCTTTTTCTAATAAGATTTTACTTATATCCTCATTAATTTTCTTAAAATTTCTATTTTTATCCTTGAGATATTGTTTAACATTGTCTATTGCTTTTTCTTTTGTTATCATTTATTTTAAATTTAAGATTTGATACATATTGACTTTCTGTCTTTTTTTAGGAATATCATTTACATTAAACGGCAAAACTTCTTTTACTGGATTTCCAGAAGCATCTGTTACGCCAAAATTTTTATAATACTTATTAATATATCTTTCAGCATGTTTTAATTCTTCTTTATTAAGATACTTAGAATATTCCACCATTTTATCATACACAAATTTTTCACGTTCCACTAAAGATTTTTGCATAAATGTTTTCACCCCTATCTGCTGGCAATCCCGCATATGCATTAGTTCGTGGAGGGTCTCGTAAAGAGTGGCATTTTCACGTAAAATCAATTTCATTTTAACGCCATCTGTAACGAACATCGCGGCATTATGAGCTTCCAACATTAAAGGATTTCCAGATTTAAGAAAGAATCCTTCTACTTCAAAAGCTCCTGCTCCTTTTCTAATTTGCAATTCTACTTTTAATTGTTTTAGATAACTTTCTATCTTTATAAAATCTGCATCATCAAGAATCTGCCCTAAATACTTTCCTCGCCTTAATAGTGCAATTTCGACTCTTCTTGCACCCTTGCCACCTCTTACTAAAACCTCATCTATCCATTTAACAAATTTAGATAATTGTTTTGCAAGTTTTCAAAACAAGACTCCGAAGGCAAAAGCTTCGGAGTTTTGAGGAGTTAATCTTTCTTGATAAAAATTTTATCTTTAAAATCTTCTAATGAATAATTTTCGTTTAATATCTCTACTAAAATAGATTTACTTTCGCTATTAGGATTATTCTCCATTCCTACGCCTTTTAAAATAAATGCTAAATTATTTTCAAAGTTTTGATATTTATCATTAATCAAATATTTATCTCCCTCAAATTTTACTACAAAAATTATTTTGTTCGATAAATTAAACACTTCAAGCACTTCTATTTTATTTGTCATAATTTAATCTTTTTAATTCGTTTTTAAAATATTCCAATCTTTCTTTTATTAATTTTACTTCTTCTGTTGGTAATTTCCATTTTGTTGCATTTTCCAACAGTTCTTCCGCTGCTTCTTTTTCCATTAAGTTTTCAGCAATAATATTATTATATTTATTAACCCAATCATTATACTTTCCACTTCTAAATTGTTCAGCATGAATTAATTCCTCATATACAGCTGAAGTTGTTGCATTCTTATTAAGATAAATAAGTTCTTCATTAAAAGTGAGCGCTTCAATTTCTTCATTGTAAACTTTCTCTCGTGATGCTATATACTCAAAAGAATTTTTATCATATACTAAATCTCCGCCGAGTTTTTTAAATTCATCTTGTAATTCTCTAAGTAATTTTTTGCTTATAGGTTTTCCTACAATTTTAGAAAATAATTCAATCCGTTTGGCTTCTTGCAAAGCTTCTTCAACTTTTAGAGCACCCTTTCCACCTCTTACCAAAACTTCATCTATCCATTTAACAAATTTAGATAATTGTTTTGCAAGCTTTGCAATACCTTTTATTATAGTAACGATCGTTACTATAATATCTATTGCCAAAATAAGATCCTCTCCTTCATTGTGTTGTATTTGGTATTTATTAAGGTTGGGGTTAGTATTTATCAAGATTATTTGTTCAAAATAAAAAACTCCGAAGCATTTTTGCTCCGGAGTGTAAAACTTACTCTGGTCTTATTTCTCTATCTTTGTACTTTTCGTAATTACTTCTGATGTCTTCTGCTAATTCTTTCAGTTCCTCGAAATTATAATTAAGTTCCTCGCCAATAAGCTTAAACTCTCGTGAAGTATCTGTAAAACTTTGATAAAAAACTACACGAAATATTTTTTTATCATCTTCTTCATACAAAATGAAATCCCAGTTGTGTTTGTAAAGTTCTGTTCTCATTTTTTTAAATATTTAACCGTGTAATGTGTATTTCAATCTTATTATTTCCAACTACAATAAAAACTCCGAAGCAAAGACTTCGGAGAATTGATAATAATTATTTCTTGATACGTTTGTTAAACTCTTTCCAATCAAACTCAAAGCCTAAGTTTTTTGTAACATAATCAAATATTTCATCAAAATTAGGTTCGTGTTCTTTTGCAAAATCATACCATCCCTTAGAAAATTCCGAATATTCATCTGCAAAGGCTTCACCTTGAGTACGCATGCCTTTATGGGTACTTGCCAACCAATACTTTTTCTTTTCATCTAAACTCATTTTAGGATAGGTTTCTTCCCAGAATTTGTTGAAAGAATTTGTAAACTCTTGTGTTTCTTTTAAATGCTTTGCTCTTTCTGTAGAACTCAAACTTGATAGATATTCTTGATATTCTTTTTCTATTTTTTTATTTAAATCTTCTATACTCATAATAATTTATTTTTCTACTAATTTTATTTCATAACCTCTTTTAACAGGTTTTATATACTCAACCTTAAACTTACGTCCTTGCTTTAACAATAATTCTTCTTTTGCATAACCTCTTATTTTAATACCATCTGCAAAATCTGAAATTATTGGAGCGTCTTTTACTTCCATTCTCAAGAAAACATTCTTTTTCGGTTTGTCAAAAAATGCAGCATTGGTATTACTTCCACAAGATACAAAATCATTATATTCAACCGTTTTTCCTTTGCTATGTTTTTTTAGGAAAGATTCCAAAATATCATCATCACTAAATTCTAATGCCCGGAAAGCGGTTCCGTTATATTTTGGCATTTTCTCCAATGCACTGGTTAAGAGTCTTGCTATTTCTTTTGTTTTATTTGCATTTATCCCATTTCGTAGCCAATTATTCAGATCCCAATAATAATGGTTTGTGGTATAGCTCCAAAGCGTATAAGCATCTGTTTTGGTAAGATTTTTATTCTTTGCAAGAATCTCATCAATCTCATTAAGAAATCTGAAATCATTTTCATTATGATATTTGGTGTAATATTCTAAGATGTCATCTTCTGATTTACCCATTTTCTTTAATGCTTCAAAAAACTCTTCTGGTATATTTCTCCTAATTATGGTTTGGGTAACTTCTCCAAAAACAATTCTTCCTTTAATAAACTTTCTACCATTTCTCCCTAAAATAACATCAATCCATTTCGTAAATTTAGGTAAAAGCTCAGCAAGTTTCGCAATACCTTTTATTATGGTAACGATCGTTACTATAATATCTATTGCCAAAATAAGATCCTCTCCTTCATTATGTTGTATTTGGTATTGGTTAAGTTTAGGATCGTCATAGCGGGCATACTTGTAATCTTTAATACCTTCTATCGCATCTTTAAAGACTTTGGCTGGATCTTTCAAAACAGCTCCCAAAGCTTCTTCTACACCTTCTCTTATTTCTAAAAATTCTAAATTGGTTTCACCTCCTGCTAAATCACCAACGGTAATATTGATTGCCAACAAAGCAAGATCTAAAAATCCGCCAACAAATTCTACCAAGCCATTCCATACTCCACAAAGAAATGGTATTTTTAACTTGATATCATCTCTGTTTTCAATGAGCCACTTGTCTAAATCTTCAATACTTTTTATCTGCTCATCAATTCCTTTGATGATGTCTTCAATACTTTGTACTTTAAATTCTTTACCCAATATTTTAAAAGACTTCAAAATTTCTAACTGATCTTTTACTTTTTTGAGTGTTTTTTTTAAAGAATTACATTTTTGTATAAAATAGTTAAACGCTTTTTCTGGTTCTGCAAAAAGATATTCATCTGATTTCAATGTAGGATCCCATTGTTCTCTGGAGAACCGCTCATCTTTTCGGAAAGAATCTGAAATGCTTTCTGTTATTTTCCTGATAAAGTTTTGCACATCTAAAGCAGATACCGAAATGAATTTGGTCTGTAATTTAATAGATTCTAAAAAAGCTTCAGCTATCTCATCTTCATTATAATGAAACGTATTATTGTTTTTGCACTGCTCGTAAATATATTGAGCCCAATATTCCGGTAAATCTACAGTACCCTTATATTCATGGTGGTACTTAACCATTGCATCACTCATTTTGATAAGCAATACTCTGCCCAAGCTAATCGTATGATCGTCCTTTTCTGCATACATGATAAAATCTGTCTCCTCGTCATCCGTTCCTTTAGAATTTTTGAGTTTCAAGTTTTCTTCCCGAAATTCTTTGATGAGTTTGGTAGCGTCATAATCATGTACTATTTCATATTTCCAATATCCCATAGCTTGTCATTTTGGTATTTGTCCTTTGATTATTTCTCTTATTTCTCTATAGAATACACTGTCTTTACCTAAAGGGGTGCTTAATGCTATTTCATTAGAAATTTCATAAAATGTTTTATCTGTTTTTATATCTTCAAACCCTCCATATCCCATTTGCTGCATCATGGAAGGATTGTCCAGTGGGATATGGTTTTGAAAATCGGCTAGAAGCTCCTGTTGGGTAATGCTGTCAAAATCTTCTATTTCTTTTAAATATTCTTCGTAAGTCATCATTTTTTGCTTTTAGCTTTTGGCTTATGGCGGTTAGCTCTTTTTCTAACCGCCACTTGCCTAAAGCAGGTTAATATTTAACTTCCGGCACTTAGTCTATTGCCTAAAGATTATTTAAGGAAGATTATTTTTGATGCTCTGCATGGAGATCTGGGCAATGACCTTTCTCGGATCATCATCTGTGGTCAGCTGCAGATTGCCGTCTTTGATGTCAATATTTTCAACAAAGCGGTGTGCCCCCGAACTTAACTGCGCATCCGTTATGGCAAACTCAGGCGAGGTAACCACTTCTTCCGGATTCTCAAACTCCAGTGGATTTTCTGCACTGAACGGCAATGCGGTTGTTGTTTTCAGTCCGGCAGAACCTTCCTGAAGTATCGTAAGGGTAGTAGGAAGTTTGGTAATCCACGGTTTTCCCTGCTTGATTCCTACCGGTTCTCTCATTTCATCGACAATACTCATATACATTGGGTCCCCAATTACAGGAACTTCTTCTCCGTTCCAGATTTTTCCGGTACTCAGGAAGAATTGGAGAGCATCTTCAAATCCCGGTCTTACCGTAACGATGACTCTCGCCATACCGGACTGTAAAAAGCTTCTGAATAACGGATCTACGCTTTCCGAAATATACATTTCCTGCCAGTGTTTTCTGTTGGCCCAGTAATAAGGATAGAAATTATAGCTCATAATATTCCATTCAAAAGCCTGTTCCATGAATTTGGCTAAAGCAGTGTATTGATCGAGATTCTCATTTAAGAATACCTGGAAGTTTTCCATTTTATCACCATCGGTAAAGTTTTGTCCGATGGTATTGGGAGAAAGATAATCCTGTAACAAATAGGCAATACAGTTATGCTTTAGCACATCATTCTCCATGTAACGGTAAAAATTGCCCATTTTATCCTTGGCTTCTGCTTCTTTCTCTTTCTGTTCTTCATCCAGGCGTTTCTGTTCTTCTTTAAATTTCTCATATGCTTCTTTATAAGCTTCGATGATGGCGTTGAAGTTTTCGGTCTGCCACGCCAGAACATTGGCATCATTCGGAACGCATGGGAATTTTAAGGCGATATTAAATCCGCCGATATTTTTCCCGGATACCCTGTAGTTGAAGACTCCGGTAAGATTGAGTCCGCTTACCCCTTCCGTACCATTGAGTGTCTGATTGTGGGTTTCCTTATAATAATTTGCTCCTTTCAGATTCCCGAAAGATAAATAAGCGGGTAAAATATAATTTCCCTGCCAGAAACCTGATCTGTTTCTCTGTTTATTGTATGCCCAAACAATGGTTGCGGTGGTAGCTTTGTATCCGTCCGGAATCTCCAGATTCGCATCGAAGAATGTGCCTTCTCCTTCTGTCTGAGGGCTTCCGTTGGCATTGAGAATAATCTCTTTGCCGGGCATTTCGTCTGTAAGCGTTACTCCGTAAATATCCGCCCAATATTGCAGTAAGGTTTTTGTGGCTGCTTTCGGGTTTGGCATCGTGTAAGGAGCCGTTGCTTTTCTGGGATCTACCGGCGCAGTAAGCACATCTGCTTTTGCTACAGCCAGGGCGAGTCTGTGCAATCTTGCGGGTTCAGGGATCATAAATTCAAACATGGTGCGCTTTCCGTAATTGTAGATCTGGTTCTTGTATTTCATATCTACCCACCGGTAAACGCCTACAACATGCTTGTCGCCGTTTCTGTTATCGAAGCCGTGAGCATTATTTTCTTCAAATTCTTCAATAATTTTTTCAATCCTTTCTTCTGCAATTTTAGTAAGCAATCTGTCGGTTGCTTTATTGGTGATTTCCTGCGATTGCGTTATCGCCTGTCTCACACTGTTTTCTTTAGCATTATGAGTGGCTAGGCTTCCTCCGGCTTCAAATCTTCCGTAAACTTCCGAATCTTTACTCCAGTTTGCGTATGCCTGTGCGCTGGTATCTTTCATGATAACATTAGCAACTTCCGACTGCATATCGTGTCTTGTTGTGCTGGTTGTATCATTAAGGGTTTCACGCTCTGTAGCTTTAGAAGCGGTGGTTTGAATTTCGCTTTTTCTGAGTTTTCTGGTAGACTTTTGCCTGAATTCCCTTGCCATGATATTTTCAATATGCGTAACATCTCCCGGAACATAAGCGTGGGTACTCTGTACTACTTTCATGTATTCGGCAATTCCCAATCTTTTCAGTCCGAACAGTTTTCTTCCGGCTGATACCACTTCCGGTTCTTCTCCTCTCGGATCTTCTTTGCCCGGTTTTAATGTAAGTAATCCTGTCTGTATCTCATTATTAGGAATTTTAAGCAGTTCCAGATACGCTTCTCTTCCGTTGCTGAAGTAAATATCAATTCGAATTTTGCTTATTGATGAAAATTTATTGACCATTACTGCAGGGAAACTGATCATTCCGTTAAGAACATCAATATTTGCCAATGTTTCTTCATGATATCCCGTATTCGATTCCAATATAATTTTTGCATTGGCAACATTCCAGGAATTATCCTGCACTTCAAAAGAGAAATTGATAAATCCGTTATCCTGAACGAAGGCAGATCTTCTCCAGACCGGTAAAAGGCTGTATGCCAAATGTGTTCTTGTTAAAGAGTTTCCAACCGGAATTAATGCTCCTCCTAAATTTGCATATTGAGTCTGCTCCAAAATGGTATTGTCAAGGGCAGACTGAGTTTCCTGTGAAATATGGTTTTGTACCTGATCAATCAGATCTTCAAAGGTTTGATAGCTGTCGTCGATCTGTAGAACTTGTGTTCCTATTCTCAGTTCGGAGTCTGAAACTACTTCTGCTTTTGCTGTTGACGGTATTTGAGAGTAAAACAGCTCACCCATTTCCTGAGAAGCAAAAAGGGTCATAAACAGTTCGAATGACTCAGGAGACAATTTTTTCTGAAGATCTGAAATAGTAATCTCACTTTGATACGAAAACTCAAACGGCGGAACTTCAAGCTCTTTCAATCTTTCATGTAAACGTATCAGCTCTTCTTCGGATCCTTTGTGTTCCGTTAAATAGTTGATTTCTTCAAAAACTTTTTCATATTCTTCTTTTTGAGACCGATATCTCTCTGTGTATTCATTGTAAGCGCCTTGGTAAGCTTTTGCTTTGGAATTATGATATGCTTTCTGGATCTTTTCCAGTTCCGAATTCAGTTTTTCAAGCTGTTCTTTTTTAAGGAGCGCCTGAGTTACTGCTAAATCTCTTTGGGCATCAGCTTTTATTCTTTCCTGTGTTTTATTTGAAAGTGCTGATGTTCCGGATGAAGCCATTTTCGAGGCTAATGAAGATCCTGATATTTCTTCTTTTACGAAAAGTTCTTTTGGCATTACTACTTTGGCATCCAGTGCTTTTGCCACTAAATCGTTTCCGTTGATTTTTTCCAGTTCTTCGGTTAAAGAAAGGGTCTGCGCGTAGCCTACATGCAAAGCTTTTAAAATATGAACCAGCGCTTCTTTAGCATAAAAATCTTTTTGGGTAACGACCTGAAAAATCAGATTGTCCCACAATTTTTCAAATTCGGTCTGTCCTGAAGAATAGGCATCTTTTGTCCGGGTAAGTTCCGCGGCGGAGAGTGTTTCCTTTTTGGTTATTTTTCTGCCTATTTTCAGCAGGCCTGCATATGGGCTGTTTTCAAGATCTTTTTCTGTGTAAGGGGAAAGGAAAGATTTACATTGATTTTCCAATGCCTGAATTTTTGAAATTCCGGATCTGTTTTTCACGGCCTGATCAAAGGCATTATTTAAAACAGGTCTGTGGATAAATCCTAAATTTTCTTTATTTGTTTCGGTAAGCTGAGGGTTTCTCATGCTTATGAATCTGAATAATGTTTGAGAGGTGTTCTGAGTAGTAGTATTGCCTGTATTGGCCGTTCTGTCATTTGTGGACATTTTTTTGTAATTTTGTTTTGCTAGTTAAGGTTAAGATTTGAAGTCTCTTTTTATGAGAGTCACTTCAGGTTTTAGCCTTATTTTTTTAGGTGGTCTTCAGGCTAATCTATATCCACCTGAAGTTTTAAAATCCTGTTTCATTTTTTGTGTTTTTCTTACGGCAAATATCCATCAGGGAAGCGACAGAACACGTCGTGTTAAAATTTAATCAATAAAAATCAATGAAATTTTTAAATATTTAAAAGGAAATTCCAGAGAGTGGGATAGGTTTACAGGTATAAATTGAATGGTACTTCGTTAAATATTGAAATGTTTTCACTCACATTATCCGATACATTTTGATAAATTTCATGGAAACAAAACTTTATCTTTGCATGTTGCTTTTAAATAAGTGAGAAGCGTTCGGCAGATCAAGTGAATTAAAAACAAAATGATCATACAATGGCAAGAGAATTCAGACAACAGATTCGCCAGAAAAATACGGATAACAGTGGTTTCGGGGATAATGCATCCGGAAGGTTTATCAATAAAGACGGTCTTCCGAATGTCAACAGAAAAGGGGTAAATATTTTCAATCGCTTCAGCTGGTATCACACCATGCTGGAACTTTCAACTTTTAATTTCCTTTCTTATCTGGTGATTGCATATGTTCTCGTCAATCTGTTTTTTGCATTTATTTATTATCTTATTGGTGTAGAGCACCTCACGGGAATTGATAAAAGTGATCCGGTAAACGAATTTATTGATGTTTTTTTCTTCAGCTCACAGACCTTTACGACCGTAGGATACGGAAGGATAGCGCCTGTAGGCTTCATGGCGAGTCTGGTGGCTACCTTTGAAGCTTTCCTCGGATTGCTTACCTTTGCCATTGCAACCGGACTTTTTTACGGAAGATTTTCCAGGCCAAGAGCATACCTGAAATTTTCAGATATCGCGTTGATCGCTCCATTTAAGGATAAAACAGCGCTGATGTTCAGGCTTGCTCCTTATAAAAATAATTCTTTAACGGATGCCGAGGTAACGATTTCGGCAGCAATTGAAGTTATTGAAAACAGTGTAAAGAAAAGTAATTTTTATACGCTGAAAACAAGGCTTAACAGAATCAATACTTTGGCACTAAACTGGACGGTTGTTCATGAAATTGATGAAGACTCTCCTTTTTTCGGATTTTCTGATGAAGATTTTAAAAATACGGATATTGAAATTATCGTCCATGTCCGGGCATTTGACGAGGTGTTTTCCAATACGGTAGTACAGCGTACTTCCTATGTTTCGGAAGAAATTGTTTACGGCGCCAAATTTATCCCGATGTATTATCCCGATAAGGAAAACCTTTCAACAGTCCTGAATCTGGATAAAATCAACCATTATCAACCAGCAGATCTTCCGGTATATCAGGAAGAGAATGAATAATGAATTTAGAACTTTACAGAAAGCAGGCTTTACAAAAGCAGAAAGACCATAAGAAATTCCTGGACGGTATCAAGAAAAAACCGCCTAAGAATCTTGATTTTGTGGTTCAGGAAACACATGATGAAGTTTTTGCAAATATAGACTGTCTGCAGTGCGCCAATTGCTGCAAGACGACAGGCCCTCTTTATACGGAAAAGGATATTGAAAGGATTGCCAAACATCTTCGGATGAAGCCCGCCGATTTTGAAGCTAAATATCTCCGGGTTGACGAAGACAATGATAAAGTGCTGCAGCATTTGCCCTGCTTCTTTTTAAACAGTGACAATACCTGCTCCATCTATGAGGTGCGTCCTAAAGCCTGTAGGGAATATCCGCATACAGACCGGAAAAAGATTTACCAGATCAATAACCTCACCATGAAAAATACCCTTATTTGCCCTGCTGCGTATGAGTTTGTAGAGCGCATTATGAAAAATTTGGCAAAATAGCATGTAATCCAAAATCATTCTTAAATAATTATAAAGTACGTTAAATAAAGAGCTTGCGGATAATATTAGGCAAAATGATGACGTTTAAGTTAAACAACCATTTAATAAATAAAATATTAATTATTATGAAGAAGTTAGTTTTAACAGCAGCGTTTACATTAGTCGGAGTAATCGCAGTATCAGCTCAGACGGACAGCACAAAACAAAACCCGTCTCAAACTCAAAATCCTAATAACCAAACGACAACTCAGCCTCAACAGGGGACACAGGCTACTTCGGAGTGGGGAGCAAACTCTACCGGAACAGCCCAAACTCAAAATACCAACGCAGCTTCAACGACAGACGCGGCAGCAGCAACCACTGCAACTGATGCTTCAGCCAGTGTAAGTGCAGATCAAAATGCAGATGCTACCAAACCTAATGACGAAGCGACTAAAGAGGACAAGAAGTCTAAAAAGAAAAAGTCGAAGTAAGTATTTAAATTTAGTAAAGTAGAAATGGCATCCCGGATATTTATGATCCGGGATTTTTCTTCAAAAGCTTATAATGTAATTTGTCTTAAATTGTTATAAATCAAGTTAAAACATTATATAGGTACACCACTTTGTATGATTATTGTACATTACAAAATACATTAACACCACTTAATCATTATATTATGAAAAATTTAATTTTAGCGACAGCTTTCGCTATGTTTGGAACGGTCGCAGTATCGGCTCAAACCACTCCACAGAAGACCAAGACAGACACTGCAAGACCTGATACCACGAGAAGCAGAGATATGCAGAACGGTAACATGAACAACGGAAACAATGGAACCATGAATAACAATGGAACGAACAATACCAATAACAATTGGGATAAATCTAAAACCGATACCGCCAGCTGGAAAAACAAAGACGCTACTACCGGCGACAGAAAAACAAAAAAGAAGAATAATAGATAATGCAACAACGAAATCCTGAAATTTTTCAGGATTTTTTATTTTGAATTTCTTCTATTCTGAACTGAACTATTTTCCTGATGAGCTTTTCAGGAAGTTTATCATGTAGCGGGAATTGGACGGCGCCTTTCGAAAATTTGTAATTCAGATTTTTAAAATCATTTTCAAAATTCTTGATGCCTCCAGCTCCGGGATAAAAGCCAATATGCTTTTTATAACCCGCAAAATATACCAAAGCCTTATTTTTATATTTGAAAGCGGGCATCTGGTAGCCGATATATTCATCAATTTCAGCATGTTGAGAACGAATGATTTTCCGTAATTCTTCTAATTTATCCTTTATTTGAGGAAAAAGGAGAATGTATTCATCAATATTTTCAAAAGTGTTTTTCATATTTAAAAGTAATGATTTCCCTGTAGTTTTTAAACAAAATGCTTAAAGTTTTCATACTGAGTTTGTAAGTACCGCAAATAAAAAAGCGCTGAATGATCAACGCTTTCTCCTTTCACTTTTTACTTTTATCCCATTTATAATCCCGGGAACAGGTTGTATGAAAAAAGGTCGGGAAATTTCCCAACCTTTATATTTTTATACGACTCCCTGAGCGAGCATTGCTTCTGCAACTTTCACGAAGCCGGCAATATTTGCCCCTTTCACGTAGTTTACATAGCCGTCTTCCTCTTTACCGTAATCTCTGCATGCTTTGTGGATTCCGATCATGATCTCTTTCAATCTGGCATCAACTTCCTCGGAAGTCCAGTTAAGACGGATAGAGTTCTGTGTCATTTCCAATCCGGAAGTTGCTACACCACCTGCGTTGGACGCTTTACCCGGAGAGAATAATACTTTATTATCAAGGAAATAATTGATAGCATCTAAAGTTGATGGCATATTGGCTGCCTCCGTTACACAAACACATCCGTTTTCAACAAGAAGTTTGGCATCGTCCAGATCAAGTTCATTCTGGGTAGCCGAAGGGATGGCAACATCACATTTTACTTCCCAAGGACGTTTTCCTGCAAAAAATTGCGCAGAAGGATATTTTTTAGCATAATCTTCAGCTCTGTTGTTTCCGGAAGATCTTAATTCTAATAAGTAATCGATTTTTTCGCCATCAATTCCGTCTTTATCATAAACATAACCGTCCGGTCCGGAGATGGTTACTACTTTTCCTCCAAGTTCTGATACTTTTTTGATTACTCCCCAAGCTACGTTGCCGAAACCTGAAACCGTTACGATTTTATCTTTAAATGTCTGTCCGATGGTTTTAAGCATTTGCTCTGCAAAGTATACCACACCATATCCTGTAGCTTCAGGACGGATCAAAGAACCACCGTAAGCAAGACCTTTACCGGTAAGTACCCCTGTAAATTCGTTTCTGATTTTTTTATACTGTCCGAATAAATACCCGATTTCTCTGGCACCCACCCCGATATCTCCTGCAGGAACGTCGGTTTCCGGACCGATGTGTTTGCACATTTCCGTCATGAAAGCCTGGCAGAAACGCATTACCTCCATATCAGATTTTCCTTGCGGATCAAAGTCTGAACCTCCTTTTCCACCTCCCATAGGAAGTGTTGTAAGGGAGTTTTTGAATACCTGCTCAAATGCTAAGAATTTAAGAACCGAAAGATTTACGGTAGGGTGGAAACGGATTCCTCCTTTATAGGGCCCGATAGCAGAGTTCATCTGAATTCTGAACCCCCTGTTTACCTGGATTTCTCCCTTATCGTCAACCCACGGAACTCTAAAGATGATAATTCTTTCAGCTTCCGCCATTCTTTCAAGAAGTTTCATTCCCGTATATTCCTTCTTAGTCATAATAAACGGAATTACTGTAACAGCAACTTCTTTTACGGCTTGTAAAAATTCTGGCTCATTAGGATTTTTGGCCTCAATTTTTGCTATAAACTCTTGGATTTTCTGGTCAATATTATATTGTTCCATATATTAGGGTTGAAATATTATTGCCAACAAATTTAATTTTTTTTTCAAGATTCACAACACCTTAATGAATGATTGTTGAAAGTTTAATAATATAAATGGTTAATATTATTAAGTCGATAATTTAGGCGTTAATTTTATTAAAAATTAAATGTTATGTTTAAAATAATGCAATATTAAGAAATGGTTAAATCCTATATTGCAACAAATTGTCTCCCCGAAAGTGATTTTACTTTCCCCAAAAGCTCCAAATCCAGAATGATGGGTAAAATTTTATGAGAAGCGAGCCCTGTTTTTTCGATCATGTCATCTAATGAAACCTGTGGGTTTTCTGATATTGTGTTAAATATGAGCTGTTGACATTCAGTTAATTGAATATGGATTTCGCTGCTTGAAAATAACTCATCGATTTTTGCTTTGGGTTTTTTAAGTCCCAGATAGTCGATGAGATCTTTGATTGTAGAAATAGGAGCAGCTTTATTCTGAAAAATAAGATGATTACAGCCTTGGCTTTGTTTGTCAGTAATCTTTCCAGGCAGTGCAAATACCTCGCGGTTATACTGGTTGGCAAATGTTGCAGTGCTTACCGAGCCACCGCCGAAAGCTGTTTCCACAACAATCGTCGCGGGAGATAAACCGGCTACAATGCGATTTCGTTGTATAAAATTCTCACGGTCCGGCTTGCGGGAAGAATTAAATTCTGTGAATAATGCGCCGCCTTCTTCCAGAACTTTTTCGGACAGTTTCCTGTTTTTTGAAGGGTAGATGGTATGAAAGCCGTGGGCTAAAACCGCAGCCGTCGGAATTCCTTTCTGAAGAGACTGGTCATGAACTTCCTTATCGATGCCCAATGCGAGCCCGCTCACGGAGGTATAGCTGCAGGAACGGGTTTCCTCGAAGAAATCACTTATAAACTGCTGTCCATATAAGGTCATATTTCTCGTCCCGACTATGCTTATCCGTTGTTTCTGATCATCAAAGCTTCCTTTCTGATATAGAATGGCAGGAGCATCACTGCACTCGTTGAGCAGTGCCGGGAGATCACCAAAATGTCTTAGGTTAATGGTAATATTATTTTTTTCGCAGAAGCTAAGTTCTTTTTCTGCAAACTTAAGGTGGTTGGAATTCCCGATGTCAGCGACCATACGGTAGCCGAAGCCGTCCAGTTTTTTATATTCTTTCTTTGTATGAAACCAGGCATTCTTTGCACTTCCGAAAGTGCGTACAAGCTTGTAAAAGTTGATATCACCGATTAAATTGCATTCGCGGAGAGCGATGGAATAGAGATGTTCTTCAGAATACATTTGTGTTGTTTTGACAAATGTATTGAATTTAGGATAATTTGCAGCAGATAATTGCTGCATCAACTTCATTTTCTTCTCAGTTCATCGAGATGTTTCCAAATATCATCTTTCTTTTTGTAAGGAAGCTCCATGAAGTCCTCAGGATGATTTTCTTTATATTCCTGCCATAATTTATCATCCTTTTCACTGTAATAATTTGGGAATTCCCAGATGTATCTTTTCTTTCTTTCGCCTACTTTCTTAAACATAAAAGCAAGAATTACTCCCACTACAGCTCCTGCAATATGTGCCTGCCAGGCAATTTTGCTCGGTTCCTGAAGATTGTAAAATAATTCTTCCGGCAGCATACCCCAAACAAGGCTTCCATAGTACAATACCACAAGTAATGAGATGGTAAGCAGCTTCATATTCCATTTAAAAATACCACTGAAAAAAAGAAAGAACGCGAGAACATATACGACACCGCTTGCTCCGATCGTACAGGTATAAAGATAATCGCCGGTCATAATATCAATCGGTGGCAGAAGCCACACCAAAAGACCTGTAGCAAGCCATCCGAGAATAAAAACCTTATTGGCAACCAAGGGATAAAACTGGTAAAGAAGAAACATCAGAATGGCCATCGGAATAGAATTTCCGACAATATGGTCCAGGTTTCCGTGGAGGAGTGGAGAAGTGACGATTCCCAGGAGGCCTTCTGGCAATAAAGGGATAATGGCGCCGAAGCAACTTTCAAAAAAGCCGTGCAGCTGAAGGAAATATCCCAGCCACATGGCTGAAAGCATCAGCAACGGGTATATAATAGCTTTTTTGGAAATTACATTGTTTTTTAGCATGCAGTGTGTATGTCAAATCGAAAGCCAATGATAAATTTCGGAAAATTTGGCGATGAATTTTATTATTGATATTTTATTTCAGCCAAAAAGTAATGTTTTGTCTTTACTTTATTTTCGATCTATAATATTGTCAGTAAGTTTAGATTTATAAGCTGAAATGAGATTTAACAGAGTGCATTCATTCATAAAATTTATATTTAATATTTTTGTTAGAATTTTGTACAATGAAATCCTGAACTCATGAAGAAGCTTTTATTAATCCTTTCCTTTTCTTTGGGAATTTTTTTCAATGCGCAGGTCATTCTGGACACTGCCTCCTTTAAGGTAGATACTGTAAAACATTGGTCTGTTCTAGGCAAGCAATCTCTAATGATTAACCAGGCTGCATTCTCCAACTGGGTTGGGGGTGGTGCCAATAACGTCGGCTGGCTTCTGGGAGCAGATTATAACATCACTTATGAAAAAGATAACGATCTCTGGGAAAATATTATTCTTTTAAATTACGGACAAAATGATACCCAGGGTATTGGGGTAAGAAAAACCCAGGATGTGATTAATATTTCTACCAATTACGGAAGAAGGGTTTCCAAAAGCTGGTATCTTTCGGGGGGAGCGGGCATACTGTCTCAGTTTACGGTAGGCTATGAGGACGGTAATAATCCCGAAGCAAAAAAAATTTCCAACTTTATGGCTCCCGGTTATCTGAATGTCGGAATGGGAATTACGTACAGGCCCAACGATAATATCAATGTGACGCTTCGACCTTCCAACGCAAGGTGGGTTTTTGTTCTGGATAGTGACCTTCAAACGGAAGGGACATACGGATTGAAAGCCGATGGAGACAGTTCTTTACTGCAATACGGTTTTTTGGGAACCGCTTTATATAAATTTAAATTAATGGAAAATGTCAATGTCACCAATACGGCTTCTGTTTTTTCCAACTATCTTGATCATCCTGAAAGGCTGGTTCTTGCTTATGGATTGATATTGAATTTAAAGGTTAATAAATTCATTTCCTCCAATATTACAGTGGATCTGATGTATGATCATAATCAGATCAAAAAAACACAGCTTAAACAGACGCTGGGCGTCGGTTTTGCCTATACACTGGATAATGGCGTTAAACGCTCCGATAGAAAAGACAGTCAGTGGTGGATTAAAAAATAAATTTCCAGATTACCAATCTTCAAGGTTTTTAAAACCTTCAAGGTTTGATTAAGATTGAATTTTAAATAGAGGCTTAGCCAAATTTCAACTATAAAAAAAGCACTTCATATTTGTTGAAGTGCTTACTATTATCAATTATATAATTACTAAAATTCTATATCAACTTCCAGTTTCTGGGCTAAAAGCTTAGAAATTTTTTCTTTTAACGGCTCGATATCGATATTTTGCATCGCATCGTTTGCAAAAGCATATAATAACAGTGCCTGAGCTTCTTTTTTAGAAATACCTCTTGCTCTTAAATAAAACAGGGCATCTTCATTCAGCTGTCCTACAGTACATCCGTGGGAACATTTTACATCATCTGCAAAAATCTCCAGCTGAGGTTTTGTATCGATAGTCGCACCTTCGCTCAGTAAAACATTGTTATTCTGCTGATACGCATTCGTTTTCTGGGCAATTTTATCTACAAATACTTTTCCGTTGAATACTCCGTGAGATTTTCCGTCGAAAATACCTTTGTAGTTCTGGTAACTTTCACAGTTCGGGAAATTGTGGTGAACCGCCGTGTGATGGTCTACCAGCTGATCTTTTCCGATAATGGTAATCCCGTTCATAAAAGAATTGATATTGGATCCGTTATGAATAAAATCGAGGTTATTTCTTACCAGTTTTCCTCCGAAAGAAAATGTATTTACGGTTGTTAAACTATCTCTTTCCTGTCTTGCAAAAGTATTGTCTATAAGATAAGAGGTGTCGTTGTCATTCTGCAGTTTATGCCAGTCTGCTTTTGCATTCGGATAGGTGAAAATCTCTGTCACGGAATTCGTTAGTACGTAGGTACTGTCAAAATTGTGATGACTTTCTATAATTTCCACTTTGGCCCCTTCTTCTACGATTAATAAATTTCTCGTATTGTAGAAGGTGTTTTCTTCCTGGTTCTGAGAGATGTAGAAAATGTGAATTGGTTTTTCGATCACTACATTTTTAGGAACCTTCAGAAAGAATCCATATTTGCAATAGGCTTCATTCAGATTGGTAAAGGCAGAATCTTTAGAAGCGATCGTATTAAAGTAGGTATCAAAAACTTCCCTGTGCTTTTCATCATTTAATGCATAATTAAATGAAAGAAACTCTACATTTTCAATGGAAACTTTTGAAAGTTCTTTATGAAGTTTACCGTTTACGAAAGTAATCCAGTCAAAATTTTCTTCACCCAAATGCAGGCTGTCCAGTTGCTCTTTGGTAATATTGTGGCTTTCTTTCGGGAAAAAGTTATACGCTTTTTCTGTAATCTCCTTTAGATTGGTATATTTATATTCTTCGTCTTTTTTTGTAGGAAAACCTATTCTTTCAAATCTTTGAAGAGCTGCTTTTCTTTTTTCGTCCAGAAATCTGTGACGAAGGCCCTCCAAAAATTCGTTATGATTTTCTGTAATCTGTTCTTTTAATGCCATTACTGGTATATCTGTGGTTTGCACCATTTTTTCTTTTTTTGTTTGGCTGAATTGTTAAACTAAGAGATGAATCTCCGAATTCTTATCTTTTAATTAATTTAAAAGCCAGTCATACCCCCTTTCTTCCAGTTCCAGCGCAAGAGACTTATCACCTGTTTTGATGATTTTCCCATTGGCCAATACATGTACGAAATCAGGTTGAATATAATTTAGAAGTCTCTGATAGTGGGTAATCAGAAGCACTGCATTTCCTTCGTTTTTAAAAGCATTTACACCGTCTGCAACAATTCTCAGGGCATCAATGTCCAATCCAGAATCTGTTTCGTCAAGAATTGCCAGTTTCGGATCCAGCATCATCATCTGGAAGATTTCATTTCTTTTCTTTTCACCTCCGGAAAATCCTTCGTTTAGTGATCTTGAAAGGAAATCTTTTTTGATGCCTAATTTTTCCGATTTCTCACGAATCATCGAAAGCATTTCCTTGGCAGGCATTTCTCCTAACCCATTGGCTTTTCTGTTTTCATTCATCGCCGCTTTAATGAAGTTGGTCACAGAAACTCCCGGAATTTCTACCGGATACTGGAAGGAAAGGAATATCCCTTTATGTGCTCTTTCCTCAGGCGCATCTTCAATGATGTTTTCCCCTCCGAAAATGATTTCTCCATCTGTAACTTCATAATCTTCTTTCCCGGCGATTACGGAAGAAAGGGTGGATTTTCCGGCTCCGTTTGGTCCCATGATGGCATGAACTTCACCTGGTTTTATCTCAAGATTGATTCCTTTTAAAATTTCTGCGCCGTCTTCAATTCTGGCGTGCAAGTTTTTTATCTCTAACATATATTTTAGTTTATCGCAAGGTTAGACTAAGATTTTTAATCTCCTTTGCTTTTAAGATAAACAAAGGCGCTAACGCTTATCAATGAAATACTATTTCTTTTTTATTTTTAAACATTAAGAAATTGACCTTAATTTCTTTATCAAATTTATAAATACCTTACTATTAGATATTAAGTATTTAAGATAATAAAAAAACTTAACTCTTAATGTTTACATATATTATCCCACAGAACCCTCTAAAGAAATCTCAAGCAACTTCTGAGCTTCAATAGCAAATTCCATTGGCAGTTTATTTAAAACTTCTTTACTGAAACCGTTTACGATCAAAGCAATTGCTCTTTCTGTGTCGATTCCCCGTTGGTTGCAGTAGAAAATCTGGTCTTCCCCGATTTTTGAAGTCGTTGCTTCATGCTCCAGCTGTGCAGAAGGATCTTTGATTTCAATATACGGGAATGTGTGTGCCCCACATTCATTACCCATCAATAAAGAATCACACTGAGAGAAATTTCTGGCTCCTTTTGCAGAAGGCATTACCTTTACCAAACCTCTGTATGAATTTTGAGACTTTCCTGCAGAAATACCTTTGGATATAATTGTTGACTTCGTGTTTTTCCCGATGTGAATCATTTTGGTACCGGTATCTGCATATTGATGGTTGTTTGTTACCGCAATAGAGTAAAACTCACCGATGGATCCGTCTCCTTTCAAGATGCATGAAGGATATTTCCATGTTACCGCAGAACCTGTTTCTACCTGTGTCCAGGAGATTTTTGCATTTCTTTCGCAAAGTCCTCTTTTTGTCACAAAATTGAAGACTCCTCCTTTTCCTTCTTCATTTCCCGGGTACCAGTTTTGTACGGTTGAATATTTAATTTCAGCATTATCTAAAGCGATAAGCTCAACAACCGCTGCGTGAAGCTGGTTTTCGTCTCTCGATGGGGCGGTACATCCTTCCAGATAAGAAACATAACTTCCCTCATCAGCAATTACCAGTGTTCTTTCAAACTGTCCTGTTCCGGCCTGATTGATACGGAAATAGGTTGAAAGCTCCATTGGGCATCTTACGCCTTTTGGGATATAGCAGAAACTTCCGTCAGAAAATACTGCGGAATTAAGAGCTGCATAAAAATTATCGCCTCTCGGAACTACTTTTCCAAGATATTTTCTTACCAGATCCGGGTGATTTTTAATGGCTTCCGAAATGGAGCAGAAAATAATTCCTTTTTCCATTAAGGTTTCCTGGAAAGTGGTTTTCACGGAAACAGAATCCATCACAATATCAACGGCAACACCGGAAAGTCTTTTCTGCTCTTCGATATTGATTCCTAATTTTTCAAAAGTTTTGATTAATTCAGGGTCAACTTCGTCGAGACTTGCCAGTTCAGGCTTTACTTTCGGAGCTGCGTAGTATTTAATTGCCTGAAAATCCGGTTTTTCGTATTTAATGTTGGCCCATTCCGGCTCCGTCATTTTCAGCCAGATTCTGAAAGATTCCAGGCGCCATTCCGTCATCCATTCCGGCTCTTCTTTTTTGGCAGAAATAGCACGGATGATATCTTCATTCAGGCCGGTAGGGAAATCTTCGTAATCGATTTTCGTTTCCCAGCCGAATTCGTATTTTTTATTTTCTAAATCGACGCGTAAATCGTCTTCAGTATATTTATTCATAATTAATATTCAAAAAATTCAAAATTCGAAATTCAAAATTTTGCATCTCCGAATTACTTTATTTTCTGTTTTTATATTTTGAGCCTTTAAAATCACTATTTTGTAGATAAAATATAAAGCCTCCTATTTTCTTGCTTAAATCTGTTGTTTTTATTTTTAAAACCTCAAATTTTTCTTTTGAAATAAAATTTCGATCCAAAATCCTGTATAACTGAGATCTTGTTTCTCCACATGATGCCTTAGAAATATATAAAAATTGTATAAACTCTTTATTTCCATTTCTTTCAAATCCTTCAGCAATATTATCCATTATTGATCCGGAAGATCCATCAATTTGATTTGCCAGTCGAAAATTATTTTTAAGTTCAGAATTTTCAATAATTTCATAAATATCGGCAGAAAGTTCTCTCGCCAGCTGCCATATTTCTAAATCTTCAAAACTCTTATACGTTGCCAATAACTTTAAATCTTAAATTTTGAATTTAAAGAGAAAAACTTTCACCGCATCCGCATGTTCTGGATGCATTAGGATTGTTAAAAACAAACCCTTTTCCGTTTAATCCTCCTGAGTACTCAAGAGTTGTCCCCGCAAGGTAGAGGATTGATTTTTTGTCGACAACAATTTTAATGTTATTGTCCTCAAAAATTTGATCAGTGTCTGTTTTTTGGTTGTCAAACTTCAAAACATATTCTAAACCAGAACATCCTCCGCTTTTTACCCCCACTCTTATATAGTCTTCAACAGGGTTAAAGCCTTCCTCTGTCATCAGTTGAACGGCTTTTGCCTTTGCTTGATCTGATACTTTTATCATTGTATTTATTTAGAATGATTTAATAGTGCAAAAATACGAACAATAATTAGCATATAAAAATTAGCGATTTTATTTTATCGATTTTTATTATTGATAGCTTTAACTTTGCAAAGATTTTAAAATCCAAACTATAAATTTACCTTAATGAAAAAATTAGGAATTATTGCCTTATCGTTATTCATGCACACCGTTTTGGCACAGACAAACCGATTCGTGTATCAGGTAACCATGAAGCCGGACGCGTCCGATAAAAATGATATCAAAACAGAAAATGCATATCTTGATATTTCCCCGGAAAAATCAGTGTTTTATTCTGAGAACAGGATTAAAAGAGATTCTGTAATCCAGGCAGCTATGCAAAGCGGCGGAGCAAGAGGATTCAATAGGGACCAGATGGAAAATCTGCGATCAAGCATTAATTATTCCATAGAAAAAGATAAAAAAAATCAGAAGACGATTTTTAAGGACAGAATAGGAAGAGATGTTTACACTTATGAGGAAGACCGGTCTATCAGCTGGAAAATATTTCCCGAAACCACAAAAATTGGAGAGTATAAGGTACAGAAAGCTGAAGCTGATTTCGGAGGAAGAAAATGGACAGCCTGGTTTACGACAGATTTGCCCTATCAGGACGGGCCGTACAAATTCAGCGGGCTTCCCGGACTTATTGTAAAGGTAGAAGATGATAAAGGCGAATATTCATTCGACCTGATGAAAAATTATAAAATTGCTGATTTCCCTACATTAAACCAATTCGGAAATACCATTAAAATAAAGAGATCCGATTATGTAAAGCAGCAGAAAAAGTTTATGGAAGATCCTATGGCTTTCATGAATCAGGGAGGAGGAATTAGTGCGCCAATGAGAATTGGTGGAGGCGGCGGAAACCGTGGTGGCGGAAATCCAGCCGATATGAGAAAAAGAATGGAGGAAAGGATAAAAGAAGAGGCAAAGAAAAACAGTAATCCAATCGAACTGCAATAAATAAGGCCCCGAAGAGAATCTTCGGGGCTTTTTTTATAGTTTATTCTTGATTTATCTCAAAAGCTGGTTGAAGGTATCACCCTGTCTGATATCTCCGGTAGTGTATCCCTTCATAAACCATTCCTTACGCTGCGCGGAAGAGCCATGGGTAAAGCTTTCCTGATTGACATATCCCTGAGATCTTCTCTGGATATTATCGTCTCCAACAGCCTCAGCTGCATCAATGGCAGACTGTATATCACCCGGCTCCAGAATATGTTTTTCGGCGTCCGTTCTTTTGGCCCAAAGCCCGGCGTAAAAATCTGCCTGCAATTCTGTAGCAACCGAGACTCTGTTCATTTCTGCTTCGCTGTATTGCCCGCTTCTTCTCATTTGATCTACTTTTTGGGTTGTTCCCAAAAGGGTCTGCACATGGTGACCGACTTCGTGGGCAAGAACATAGGCAACCGTAAATTCCGTCACTTTTGCGCCAAATCGCTGTTGAAGCTCATTAAAAAAACTCATATCCATGTATACCGACTGATCTGCAGGACAATAAAAAGGGCCCATTGCCGCCTGAGCGGTTCCGCATCCGGATTGTGTGGTATTTTCGAAAAGTACGATTTTCGGAGGTTCATAGGTCATGCCGTTTTCACTGAAAACCCGGTCCCAGGTAATGGTATTCCATTTTCCCATCATGTCTACCATTTCACCAATTTTTCTTTCTTCCGCAGAGAGTTCCCGTTGCTCCGTTTGTGCTGTGCCGGCTCCGGTACCGGAAGAAAGAATGGAAGAAGGATCTCCTCCCAGGAAAAAAATGATGGCAGCAATAATCAATGTTCCCAGTCCGCCTCCCACAACGGCTCCGCCGCCTAGTCCACGTCTGTCTTCCACATTGCCGCCTCTGTCGTCAGTCCATCTCATAGTTGTATTATTTTGTGATATATAAATTTAGAAATTTAAAACGTATGTTTTATGGATGGAGCAATATTTTTACCAATCATTGGTTAAGCCGGTTTTTTTTCAGCCAGTATGAGGTAGACTGATACGCCGAGATGGTCTGATCAATAAGTTTTTTGTTCTGCTGATTTCCTTTCACATATTTTTCGTCATAATACAGATTGAATTCCGGAGAAAGATTGTTTTTTTGCTGTGCTAAAGCATATTGTTTAATTTTCTTTACGGGTGAAATTATGGTCAGGTAATTATCTTTTATCAAGCCTAAATCTTCATACGTTGCGACATACGCTTTAGGCTGAAACTCTTTTGAAAATACATCCTGTCCTAAAAACGTAGTCTGATAATTAAAGTTGAGAAGACCTAAAAGGGTAGGCATCACATCAATCTGCGACATGGTTTGTGTAAATTTTTGCGGCTGAATAAATCCTTCCGAAAAGATCATTGCAGGAATTTTGTATTTATCCATCGGAAGCTCAGTATCTCCTGCGCTCGAAGCACAATGGTCGGCAATAATCACAAAAACCGTATTGGAATACCAATCCTGCTTTTTAGCCATTTCGAAGAATTTTCTTAAAGAATAATCGGTATATTTTACTCCGCCTTCTCTTGATTTTGCATCCCCCGGAATATCAATTTTTCCGTTGGGATAAGTAAACGGGCGGTGGTTGGAAACCGTCATCCAGTGATTAAAAAATGGCTTTCCGGCTTTAGCTTCAGCATTCATGGTCTGTATTGCTTTTTTAGCCATGTCTTCGTCTGCAACACCCCAGACATTGGCGAAGGAGATTTCTTCCGGTTTGAAATTATTTCGGTCAACAATTTCGTAGCCGTTGCCTTCGTAAAAATCTTTCATATTATCGAAATAACTGTAACCGCCATACAGGAATTTCACATCATACCCTTTTGATTTGAAAACACTTCCTGTTGTAAATTTATTTTTGTTGTTTTCTCTTTTGATAATGCTTTCTCCGGCGGTTGGCGGGATGCAAAGTGTAAGTGCCTCCAGACCGCGAACGGTTCTGTTTCCGGTAGCGTAAAGATTGGTGAACATCAGGGAACGGTCTGCAAGACTGTCCAGAAAAGGAGTGATTTTCTGCGTGTTGCCGTAATGTGCCATAAAATCGGCAGATAAACTTTCAATAGAAATTAAAACAACGTTTTTCTTCAATTCAGGCTTTTCCGGCTGAATAGTTCTTTTTAAGACAGGCTGCGCATATTGGCTTAAGAAAATGTTTTCTGCAACCTGTTGGTTAATCTGAGGATAAAACTGAAAATAATCCAGCTCATTATGGGTAAATGCCCAATAGAACTTCGGCAGGCCATTGGCCTGGATTTCATCTTCAAAGACATTATCAGATTTTAATTTGGTCGTAAAACTTAATCCTAAAATGCTTAGAGCAACCAGAATGCAGAATGAACCTAATAAGATGATTTTCTGCTTAAGATTCGGAAGATCCAGAAGTTCTGTTTTGGTTTTTTTATAAATAAGAACGGAAAATACTGCGGCGACGGCGAATATTGCTACAAACAACGGCACAACAGGATAACTTTCCATTATATTGCCAATTACTTCATTGGTATAAATCAGATAATCTACTGCTATGAAATTATACCGCAATCCAAACTCATTGTAAAAGAAATATTCGCTTACGGCATTAAAAATAATGAGCAGCACATACAGGAAAACAGTAATAAAATACATTGCATTTCTGATTTTTACACGTTTCTCCGGGAGGAAAAGCATGAGGCTGAATATGATGATTTTCAGGCCTGTAAATGCCAGAGCTATCTCAGCGACTGATCCGCCGTATTGTTTGAAAATATTATTCGGAATAAGAAGAATGTATAAAAAGAAAGCGCATAATAATCCCAAAATGATATATCCGTAAGGTTTCTGGTATTTCGAATTCGATAAAAACAGAAAATAGAGAGCAAGAAATGGACACGTTAAGATGAATACAAAAACATCATTCACAATTCCGATCATCAGTACTTTTAATACTTCTATAAGACCAAAGTCTGCTGTTGTGATTGGATGTAAGAGAAATATAATCCTCACTATAAGTGAAACCACAAGATAGAAAGTGCCTAAATAAAAGTAAGGTCTAATTTTTTTGAGCAACATCTGTATTAAATATATGTTAATTCCTGCAAATTTAGTAATTGGATCTATTTTTTCAATATAAAATCTTAAAATTTGATATTAATTAGAAACTTTATAAATATTTAAAATAATATTAAAAAATTCATAGAAATTAAAAATCCTATTTGAGCGAGATTTATAGAATTAATGAAAAAAGGGCTATTTAAAGTAGCCCTTGATATATCTAAAAAAATGTTAAACTCAATTAAGAATGGCCAAAGCCAATATTGCCCTTTTTGCCGGATAGATTTTTTCTGAAATCGATCATCCTTAATGCTGTTACTGCTGCTTCAACCCCTTTATTACCCAGATTTCCACCGCTTCTTGCAACAGACTGTTCTTTAGTGTCATCAGTAAGAACACAGAAAACCGTAGGGGTATCGGTAAGAATATTACAGTCTTTGATTCCCTGTGCCACTGCAGAGCATACATAATCAAAGTGAGGCGTTTCACCACGGATTACACAGCCTATTGCAATCACTGCATCGTACTTCCGTTCTTTGCAAAGCTGCATGCTTGCATAATTAAGTTCAAAAGCACCCGGAACCGGAAAAAGTTTGATATTTTCAGATTTTACCCCTTCTTTTTGAAGGATTTCCAATGCTGCATCACGAAGATTGTAGGTTACAAAATCATTCCACTCAGAAAAAACAATGCCGATTGAAAATTCATCGGCATTGGTTATATGAAGTGGCTTATAATCAGAAAGATTAACTGTTGCCATTGTTTAGTAATATTTAGTCATTTCAATATAAGAGTCAGACATTCCGTTGTCGTAGTCCTGATATTTTTCGTCAATTGTTGCAAAATATTTTTTAGCATCTGCTTTTTTATTGAGGCCTAACGCCAGAATACCTGCTTTTCTTGTAAAGTAATAGATGGTGTACGGATCGTCTGAAGCAGTAGCTGCTTTATCCAATAATTGTAATGCATCTTCATTTTTATTAAGGCCGGACTGTGCATCTGCCATTGCTCCGTATTTCATTGCCATCAACGTTTTGCTGTCTGATGAAAATTTGTCTAAAAGATCATATGCTTCCTGGAACTTTCCTTCTTTGAACTTCAGAAGTCCTGCATTATACGCAGAAAGTTTACCGATGTCGGTTGCAGAGTATTCATTATAGGTTCCTAAGAAACCAGGATTTGCAGCAGATTTACCGCCAAGTGCTTCCTTATCTTTTCCTTCAGTAAGATTTTTCTGAGCAGCAAGGAAACTTTTTACAGCTTCAGCATTTTTAGGAGCCACCACAAATTGTTTGTAAGCGAAGAATCCCAGAACACCTAAAACCAGTACCCCAAAAACAATACCCAAAGGTTTTGAATATCTTTCGATAAATCTTTCGGTGTTTAAAGCTTCTCTGTCCAGATCTTTAAAAAACTCCACTGTTTCTTTACCTTCTTGCTCGTTTTGAGCATTCTTTGTAATTTTTGCCATAAATTGTTAAAAATTGAAATGCAAATTTAATTGTTTCTGAATGATTTACAAAATACTTTATGCGTATTGTTGATTTTTATTTAATTAAAGAAACTGAATCGCGAATAGTTACGTTATGAATTCTTCAAAAAAATGCTTCAACAGGCTCGGCGTGACAATGTCATTTTAGTCAGTAAACCATCAATATTTAAGTCTAATATTCTAAAATATGATACACTTCCGCATTGAATTTCTTTAATTTTTCTTCCCCGTTCAAATCTTTTAAGCCAATCAGAAAGCTGAATTGAGATACGGCTGCACCCTGCTTTTCGACCAGTTTTGCTGCCGCTTCCGTAGTTCCTCCTGTTGCCAGAAGGTCGTCGTGGATAAGAACTCTTTGTCCCGGTTTTATCTGCCCTTCCCGTGTTTCAATGACGGCGCTTCCGTACTCAAGGTCATATTCTTCTGAAATAACAGGTGGAGGAAGTTTCCCGGATTTTCTTATTAATATAAATGGAACTTCAAGGGCTACAGCGATGGCAATCCCGAAGAGATAGCCACGGCTTTCGATCCCGCAAACCGCATCCACTTTTCCTCTGCTGAACGCTACAAGATCTGCAATAACTTCTTCGTACAATTTGGGATCTAAAAAGATAGGGGATATATCTTTAAACTGAATTCCCGGGATCGGAAAATCAGGGACATTTTCTATCGTTTCTTCCAGCTTCCTGATGAGTTCTTGTTGTGCCATTACTTAAGGATTGATTTTATAGCTGGAAATTTTCCATTCCCCGTTTACATTTTTTAATCCGAAAGTTGCCTTTAAAGAAGTTGTTCTTCCGTTTTTATCGGTTACGTCGTAGGTTGCATTTACACTCGCCACGTTCGTGTTTGAAAGATTGGTAGTGATATTTTTCACACTCACGTTTTTCACGGATCCGAATCCTGAAGTAGGATTGGAAAAGGATTCATAGCTTCCCCAGTTTGGATTGCTTGAAGAGCTGTAGGCTGCTTTAAGGTTTTGAGAGCTTACATTGTTCAGGAAGCCTGAAACCACGTTCTTCGGATCTGCAGCTGGTTGTTTTGGCGTTGCAGGAGTTGGAGCTGTGGCATTTGGATCTGTGGATGGCACTGTTGCTCCCGGATTATTTGGGTCAATTACTGCAGGATCCTGATTTACAGCCGTAGAGTCTACAACCACCGGAGCAGGTACTTTCAGTAAGGAAGGATTTACATCCAACCCTATTTTTGTCATTTTGAAAGTTTTAGCCGTAGTTTTTACGGATACGGTGATATCAATTTTATTATCAACCACTTTAGCTGCCGGAATCGAAGAGAATTTTAAATTGAATCCCCTAAAGTTATTATCCTGCATCAAATTTTTTGCTGTGGAAAGTTTTACGCCGTTACTGAAAACTTCAAGGGTAGCTTCCAACCCCGCACCCGTAAATGATACAGGCTTTCCTGTATTGTCAACCAGTCGCGGGACGATCTGTATGGCGGTGGGCGCACCTGTTCCATCGTCACCTGTCGGTATGGTATTTATACTCAATGAGTTTGCTTTCACATCATTCGGATCACTTTCTTTTGCTTTGTCGTCACCAAAGATATTCATTTCTCCTAAAGATGGCGGAGCATTGCTTGCCCATTCGATACCGTTTTTCTGTGCTACCTGGTCTGCCATTGCCATAATTTCGGGAACTTTTTTGCCGTTAATCAGCTGTCCCAGCGCCTTTAGTTCTGCAACATCGCCATCGGCTTCCACTCCGAAGGTCTTTAAAATATAAAGTGCTTCATTAAACTTGATCTGCTTAATGGTAGGAAGACTTGCCGTCATATCATTGATACTCGACTGTAAAGTTTTCGTGTTGGTAGCATCTACTGAATCTTTTTTGCATGCTGTAAAAAGCAACAAACTGAAAATTAGCAGAAAAGACAACTTTTTCATTTTTTTTCCGTTTGTGACAAATTTACTAAAACGTTTATTAATAGAGGATTTTTATTTTATATTTTGTTTTTCTTGTAATTTATCTCCGAAATACGAGCTGAAAACGGACTGCATGTTTGGGAAATCTGCATTTTCCCAGTATTTTGTAGTATAGCTGCTATTTTTTAGATTAAACTTATTTTTTTCGGTATCATTTTCATTTTTAAAGTCTAACTCGGCAGGGTAGAAGTTTCTGTAGACAATTAACTGATTGTATTCAGGTTCACTTTTATGTTTCAATTTTAGAAAAGCAATTTCATTATATTCCAATAAGTCTCTAAGTGTTTTTTGAGCATCCTTTCCGTAAGCGGCGTTGATAATAGTTTTTAAATCAAAGAAGCGATATCCGAAAAGCGCAAATTCTTTTTCCTGTAATGCTTCACCGGTGATCTCGATCTGGTCTTTTTGCTGCCCTTTAAGTTCTTTTATAACAGAGTTCTTTTTTTTGTATTCCAGGATATTTCCAATTTCTTTCATTTCAGGAAGCCTTAGCATTGACTGATAGTCCCACATACCGGTTTGTTTTTTGTCAAATGAGGGATCTTCCAGCCTGTAAATACGGTATTGCTCTACATTGGTTGCTTTCAGTTTTTTTGTTTTATTATCGAAAATATAGGTAACGATTCCGTCTGCGTAGCAGTTAAGCTTATTATTGACAGTAACATAGGCATTAAAATTACCCTTAACAAAAATATATTTTGCAGGTTTGTTATTTTTTATGACAACCGGTTCAATATTTCGGATTTTGTCATCAACCTTAATAATTTCTTTTTCAAAATCCGCATATGATAATGTGGCTACAGGAAAGTTGTCATACACCAACTGAAATTTTTCCTGATCAGGCTTTATCAGGTTTTTGTCGATCTTACCGTCAATGTCTGAATACGCAACAATGCTTCCGTCTTTTCCGAATACAGAAACCTTAGGTAAGGGCTTGTTGGTTTTTTCCGAAATGAAAGTAACGGTTTGTGCATTAAAAAAAGTAAATGCAAATGTCAAAAATAATAATAAGAGATTTTTTTTCATGATAAAATTTATTAATCTAAAGTGAAATCCGACTTTACTATAAGACGACAAAAATTGAAAAAGGTTGCATAAAAGTTTAATTTTTTTCAAAATAATACAAAAAAAAGACTGATCATACGACCAGTCTTTGATTTTATTTTTTTATAAATTCCTTAGAAAGGATATTCATAAATTTCAGATTCATGTAGGTAAGGGTTTCCTGTAGGGATCAATTTAAGTTTAGATAATGCTGAAAGCACGGTAAACATAAATAATCCGACAACAAATAAAATTGCCCCTAAGATTAATAAGAATACTTCAGGAGTTTTCCAGTATGGTCCTACCGTTCCCGGCATTACCATGTTGAAGTAATCTAAAATGTGTCCGCAGATTACAACTACTGCCATTGTGGTTACTACTTTGTAGTTTCTCTTGATGCTGCTGCTCACTAATACCAATAGCGGTAATAAGAAGTTTACAATCAGCATTGGTAAGAACGTAGGAGAGTAGTGCTGGAATCTTCCGAAGAAATAGTTAACCTCTTCCGGAATGTTTGCATACCAGTATAACATAAACTGTGCAAACCATGTATATGTCCAAAGCATACTTGTAGCGAAAAGGAATACTCCTAAATCGTGCAAGTGATTATCGTTGAACTGTGGAAGGAATCCGTTTTTCTTTAAATAAACACTTAAAAGAATGATAACCGCGATACCACTGGAAAGACAGCTCACCATAGAATACCAGATATACATGGTAGAGTACCAGTGGGGGTCAATAGACATCAACCAGTCCCAAGCCCAGGCTGCAGAAGCAAATCCGAAGAATGCAATATATCCTACTGCCCATCTGTAAAGCATCTGATAATCTACTCTTGATTTTGTTTCGTCTACTTTTTTAGACTGAGCTTTTAGTTTCCATGCAAAGAAAGAAGCACCTAATACATAGATAAATGTTCTCACGGCATAGAAAGGAATATTTAAGAAAATTCTTTTTTCAAATAAGATCACATCGAAATGAGCAGAATTCGGGTCTGTCAATTCAGGGTCCATCCAATGGAACAGGTGCCCTTGGTGTGTGATGTTTAGAAGCATTAGGATGATCAGAATAGCTCCACCGTAAGGAATGTAAGAAGCAATAGCTTCCATTACTCTTGTAATGATGATTGGCCATCCTGCGTGTGCAGCGTGCTGAATAGAATAGAAGAATAATACGCAGCAGCTCACTCCGAAGAAAAATACAGCTACAAAATGTATTGCCGCTAAAGGCTGGTTGTGTACCTGAAGAGTAGCATGCTCCAAATGGGCAGCATGATCCTGAGGACCTACCATTTCACTAGAATGCGTAGGAGCAGTATGACCAGAAGCGTTAACAGCTTCCATCATGTGTTCTATTTTCTCGGCAGAGATTCCTTTATTTAAAAAGAAACCAATACCAAAAAGAACTAAACCTACAACAAGAAGGATTATAGAAGTTGATTTTAATTTTGGTGAAAAACTATACATTTCTTTTCTTATTTTTTAGTTTCGGTAGTCTTTGTTTCAGTTGTTGCCGGTGCTGCTGCGGTAGTAGCCGTAGCTGCTGCCGGTGTTGCAGCGGCAGGTGCTGCAGCTCCTTTTTTGAAGGCATTCATCACATACATGGCTACTCTCCATCTGTCTCCAGCGTTCAGTTGCCCTGCATAAGATCCCATTGCATTTCTACCGTTTGTTATTACATAATGAACAGATCCTACAGTAATTTCTCTGTCGGCATAGTTCGGTACACCGGAGAACGCTCCAGACTGTACGATAGGTCCCTGTCCGTCTCCACCTACACCATGACAAGCTGCACAGGTTTTTTCAAAAAGCTGTTTTCCTCTTTCAAGATCCTTTACTGCATTAGCAGGATTTAAAGGAGAAGTAGTCATTGTTTTTGAAGCATCATATCCTGCGTTATATTCGTCTACATTACTTGGGAGCAATCCTTCTTCAAAAATACCATCTTTGTTCTGAGCAACAGATCCCGCTACAGGAGCAAGGCCTGTGGCCCCATTATTTTTTACGAAAGCAGGGATTTCATTTTCATGATCTGAATAAGCATCCTGAGCTTTCATCAATGGATCGTAAGCTACCGGAAAATACATATCCGGGAAGTAAACCAGCGGTGTATTTTCTTTCGGTCCGCAAGAGTTAAGTAAAACTGTTGTTAAACCTAAAACTGCTGTAATTTTTAATACATTCTTTTTCATTTTAAGCATCTTTAACAGTTATTTCTTCAACTCCGGTTTCAATAAGCAACTGCTTTACAGATTCTACATCATCAGTTACAAATTCCATCATAAATTTATCGTCCGTTGTTCTTGGGTCTGGGTTTTGTGCAGGAGCTCCAGGATACATTTTGTTTCTTACAAGGAATGTTAATGACATCATGTGCGCGGCACAGAATACCATAAGTTCGAACATCGGTACAACGAATGCGGGCATGTTATGTCCCCAGTCAAACGCCGGTTTACCACCGATGTTTTGAGGCCAGTCGTGATTCATGGTATACCAAGTAAGGGTTGCACCGATCGTAACTCCGTAAAGAGCGTAAAGAAAGGCTGCATCAGAAATTCTAGTTTTCTTTAACCCTAAAGCTTTGTCTAGTCCGTGAACCGGAAACGGAGTATAAACTTCGTTGATTGCGATTCCTTTATCGTTGAATGCTTTAACGCCGTTCATTAAATCGTCGTCGTCAGCATAAAGTCCGTATACAATTTTAGTGGTGCTCATCTCCTTCTTTTGCTTTATAAGTTTCACCTGAGATTTTCAAAATCGATTTTAATTCAGCCTGTGCAATTACAGGGAATGTTCTTGCATATAATAAGAATAATACAGAGAAGAACCCGATTGTTCCTAAGTATACACCCACATCAATAATCGTTGGCTTAAACATCGTCCATGATCCTGGTAAGTAGTCTCTTGAAAGGTTGATAACGATGATATCAAAACGCTCAAACCACATACCGATGTTGATGATCAATGCAACGATGAATGTCCAGATAATGTTCGTTCTAAGTCTCTTGAACCAGAAAGAAGCAGGAACAACAAGGTTACAGATAATCAATGACCAGAAAGCCCACCAGTAAGGTCCTACTGCAGCGCCCGGAGAAAGATATGTAAAGTCTTCAAATCTTGATCCGGAATACCATCCGATGAAATACTCCGTGGCATAAGCTACCGTCACCATACCTCCTGTTAAGATGATTACGATGTTCATAATTTCGATATGATACATGGTGATGTAATCTTCAAGGTGGCATACTTTTCTTGCAATCAACAATAAGGTCTGTACCATTGCGAATCCGGAGAAGATCGCACCGGCAACGAAGTAAGGAGGGTAGATTGTAGAGTGCCATCCTTTAATAACCGAAGTTGCGAAGTCGAAGGATACGGTGGTGTGTACCGAGAATACAAGAGGTGTTGCCAAACCTGCAAGAACTAAAGAAAGTTCTTCAAATCTTTGCCAGTGTTTTGCTTTACCTCCCCATCCGAATGCAAGGAATGTATAAATTTTCTTAGTCCAAGGCGTTTTAGCTCTGTCTCTGATCATTGCAAAGTCAGGGATAAGACCCATAAACCAGAATACTGTTGATACCGAGAAATACGTAGAGATCGCAAATACGTCCCAAAGTAGAGGAGAGTTGAAGTTCCCCCAAAGAGAACCGAACTGGTTTGGTAATGGGAAAACCCAATATCCTACCCAAACTCTACCCATGTGAATTACCGGGAAGATTGCTGCCTGTACTACCGCGAAGATCGTCATTGCTTCTGCAGATCTGTTTACAGACATTCTCCATCTTTGTCTAAATAATAATAATACCGCTGAGATTAGGGTTCCGGCGTGACCGATACCTACCCACCATACGAAGTTGGTAATATCCCAACCCCAGTTAATAGTTCTGTTAAGCCCCCATGCTCCAATACCTGTTCCGATAGTATAAGCGATACACCCAAATCCATAGATGAATAGAACCAGGGCTGCATATAATGAGATCCACCATAATTTCCCTGCTCTTTCTTCGATAGGTCGTGCAATATCTTCCGTGATATCGTGATAAGTTTTGTGACCAATAATCAGAGGTTCCCTTATCGGAGCTTCGTAATGTCCTGACATTTTTTACCTATTTATTATTTAAACTTTATTTTTCTACTCTGTTTCTTACTTTAGCATGATAGAACACGTTTGGTTTTGTTCCGATCTCTTCAAGTAAATAATATCTTCTGTTGTCAGCATATAATTTTCTAACTTCAGATGATTTGTCATTCATGTCTCCGAACTGGATGGATCCCGTAGTACAAGCTTTTGAACAAGCTGTCTGGAATTCTCCGTCCTTCACGATTCTGTTCTCCTTTTTAGCCTCAAGAATAGTGGTCTGAGTCATTTGGATACACAATGAGCATTTCTCCATAACCCCTCTTGTTCTTACTACTACGTCAGGATTCAGTACCATTCTTCCAAGATCGTTGTTCATGTTGAAATCGAACTTGTCATTCAGGTTATAAGTAAACCAGTTGAAACGTCTTACTTTGTACGGACAGTTGTTTGCACAATATCTTGTACCGATACATCTGTTGTAAGCCATGTGGTTTTGTCCCTGTGTACCGTGTGATGTTGCCGCTACCGGACACACCGTTTCACAAGGTGCATGGTTACAGTGCTGACACATTACCGGCTGGAAGATTACATCAGGATTATCAGCAGGGTGGTTCAATGCACCGCCTTCGCTGTTGAATGCTGTTCCGTATAATTCAGGAACGGCCATTCCTTCTTTCAATCCTTCGTATACTTCCACTTTCTGTCTTGCAGAATAGTAACGGTCGATTCTTAACCAATACATATCTCTGGACATTCTGATCTCTTCTTTTCCTACTACAGGAACGTTGTTCTCTGCCTGACAGGCAATGATACAAGATCCACAGCCTGTACAAGAGTTAAGGTCGATAGACATATTGAAGTGAGGCCCGAATGTATCATCGAAAGCATCCCAAAGATCGATTTTTCTTGCAGGAAGTGCTCCGCTGATGGTATGGTATTCCAAAGGCTTATTCCATCCTTTATGCTCATCATCGAATGCTACGTTTAAGAAATCTGCCAAAGGAACTTCTTTAGCAATTTCATAACGTCCCATTAGGGTATTCTGAAGCTGGATCCCTGCAAACTCATGGTCTTCTCCGGTTTTTTCCAATTTAACATTAGATACTGCCAAATTAGAGCCGTCGAATAAAGGATAAGCGTTTACTCCTGTATCAGCTGTTGCTCCTGAGTTTTTCTTACCGTATCCAAGTGCAAGACCTACAGATCCTTCCGCTTGTCCCGGTTGAACAAATACAGGAACATTTTCTATTTTTACTCCGTTTACAGTAAGGTTTACGATAGAACCGTCTAACTGCATTCTCGCGTTAAGATCGTTATCAATACCCAATCTTTCTGCGTCTTTCGGAGACATTGTCAAATAATTATCCCAAGACATTCTTGTGATCGGGTCCGGTAATTCCTGCAGCCAAGGGTTATTGGCCTGAGTTCCGTCTCCCATTGCTGTTTTGGTATACAATACCAGTTCTAAATCAGATGCTTTGAAGCTTCCTAATTCAGCAACTGCCTGAGCGGCATTTCCACCTGCATACGATAATGTTGTTGCATTGGAAGAAGTATTGAATCCATTATATAAAGCTTTGTTGAATGAAGTTCCTCCCAAAAGAGAAGATGCATTCGCTTTCAAATAATCGTAGTAATTGTTGGCAGCGTTGTTTTTACCGTTTTTCCAAACCAATAGAGATTCTTCGATCTGTCTTGATTTGTAGATTTTCTGGATGGTTGGCTGCATTAATGTATATACTCCTGTCTGTGGTTCGATATCTCCCCAGGATTCTAGCCAGTTGGCTACAGGAATTACAGCTTTCGCTGCCTTGTACATTTCGTTTTTCTTATCTGCAATAGCGATCACATAAGGAACTTTTGTTAAAGATTTTTTGAAATCTTCTCCTTTGTGATAAGAGTAAATGGGGTCTACATTATTAGCGATCAATACACCAACCTGACCTGCATTAACCCATCCAAGGAATTCCTGGAATCTCGCTTTGTCAAATTCTTTTAACAAGTTTGCTTTACCTGTGAAAGCCACAGAAGCAAGCTTTTGGTTGATAAGGTGTGCTAAAACCTGAGCTCCTTTTGAACCGTCAGCGAAAACGACAGCTTTGTTTCCTTTTGCCTGTAGTTCTTTAGCGATTTCAGAAGCTGTTTTATCTGAAGTTCCGCCACCAACGACAGCATTGTAAACTTCCACTAACGTTTTATTTACCTGGCTTGGCTTTAATCTGTATCTTGAATCTGCATTAGCACCAGTCAATGACATGTTTGATTCCACCTGAATGTGTCTCAACATGTTTGGTCCCGGCTTTCTTGCAGCAGCGTAAGAAGATTCTAATCCTCCTCCGTTGTAGTCTCCTAAGAAATCTGCCTGGAAAGAAACTACCAATTCAGTTCCTCTAAGGTCATAAACAGGTAATGCTCTTGTTCCGAAAACTTCCTGAGCTGCATCTAAGCCAGCGGCATAAGGATAAGCATCGTATGTTACTAATTCTGCTGTAGGAAATTTTGCTTTAAACTCAGCGAATAATTTTTTGAATGTAGGGGAAGCGAAAGAATGTGATAATAATACGATTCTTTTTCCTGCTGCATTAGCCTCTTCCAATCCTTTGATCACGAAACTGTCTACTTTATCGAAAGTTTCATCTTTACCTTCAAATTTAGGCTGCTTTACTTTATCATTGTCATAAAGTGAAAGTACGCTTGCCTGTGCTCTTGCACTTGTTTTTCCTAAGTCTCCCGCTGTAGGGTTTGGTTCGATTTTAATAGGTCTTCCTTCTCTTGTTTTTACTAAAACACTCGCAAAGTCAAAACCATCGAAATATGTTGAAGCGTAATAGTTAGGAATCCCCGGAATGATGTCATGCGGTTTTACCACATAAGGAATCGTTTTGATTACCGGAGCTTCACATGCAGCTAATGTAACCGCTGCAGTAGAGAATCCTAATAGTTTTAAGAAATCTCTTCTTGAAGTACTGGATCCGTTCTTTTCAGCATCTCCAAGGAAATCTTCTACCGGAATTTCTTCCTGGAACTCTTTCTGAGCCAGCTTGTTATTTAGAGCCGGATCTTTAAGTTCGTGAATACTTCTAAATTGTATTTTGTTTGAAGCCATTTATACTTCTAATTTTTAGTTATTAATAATGACATTTACCACACTCAAGACCTCCAATTGCATCTACAGTAATCTTACCACCATCTTTAGGGTATTGTTTTTTCAACTTGTCATGTAGATTCTTGAAGTATTCTTTATTATAACCGTTGTTCATATCAACTTCAGTAGTTCTGTGACATTCGATACACCATCCCATTGTGAAGTCATTAGCCATCTGAACAACATTCATTGTGTCAATTTTACCGTGGCAGGCTTTACATACAACATCAATTTTGTTGTTTGGATTCTTTTTGTTGAAAGAATTGATGATTGCCTGCTCACCAGCTACAACGTGCTGAGCGTGGTTGAAGTAAACGAAATCCGGCATATTGTGGATTCTTGTCCATTCAACCGGCTGAGATTTTCCTGTGTACTGTTGTTTTGCAGGATCCCAACCTGTAGCAGCATAGATTTTCTGAATTTCTCCGTCATAGAAAGCCTTGTCTTTTCCTGGTTCCATGTAGTGTTCTGCGTTGTATTCTGAAATTGTTCTGTGACAGTTCATACAAACGTTCATAGAAGGGATTTCAGATACTTTACCGTACTTGGCACTGGAGTGACATAGCTGACAGTCGATTTTCTGCTCGCCGGCGTGAATTTTATGTGAGAAATAGATAGGCTGTTCAGGCTTGTACCCTTTGTAAACCCCGATCCACATGATCCAGTTCCACACTCCGTATGCTGCCAGTAAAGCAAGGATTGCGATAAGTCCTTTACCGATATAGTGGTATTTCTCGTAAATTTCACGGAAAGATTTTACTCTTGTTTCGTTAAGCCCCGCTAAGTCTTCGGATTGTCCTAGTTTAACCAATTGTCTTAGTTTCAATAGGATCCAAACCAATAGGCCTGCAATTGCTAAAAGTGAGATGATTACTACGTTGGTAGTAGTAGAGCTGTTTGCCGGTGCGGCTTGAGCTGTGTCTGCAGCAGAAGCTGCATCTGCTTTTTTCTCTTCCGGAGCCGGAGGATTAGTTGTGTATGCTAAGATGTCGTCAATATCCTTATCGGTAAGATTTGGAAAGACCTGCATCTCGGTCTTGTTGTACTTTTCAAAAATTTCATTGGCGTACTTGTCTCCAGAAGCCCTAAGCTCCTTGTTGTTCTTGATCCACTTATGAAGCCAGTCTTTGTCTACACCACCCTCTGTCTTTACCCGTTCTACAACCCCTTTCAAAGGCGGTCCCACAACTTGTTTGTCTAGTGCGTGACATGCAGTACAATTTGCTTTGAAAAGTTTCTCACCATTCTTAGGATCGCCGTCTTGCCCGTAAATTGAAGCACTGGTTGATAACAATAAGCCTATTGCGATCAACGTTTGTCTATAATGCTTTCTCCAACTAATCATTTAAATTATCTTATGTTAGTAAAATATTGAACATTCAATCAATTCGGCAAAAATAATATATTTAACAGGAATTTAACGGCATATAGAAAGGGGAAAATATCATTTACGTTTAATTTGTATTGATTCTAAATAACTGTATTTGGTATAATTTTTTAATTTGTCTAAATTTGCGGAAACAAGTTTAAATGAAAAATTTGATTAAAATATTTTCGATACTATTGTTTGGAGGATTTTATACTCTTGATGCCCAACAAATTGTAAAAAAAGACACCTTATCCGGGACGGAATTGGTCATGACGATGGATTCTAAGGTAAATGCTGCACTGGAAAGCATTGAGGATAAATGCTCAAGAACCACCAATACAGTCATTTCAAGCGATGGCGATGATGATTCCGGGTCTTCCAGACCGACAAAAATCTATGTCCCCAACAGAGAACTCACCAATGCGGAAATATGCAGAAGAAATCCGAGAATTCTAGGTTACAAAATTCAGATCACAACCGTAAAAAGTAATGAAGAGGCCAATGAGGTTAAGGCGTATTTCAGAAAACGATTTCCAAACTTAAAAGTTGAAACAGATGCATCGCTGAGACCGAATTATAAAATTCTTGCGGGAAGCTATTTCACAAAACAAAGTGCCGCATCCGATCTCTCCAGAATAAGAGAATATTTCAAATCGGCAATCGCTGTACAATACAGAATTTTCTGTGCGGAAGCTAAATAAATAAATTTAACCTAAACGTTAAAAGCTGAGAATCCATCTCAGCTTTTTTTTTTACATCAATTCCACTTGGCAAAATCGAAAAAAGAATAATTATCTGCTAATAATAGGTATTTAAAAACCAGAAGAATTCTGTCATTCTCAAATAATTATTTGTTAAAAGGTAAGCCAGTAAAATACTGACAACAACCGTTAAGAAAGACAGCATCTTCGGTGATTCTTTATAAGCGTAAAAAAGCCATCCCAGCAACAAAGGATATACAAAAACGAAATGTCCTCCGTAAATGTACGACGTATGAAGTCCGAATCTCATAACGCAGTGAATCACAATGTCAAACAGAAATGAAATCATGAGGACCTGTACCAGTTTGTTTTTAAAATTGTTATAATAACTCCAAGCGATAAGTGTCAATAAAGAGGCAATAAAAATGTAAGGAATCCATGAAGAATATACCGTCATTACCAGGCCTTTATAATGATATCCCATCATGTTATGCTTGTCCCGGATTATGAAGTCTGAGAATAAAATATTTCCGCTAAAAAAGTAGGAAAGAATCATATCCCATGTCGGAGTCGAATTGACATTGGAGAATTTTTCATACTGCTCATTGGTCTTGCTGAAGATATTTTCATACTTAAAATCAATTCTGTTCAGATACAATAAAACAAAACAAATGAGGGTAAAGGCTATTCTAAAAGCTGCATTTCCAAATTTTTTCCAGTTTCTGAAAAGTCCTTTTTCAAACGCAACAGGAATAAAAACTTTAGCAATATTGGTCACCGTTAATCCTCCAATGGTAATTCCTGAAAAAGCCAGCGCCAGTGACGGAATTTTTTCTTCTTTTTTAAGTTTTATGGCTGCGTAATGATTAAATAATGTTAATAAAAATAGCGTATAGGTAAAGTTTTCGGGAGTAAATGAAAGTAAAATTGTCGTTGAAAATGCCCCAAAAAATAGTATCAGCAAAAGACTAAGGATTAAAGGAAGCCCGATGATATTTTTAAGGTATTTAAAGATCTGCAGAACGCTCAAGCTAATGGCAATATTGCTGAACCAGGCAAGTATAAAACGAAAATTTCCATTCATTTTACCATCTGAGAAGAGCAATGCCAGTTCGCGAATCCAATTGAAGAAATAATAGGATAAAGGATGTCTTTCGAAGCTTCCGCCCGTCATTACAATAGATTTGTTATCAAAGCTGAAATAGGCATCCCAAGGAATGCGGGAATCGAAAATGATCTTATAGTGTATGGCGATGAAAGATCCCAAATATCCGTAGACGACAAGGAAAAAGAGGAAAATGATCAACTCAGTTCCTGAAGACGGAAATAGTAATTTAAAAAAATGGATGAATTTTGTTTTGAAGTTTGTCACCAGTTTATTTTTTTACAAATTTAAATAAAAAACTCACCGTATTGGTGAGTTTATAAAGTTGGTGAATAATGTATTTTTTATTCTTTCTGAAATTTTTTTATATGTATTCGAATATAATTTATTCTTTGATTATTTTTTCAGAAATAGAAGTTCCATCTGTAAATTCAACCTGGATGATATAATTTCCTTTAGGAAGTGAAGAAATATCTGCTTTGGCAGATGACGATTTTAATATTGATTTTCCGCTGAAATCTAAAACTTCAGATGATTTTATTTTCTTATCAGATTTGATATTGATTTCTCCTTTTGTAGGGTTAGGATAAACAGATAATTTGCTGATTGCTGTATTTAAATCTTTGGTACCTAACGATTGTGAAGACTTAAACATTCCACCTACAGTAGATGAAGTATTGAAACTACCAGAATAGCAGTTGCTGGCATCAGAGCATCTTACACTTAAATGTTGTACTCCAGTGTCTATCGTCGTCCATGTAGTACCGTTATCTACACTTTTCCAAGATCCGCCTGCCGAACTTGTTGCTATTAAGATATTAGTGCCCGGAACATAGGTAATATCATTAATTCTATTAGCAGCAGTAATGCCTGTAAATGTTACAGTGGACCATGTTGTTCCGCCATCTGTTGTTCTGTAAAGAGCGATAGCTGTAGGATTTGTTCCTATGAAATTCTTTTTCAGAACGATACCTCTATTGGCATCACTCCACGCCATATCACCATTAACTGTGGCACCTCCAAAATCCGAAAGACTGAATGTGGAACCGGTAAATGCGATGCTCCATGTTACACCTTTATCAGTAGATTTATAGATACGTCCTTTGTTGGTATAAAAGAAGATATTATCACCAACACCGTAGTATCCTGCATTATAACCGTATTCTCCGGATAATGGGTTAACAATACTTGCATTAGCTACCCTTGACCATGTCGTACCCCCGTTGGAGCTGGTGTAAATTTCAAATTCTCCACTTTCCGGATCTCCGCCTGCCACAACATTGTTGGCATCAAATGCATGAACAAAATTCAAATAAGATTCCCCGGTTGTAGAAAAAGTCTGTTGAGGAGTCCAGTTTAAACCACCGTCTACCGTTTTGAAAACAGCACCTAAACCATCACTGCTACTAGAAAGTAAAGCACCAACCCAAGCGGTAGTTCCGCTCACTCCTGAGATATTGGTAATAGTTAATGTAGGATCTCCGACATTAATGGTTCCTGATGTCCAAGTCGTACCACCGTTAGAGGTTTTTGTAAACTCCTGAACATTGTTTGTGGAGGTCACTCCATCATAAGCAAACGCCCAAACGGTATTGGCATTATAAACTTCAAGCCCTGCAATACCTCTGGATGCAGTTGCAAAACCACTATTTTGTGTCGACCAATACTGTGCAAAAGCTGATGAGCTAATTACCAGCGCAAAAGCAGATAGTAAAATTCTTTTCATAAGATTTCTTTTTTTTGTAAAACTAATAAAAAAAAGAGACAATTATGATAAAAATATTAATCAAAAAAAAATTATTGCTGTATATTTTCAATTACGAACTGCAAGAAAGCATAGAACATCCGGAAATATCATCATAATCCGTCGGTCTTTTCGACGAATATTCAGGGTAGATTGTATGATAAGGATTTTCAAGAGCATGGGTTAATTTCTTCAGCATTTCTGTTTTTCCTTCAGTAATTTCTTCAATGCACTGATACAAAAGGTAATTTCTCAGAATGAACTTAGGATTTGTCTTATGCATGATTTCTAAAGACTTTTCCCTCGGGATTATATTTTTTTCTAACCGTGATGTGTAATCCTTTATGAAATTCGCCAGCCTGGAAATTTTTTCATCATTCAAAAAAGTATAGGAAACATTCTCAAACTGAAGTCTCAGATCTTTTTGGTCATCATATTTTTCAAGTTTATTAAAAAAAAGAGTATAATCCAACTGTAGATCCTGCATCAGACTTTGCCAATGTGTGAAAAACTTTTCGTCGCTCGTCAACAGCTGATCAAAACCGAATTTCCTGCAGAGCATGCGATCATGGGACTCCCAAAAATAGCTTCCGTAGTCATTAAGTATATCTTCGAGAAATTTTTCATCTTTAATTAAAGGATGTAATGCATTGGCAAGCTGCCATAAATTCCATTGTGAAACCTGTGCCTGTTTGCCAAAGGCATATCTTCTTCCTGGAAGGTCTGTTGTGTTGGGAGTAAAATTAAGATTGTACTCATCCATCATGGAGTAAGGGCCATAGTCAACGGTAAGGCCAAGTACCGACATATTATCCGTATTCATAACACCGTGAACGAATCCCACACGGTACCATTCAACTATTAGGTCGGCGGTTCTTCTGCAGATATTTTCAAAAAAATCTTTGTATTTCTGTTGACCATCAGACTGAATTTCTTTAAAATAATTTTCAATAGTGAAGTCGGCAAGTTCTTTTAAGGTAGTATATTCCCTTTGGGCAGACATCAGCTCGAAATGGCCGAAACGTAAAAAGCTTTCTGCGGTTCTAATGACCACCGCCCCTTTCTCATTCTGAGGATTTCCATTATACATAATGTCTCTTACTACTTCTTCCCCTGTGAAAGCCAGGCTTAAAGCTCTTGTTGTGGGAATGCCAAGGTGATGCATGGCTTCACTCATCAGATATTCACGCACCGAAGATCGCAATACGGCTCTTCCGTCTGCATGTCTGGAGTAAGGAGTTGCGCCGGCGCCTTTCCACTGGATTTCATTTTTTTGCCCGAGATCGTTTGTGATCTCTCCCGCAAGGATTGCTCTTCCGTCTCCCAGCTGCCCCGCCCAATTGCCAAACTGATGTCCGGCGTAAGCCGTAGAATAAGCCTGCATTTCTTCCGGAAGATTATTTCCGACTAAAAAATTCAAATCTTTTTCTTCGTATTTACCTAAACCGATTTCTTCAGAAAGTTTTTCATTAAACGCAATAAGCTTCGGGTGATCAAAACCGGCAGGCCTTACTGTTGAGAATAAGACTTTGGGTGTATTTCTCTGCATGGTATTTCCGGATAAATCTCCCGGAAACTTTTTTATAAAAGGTTGTTGTATGTTTTCAATATTCATCTATCAAAGGTATTAATTAAAAAAGAAAAGACCTTCCAATTTATTGAAAGGTCTTGTATATTTCTAAAAGAGAATTTATTTATTATTGAAGTCTATATCTTCACTGCTGTTAAGATTCTCGTTCACGTTTTCTTCTTTTTTACCCGGTGTTTTCGGTCCTGAAGGCTCGATTGGTCTCGGGTTTTTAATCTCATCCAGCGTTTGTAGCCCACCGTCGTCTCCATAACCGGAACCTAAACCTTTAAGATTTGAACAGCCGTCTTTCCATTCGGAAGGCTTCACGAATTTGTCATCGGGAGAAACTCCAAGGCTTTTATCTGCCCAGACTTTCTTCATAAAAATCGCCCAGATCGGGAGTGCCATTCTGGCCCCCTGTCCTTCACCGGTTCCGTAGAAGTGCGTTGCTCTGTCTTCCCAGCCAACCCATGCGCCAGTCGCCAGTTTTGGAACAATCCCCATAAACCAACCATCTGAATTATTCTGGGTAGTCCCGGTCTTACCTGCAATTTCGATATCTTTTGAGATTCCTTTTCTTCCTAATTCTCCTGAAGCCGTACCGTACTGCGCTACTCCTTTCATCAATTCGATCATGGTGTAGGCATACAGCGGGTTCATTACTTCCTTAGGTTCCACGTTTACTTCTTTGATTACTCTTCCGTTGGCATCTTCAATTCTCCAGATCATTTCAGGTTTATTGTAGTTACCATAGTTGGCAAAAGTACTGTAAGCTCCCACCATTTCGTATATGGTAATATCAGATGAACCTAATGCCATCGGAAGACTTGTGGAGATTTCTTCTGTTACGCCAAGATCTCTTGCAGTCTGAATAACACTCTGCGTGCCCGTCATTTCAGCAAGACGTAGTGCTACAGGGTTTTGAGAGTGTGCCAATGCATCTTTCAAAGTCAGCATTCCGCCTCTTCCCGGTACATGATAAGTTCCCTTATTAAAACTTGCATTGGAAATTGTAGAGCATGGAGTCAAACCTAATTTCATAATGGCGGTTGCATATACGAAAGGCTTAAAAGTAGATCCTACCTGTCTTTTTCCCTGTTTAATGTGGTCATACTGGAAGTGCTGCCAGTCGATTCCACCTACCCAGGCTTTGATTTCGCCGGTTCCCGGAACCATTGACATCAATCCGGCCTGTGCCACTTTTTTATGCCATCTGATAGAATCCCAAGGAGACATTTCCACCTCTTCTTCACCGGCCCATGTAAACCGTGATGTTTTAATAGGCTTTTTGAATTCCATCATGATTGAATCTTCAGAAACTCCCGCAGCTTTTAATTGCTTATAACGGCCGGTTCTCTTCATGGCCTGAACCATAACATCATTAATCTGCTTGCTGTTAAGGTAATAGAATGGCCAGTCTTTTCTGCCTCTCTGTTCCGCATCAAATCTTTTCTGAAGATCTGTTAAATGCTCCCTGATGGCTTCTTCTGCATATTTCTGCATTTTAGAATCCAGCGTGACGTAGATTTTTAATCCGTCTTTATAAAGATTGAGTTTTTTGCCGTTTTCTTTTTCATAATCCTTCAGGTAAGCATCAATTTCCTTCTTTAAATAAAACTTATAATACGCAGAATAATCATCATTGATATTTTTGATAGGGTGATAATCCAGTGCAATAGGAGTTGAAACAGCCTTGTCATAAGTAGCCTGATCAATATATCCTGTTTTCAGCATCTGTTCCAACACGACATCCCTTCTCGCTTTCGCTTTTTCAGGGTTTCTCATCGGGTTATTTTTCACAGGATTTTCAAGCATTGCCACGAACATGGCTGCTTCCGGTAAAGTAAGCTCGGATGTTTTTTTATTGAAATAGATCTTGGACGCCATTTCAATACCGTTGGCATTATATAAGAAATCAAACTTATTGAAGTATAAGGTAACAATTTCTTCTTTGGTATATCTTCTTTCAAGACTTACGGCAACGACCCATTCTTTAAGCTTTTGAAAAACTGCTTTAATCTTATTATCAGCTCTTTTTCCTGTGAACAGCAATTTTGCAAGCTGCTGAGTGATTGTGGATCCTCCACCTCTTCCTCCGCGAAAAACAACTGCTCTTGCGACTGATTGTAAATCAATGCCGGAGTGTTCTTTAAAACGTTCGTCCTCTTTAGCCTGTAAAGCATACACTAGATAAGGAGGAAGGTCTTTATAAATGATAGGCTGGGTTTTTTCTTTTTCGAATTTTCCCAGCAAAACACCGTCCGAAGAATAGATTTCGGAGGCCACATAAATATCCGGGTTTTCCAGTTCCTTTACATCCGGCATTTCTCCAAGAAAACCCTGGGAAACAGCAAAGAAAAGCCCTGAAATTCCTAATACTACAGCAATAAGTCCGACCCAGATAAATTTCACCCACTTTTTCCAGGCGGTATTTTTCTTTTTAGGGGGAAGAGGGAACGTTTTCCCTTTATTTCCTGTAACTTGTTTGTTTACTTCCATTGATGATTACGGTTTAGCCGTTTCTATTTTTACGCCAATATCTTCAATTCCCGGAAGGATATCATTTCGCATGGCTTGTGTAAGGCCGATTTCATATTTTCCTTTTCCCGGAAATCTGTAATTCAGTTTATACTGAAATAAAGTCTCCTTTGTATCACCGAAGCCGGTTCCCAACCATTCACCATTAGGTTTAGCCAAAATATAATTCAGCGTATCCGTCTGCTTTTTTTTGGTCTGCACGTTGGTAAAATTCACAATAAACCTGATATTACTGTATGGATATTCGTTATTGTTTCTTACAACAAATATAATATTTTTAGGATTTTGCGGATCCGAAACTTCAAGATTAAATTTCTGTTCGCTTTTCTTACTCCATTTGCTGTCAACGGAATTCATGATCACTTCTTCATTGGAAGAAGTGTTGCAGCTGAAGAGAAGGATAAGCGAGAATAATCCTAAGATTTTACGCATTGTTGTCTTTTTTTGGAGGAAACTTCTTTTTGAATTTTTTCTTGTTCGGGTTAGGTTTTTTATCAGCCGGAGAATCTGCTGCAGCTTCTACTTTTTCCAACTGAGGCTTTTGCTGTGGGTTGTTTTTTTGTTGTTTCTGCTGATTGTTCGGATTCTGGTTCTGCTGTTTTTCCTGTTTCTGAGGTCTTTCGGATCTTTCAGAACGCTCCTGTCTTTCAGGTCGATTGTTATTCTTTTTCTGTACCTGGTTCTGGTTGTTCTGATTATTATTCTGGTTGTTCTGATTTCGGTTTTTATTGTTTCCTCTTCCTTTCTTTTCGAAACGGTCAACATTATTTTCCTGAATCAGGTCAATGCTTGCAAAAGGCGTTTCAGGCTGTTTCAGATCCTCCAGCGGAAGGGTCTTTTCACCACGCTTGTTTTTTGCAATAAGTTTTTTAACCAGATCAATATCAAAGTCGTACCAGGCGATGGAATTTTCAACATAAGCAAACCACATCTTCTTTTTGAAGACGTCGATTTTTATGCAGAATGCTCTTCCTTTTTCGGTATCCAGGGTGGTAGAAGAAGACGGAAAGTTACTTAGTGCGTCAAGATAACTGTCTAATTCATAGTTGAGACAGCATTTTAGCTTACCGCACTGTCCAGCCAGTTTTTGAGGGTTGATGCTCAGCTGCTGATATCGGGCCACATTCGTGTTTACAGACCTGAAATCCGTAAGCCATGTAGAGCAGCATAGTTCTCTTCCGCAAGATCCTATTCCCCCAACTTTTGCAGCTTCCTGTCTGAAGCCGATCTGCTTCATGTCGATCTTTGTACGGAACGCTCCTGCGTAATCTTTAATTAACTGTCTGAAATCTACGCGGTTATCCGCGGTGTAATAAAATGTAACTTTTGAGGCGTCACCCTGATATTCCACATCGGTGATCTTCATTTCAAGACCAAGTCTGTGGGCAATTTTTCGGGCCTCTATTTTTACGTTTTCCTCTTTTTTCCGGGCTTCCTGCCAGACCTCGAGGTCTTTCTGGTTGGCAAGCCTGTATATTTTCAGTGCAGATTCTTCAGAAAATTTTTTCTTTTTCATCTGAATCTTTACCAGTTCGCCGGTGAGACTTATCACACCTACATCATGTCCGGGACTTGATTCTACTGTTACTACACTACCTATGTGTAATGGGATATTGTTTACATTTTTAAAAAACGATTTTCTGTCATTTTTAAATCTAACTTCAACAAAATCACATCTATTAGGTGCGGGATTGTTGATGTTGGAAAGCCAGTCAAAAACACTTAATTTATAACTATTACCACAGGTATTTACATTTTCACAGCCATTCGCGGTCTTCTTGGGTCCGCAAGAATGTGCAGAATCGCCGGATGTTTTACATCCACAACTCATATATAATATATTTAATTTGCAAATTTATGATTTTTATCTTTATGAGGTCTAAAATAATCAAATATTCAGAAACATGGATGTTTAGTTTTAAACAAAGCTCTAAATATGGTGATTTAGTTTGCTATAAATGCCTTTTAATCTTATATTTAAGATTTTATTGCATGTAAATGTTATTTTAAACATAGTTTTATTTTAATATAATGTTTAAAATTTTATGATTTATTAACAGACATAAATAAAATAATTTTATATTTGGGTTATATAATAATAGTCTATGAAAAAAATATTAGTATCAACTGCATTATTGGCAGGTGTTTTATCTTATGCGGGAGGCTTCAGGGTTTCTTTGCAGGGGGTAAAACAATTGGCAATGGCACATACCAGTGCTCATGCTGAAGATGCGAGTGTGGCATTCTTTAATCCTGCCGGTATGTCATTCATTCCCTCGAAATTAAGTATTGTAGCCGGTGGATTTGGCGCAAGCAACAAGATTACTTTCCAAAATCTGAATACACTGCAGACTACTGAAACGGATAATCCTATAGGAACGCCTATTTATGCTGCCATAACATACAGGCCTATTGAGAAGCTGTCTGTCGGTTTCAGCTTTACGACTCCTTTTGGAAGTACTATAGAATGGCCGACTGGCTGGGAAGGAAAAGAGATGGTTCAGAAACTTGAACTGAAGAGCTACTATTTCCAGCCTATGGTTTCTTATAAATTTAACGACTGGCTTGCTTTCGGGGCTAGCTATATCTATGCAAGAGGTACGGTAAACTGGGACAGAGCAGTCACTCAATTTGGTGGGCAGCTTAATCTTGACAGTAAAGCGAGCGGCCACGGATATGGTTTTGGTTTTTACTTCAGGCCTGATCCTAAATTGGATGTGAGTGTTGCATACCGTTCTCCTGTTGATATGAAAGCTAAAGACGGTACGGCCACCTTCAAATTTCCTTCTACATCAATTTATCCTCTGTTAGGGTTAAATTCTTCCGGAACAGACGGTTTCACAGCCACCTTGCCTTTAGTTGAGGAATATACAGTCGGATTAACGTATAAAGTAACTCCTAAATGGTTGATTTCTGCAGATTTCAACTATCACGGATGGGCAAGATATACACAGCTTACCCTGAATTTTGAAAGCGCTCCTTTGGCTACAGGACAACCGGATCCAACGGTGGTAGTCGCTCCTAAAAACTTTAGAAATGCTAAAACATTCCGCCTGGGTACCCAGTATGCGTTCAGCGATATGATCTATGGACGTCTAGGGGCTTACTATGATGAGTCACCTTATTCGGATGATCACTTTATTCCGGAAACTCCGTCTTTCAATACCTATGTGGTAACAGGAGGTGTAGGGTTTAAGCTAAAGCAGTTCGGAGTTGATATTGCAGGAGGCTATGCAATGCCTCAGTCAAGAAGTGTAAATAATAAAAACCTTGGTTTTTACGGACAGGCTAAAGCAACCGCCTACTATTTAGGTTTAGGTTTATCTTACAATCCTTTTTAATTGAAGACTATGAAAAAAATTATAATTTCTACATTAGCGATTTCATCACTTTTATTTGCTACGAGTTGCGAAGATGATTTTGATAAAGATGTAAACGATGTAGTGGTAACCAGTGGCGAAGCTAATTTTTCTAAATATATAGCGTTAGGAAATTCATTAACTTCAGGGTATAGAGATGGTGCTCTGTATTCCGGAGGACAGAATGAATCTTATCCTTCTATAATTGCCCAGCAAATGAAACTGGCTGGCGGCGGAGATTTTAAGCAGCCTTTGATGCCTAATAATACAGGAGGCTTTAGTAATCTGCCAGGTTTTCCCGGAAAACTTACACTTCAGGTGGTAAACGGATCATTGGCTCCTGTTGCTAGTGCTGCCGGAGGTGCTTTAGATAATATTGCTTCAGGGAGACCTTATCAAAATATGGGTGTGCCGGGAGCAAAGTCCTTCCATCTTGTAGCGCCTGGGTACGGAAATCTTGCTGGGCTGGCTACCGGAACGGCAAATCCTTATTTTGTGAGATTTGCTTCATCTACAACAACTTCCGTTTTAGCTGATGCAATGTCACAGACTCCTACGTTTTTCTCTCTTTGGATAGGGAACAACGATGTCCTGTCGTATGCAACGAATGGGGGAACAAACTCTCAGACAGTGGGAGGTGTTACTACGTATACGGCGGCAACGGTTCAGCCCGAAACTGTTAGTCCTGCAATGTACAGGTCGAATGATATTTCAAATCCTAATGTTGTGGCAGCCTCTATTAAAGCGGTTTTAGATGGTCTTAAAAGTGTAGGTGCCACAAAAGGGGTTATTGCCAATATTCCTGATATTACCAGCATTCCTTTTTTTACAAGAGTTCCGTATAATGCAATTCCTTTAGATGCAGCGAAAGCCCAAGCTTTAAATACCCAACTTTACGGGCCTTTAAAAGCTGTTCTTACAGCGTTCGGGCAAGGAAGCAGAATTAATCCTGTCGTAGCGGGAAATAATCCTGTTCTTATTATTGATAATAAATTAACGGATCTTTCGGTTCAGCTTACAGCTGCTTTGGCGGCAAACGGTTATACACCTACCCAGGCTGCATTTATTGGTAATGCTTTTGGAAGGGCACGTCAGGCGAAACCCGGAGAATTAATGCTTCTTACGTCCAGCAGTTTATTAGGTTTGGATGCAACGACCAATCAGCCGGCTACTCCAAGTTCTGTGTTTATCTATGGAGCAAGTTTTCCAATTGGTGATCAATATTCTTTAACAGCTGATGAAGTGAATAATATTTCTACAGCGGTAACCGCATACAATACATCAATCCGGTCAATGGCAGATTCTTATGGATTAGCTTTTGTTGATATGAATCAGAAGATGGTAGAGTTGAATTCGAAATCAGGAATTACATATAACGGGGTAAAGTATACGGCAACATTTGTTAGTGGTGGTACTTTCTCTCTCGACGGGGTACATCTTACAGGAAGAGGATACGCTATTGTAGCCAACGAGTTTATTCAATCAATCAATAAAAAGTACAGATCTAATCTGCCACAGGTTGACGCCAATAAATATTCGGGTGTTACTTTTCCGTAATTCTTATTAAATAAAAACTTAGAAACCACAGGATAGATTCTTGTGGTTTTTTTTTAAATTTGCAAAATCTTTTAAAAAGTAAAAATGGCCCATCAGTTAAGTTATCTATTTTGTACAAGGACGAGCAAGGACTTGGCAGAGAAAATTGCCCAGCATTACGGGAAAGAATTAGGAAAAATCAACTTTCAAACCTTCAGTGACGGAGAATTTGAGCCGGTATTGGACGAGTCTGTAAGAGGAGGAAGAGTTTTCCTGATCGGATCTACATTCCCTCCGGCTGACAATCTTTTAGAACTTCTTCTAATGATTGACGCGGCAAAAAGAGCCTCTGCAAAAAGCATTACCGTAGTACTCCCTTATTTCGGACTTGCCAGACAAGACAGAAAAGACAAACCAAGAGCGCCGATCGGTGCAAAGCTTGTAGCAAATCTTTTAACGGCTGCAGGAGCAACCAGAGTAATGACGATGGATCTTCATGCCGATCAGATCCAGGGATTCTTTGAAATTCCTGTAGATCATTTATATGCATCTACTATTTTCGTAGACTATATCAGAGACCTTAACCTTGAAAATCTTACCATTGCGTCTCCGGATATGGGAGGAGCAAAAAGAGCTAAAAACTATGCGGGGCACTTAGGTGCAGATGTGGTAATTGCTTATAAGGAAAGGAAAAAGGCAAATGTTGTGGAAGAAATGTTCCTCATCGGAGATGTGGTTGGAAAGAACGTGATCCTTATTGATGATATGATCGATACGGCAGGTACACTTTGCAAGGCTGCAGATATCTTAATGGAGAAAGGGGCAAAAACCGTAAGAGCTATGGCTACCCACGGGGTGCTTTCAGGAAAGGCTTATGAGAATATTGAAAACTCAAAACTTCTGGAAGTTATTGTAACTGACTCAATTCCTGTAAAAAATAATTTGTCATCTAAAATAAAAGTGCTATCTTGCGCCCCATTATTTGCAGACGTTATGAAAATGGTTCATGAGCATCAGTCAATCAGTAGTAAGTTTATTATTTAACTGATATTCATATATTTGCAAATTAAATTTTAAAACAATTTTTTAAATTTTTATAAATGAAATCTATTACAATTCAAGGTACAAAAAGAGAAAGCGTGGGCAAAAAGTCTACAAAAGCTTTACGTGATGCTGAATTAGTTCCTTGTGTTGTTTACGGAG
>CAJYWN010000003.1 GCA_913778275.1 uncultured Chryseobacterium sp.
CGCCCCCCCCCCCCCCCCCCCGAAACCATAAAAAGAGCTCAGACATGCCGCTCAATCACGGCTAGGGTGGAAGTCGGTACTTTTTAATAGTTAACATGACGCACTCTATTGCAGCCAGGCTGGAAACTGAAAATTTAGCATTCCCTGCAATTCAAATTCACCATTACCGATTATATTTCAGCAGTTTATTAATCTTAACCCTTGTTGCCAGCGAAACTTTATAGGCTTCCTCTCTCAGCTTCTGGATTTTACCCACCGGCTGGAAAAATACTTTGCTTTCAAAAGGATTAAATGATAAAAGCTCATTTTCACATAAGTTAGGATCAAGAAGAGCATCTTTTTCTATCATCACTTCCCCGATTTTGATGTACGGTGAATGTTTCCATTCAATATTCAGTTTATTGATGGGTTGATTTTCAAGATCATAGCAAAGCTGTATATATACGTCGGCAGTGAAAGGATGTAATGTAAAATAATCCTCGATCGCCTCTTTGGACTTCTTATTTTTACCGAATCTTTTGTCGACAGACTGAGGGTTCAGTCGGATCTTCATCATATGGTCTCCCAGAAGGTAAGCGCCTACAGAATGAAAATCAAATGAAAGAATAAAATCATTCCGCTTATTCCAGAGTTTGATGATATTTTTGATGAAAGAAGTGGTCAGTGTCGAAGGAATTACCTTTGCCATTTGGGCAATTAAAGAAAAGCTGCTCCATTTTTTAACATAAAACTCATTCACGGAAGTAAAGAGTTTCAGAAAAGTACTTACGGAATTAATGGGAAACAAAGGAAAATTCACCAGTGGATAATTGGCGAGGAGATCTCCTTTTTCATCTTTTATTTTTACCGCAAAGCCATAAGCGGGAATCTCCTTTGGGGCCCTGCTGATTTTCAGGTGGGCATTGGAAAACCGAACGGTAAGATCATACTGCTCTTTATCAAAGAACTGCTGGAGCACTTCCGGAATATCCTTGCTGATGATAAGTTTGCCGCTAGCCACAGCATAGGTTTTAGCATGAGCATTTCTGGTAGCATAATTTACATCGCTCAACGAAGCCGACTGTTCCACAAAATCGGAAATGCTTTTCTTATTGATTTCAAAAAGTGCTCTTTCCTCGTCAGTCAGCTTATCATAGTTCTTATTATATTTTAATGGATCTGGCATCAGTTTTTAAATCCAATTATAGCGCCAACTTTCGGAAATACTGTTAACACAGTATTAAGCATATCTGAATTTTTCAAAATAAAACTTCCGGCATCAGACATCCGGCTTCCCACCCTAAAATCCTATCTTTGTAAAAATTATCAATTATGGGAGTAGCAGATATGTTATTTAAAAGAAAAAAAGAACAGGCAGAGAAAAACCTGAAAGACGGTAAAGAGTATATGGAAGAGTACGCAAAAAGAGAAACCGTTGTTGAGCTGCCAAGCGGTTTGCAGTACGAAATCCTAAAAGAAGGTGACGGTGAAAAACCGGGCCCGAGATCTACCGTAAAATGCCACTATCATGGAACAACCATTACAGGAAAGGTTTTCGACAGCTCTGTAAAAAGAGGAACACCTGCATCTTTTCCGCTTAATAAAGTTATTAAAGGCTGGACGGAGGCGCTTCAGCTGATGCCTGTAGGTAGCAAATGGAGACTCATCATTCCGCCGCATCTGGCTTATGGAGATCAGCAGATCAGCAAGGAAATCGGACCCAACAGTACCCTCATTTTTGAAGTGGAACTTTTGGAGATTAAGTAATTTTCTTTTAAAAATAAATTTAAAATTTACCTGATTATCGGGTAAATTTTTTTATTTATGTATATTAGTATTAGATTATTGATGTATTTTTTTTATCCATAATGATACAGTAATGAAAAGGATATTTTATTTTTTGGCTTTTTTTTCTATTTTCACTTCGTGCGCTTCAAAGAAAAATCAGGCAATCAGGCAAAATATTCTTACCCTGAAAGACAGCTATTGCAAGGCTCCGTTTCAATACAAGTATGCCAATAAGCTGCCTTCCTATAATTCAGATTCCATTATTGCAGCCAACAAAGACCTGAAGAATCACTTTTCAGACCAGAGCATTTTAATTCTGAATGCCTTGAATAATCTTGATGAAGTTCATGAAATCATGAATCTTAAAAAAGATAATTCACTCGAATCACAGGTAAAAGTTCTGCAGCTCAAAAGCAAGATCAACAACAAAATAACCATTGCATTAACTGAACTAGACGCTGTAGCCGCAGAATTCGACTGCGAGGGAGAAAGAGTGGCGCAGATTGGAAATTACGTCGATAATTTAAACGATTCCAGAAACAACAACCTTATTCTGCTTTCAATCGTAACGGGAGCTGCCGCTTCTGTAGCAGGTGGAATTGTGAAAGATAATGGCTGGAGCAGCGCAATAGATATTGGCGGAGGTGTTTTGGGAGCAGGTTTCGGCTTGGCAACCTTAAATCCGAAAGGAAAAAAAGTAGAGTTTATCCATCAGAGAAATCTGTTGAGAGATGTCTGGAATGAAAAACTCCAATCTCCGAATTTCCCGCCGTTTGTCTGGTATATGTATACCGAAAGAAAATTCTCTAATAAAGACGGAGTGCCTATTGTGCAAAGCATTAAAAAAAGATGGCTGCATTTTCAGTTTGATAATAATTTAAAAGCAGCGAATGAGTCAGTTATCTTTAGTGATGGAGGATATTACAGATCAGCCGACCTTCACAACCGTGCAGCGATGCTCAACCAGATGCAGTCTGCCACAAGAACAATTAATCAGAATATCAATTATCTTCTTCTGGATTTAGATAAGCTTATTCTTTAAGAAAATTTAAATGTAATAAATTTTGTTACATTAAAGAAAATGTTTTACATTTGTACCGTAATTACAATGAACAATACAAGATTTGCTACGGCAATACATATAATGACTCTGCTTTCAGATGCTGCCCAGGAATGGTTTACCTCCGAGTGGCTGGCCGGAAGCATTAATATAAATCCTGTTATCGTTCGTAAAGAATTGAGCGTTCTGAGAGAAGCAGGATTAATTATCAGCAGACAGGGCAAAGAAGGGGGAAGCAGGCTTGCCAGAAATGCAGATGCCATAAAAATTTCCGAAATTTATCTTGCTGTAAAAAATACGGAAGTGTTGGGAAAGAAGAATAATAATCCGAATCCTGCATGTACCGTAGGAAAGGATATCAACAAACATTTGGATACATTATTTTCTGAAACAGATCAACTGGTCCTCAATTTCCTGGGAGAAAAAAGCCTGAAGGATTTTGTTGATCATTTCGGCTAAAAAAATTTGATTATAAATGTAACAAGATATATTACAATTAATTTTAAAAATAAGATATTATGAAAAAAGTAGCAGTAATCGGCGCTACAGGATTTGTAGGCACAAAGGTTGTGAATGAATTATCAAACAGAGGGTACGAAGTGGAAGCTGTCGTAAGAGATGCTTCAAAAGTTCAGCAAAATGAAAATGTAACAGCTAAAAGTGTTGATGTAAATAATGTAGATGAACTGGCAGAAGCTCTTAAAGGAAACGATGCGGTAATCAGCGCTTTTAACGCCGGCTGGACGAATCCCAATTTATATGATGATTTCCTGAACGGATCTGTCAATATCGAAAAGGCGGTCGAAAAATCAGGGGTAAAAAGATTTATTACCGTAGGTGGAGCGGGAAGCCTGTATATTAATGGTAAACAATTGGTGGACGGGCCGGATTTTCCTGCTGAAATTAAGCCGGGAGCCACTGCTGCAAGGGACTATTTAAATAAAATAAAAGAAAACAAGATCCTCGACTGGACCTTCTTCAGCCCAGCTATCGAAATGCATCAGGGAACCGCAGGTGTAAGAACAGGAAAATACAGAACAGCTCTTGAAAATCCTGTATTCGATGAAAACGGCAGAAGTGTTCTCTCGGTGGAAGATGTAGCGGTAGCTCTTGTTGATGAGCTTGAGCAGAACAATCATATCAAACAGCGCTTTACAGCAGCTTATTAGGATTAAAAAATTTCGGCGGCACCAAAGGTGCCGCCGAAATCCTATCAATATAATTAATCATAAATTATAAACTCATAAACAGTTTCGGATTTACCGGACTGTTATTTTTATGTACCTCATAATGAAGATGAGGCCCCGTAGAACGACCGGAATTTCCGGATTTGGCAATTACCTGCCCCACCTTTACCTTATCATTTACTTTGGCAACAAGCTGAGACAAATGTCCGTAAAGCGTTGCTAAACCATTCCCGTGAGAAACGATAACACAGTTTCCGTAACCGCCTTTCTGACCTGAGAAAATAACGGTTCCCGCAGCAGTAGCAACAACATCGGAACCAAAAGGAACAGCAATATCCAGTCCTTTGTGAAACTGCATCTGATCTGCTTCGGCAGGCGGATTGTTTTTCTCTGCAGGCTTTGCATTAGTTGCAATAGCAGGCGAATTATTTGTGGGAGGAGCTGTTGAACTGACTTTCGGTGTCACCATAACCTTTACCTGTCTTTTCTCACCGTAGCTGTCTGTTACTTCTATAATTTTTTCCACAGGTTCTGCTTTCACTTCAGGAGCTGGAGCAGCGACTGCAGGTTTTGCAGTATTGTTTTTTATGGAAGCAAAAACGGTTTTAAAGGGAATAGGATTTTTTCTGATCCCGAAATTAGATGAAATATATCCTTCAGTAGGCATTCCCAAAGGAACCTGAAGCAGCTTTTTCTGAATATCCATCAGATACTGGCTGTATCGGTTGGCCTGTTTCGCAAGATAAACGGAATTGGAAATGCTGTCTTTATCCAATACTTCCAGCTTTACATTCGGCACGTCTTTTGACTTCAGGAAAGAATTAAGCTGTGCTACGGTCTGATCTACTAATGTAAGATCTGTTTTCATTTTTAAGTAATCCACACTGTCTTTTTCAGTGTTTATTTTTACAAGGTTTACTTCATAGTTTTTGTCATCCTTTTGGGAGTACAGCTTTGCAATGAAGATTCCCTGCGCAAAAACGATCAGTAAAAGAGCTCCCAAAAGCACATTTACGTTTTTTTTGCTGCTTAGAAATTTTTTCATTCTTCTTCTCTTAGTATAATTACAAAACGATTTTAAGCATGCAAATTTACATAAAATACATTTTGCTGCTTATGTTTAATAAAAAAATAATTATTTCTATAATTAACGGAGAATTAAGCATTTCATTGTATGGATACATTAATTTTAAAATAAAATAGCTTTTATCATACCCCGAAAAGTTCTCATCATTCTTTGTTTTAATATATTTGCAGTTCACATTTCTATTATGGCTAAAAAGAAAACGAATACAGAATCGAATCCGAAAAAAAGCAAAAATGATGTTGCCGTAGGTGTGGTAGGAAGCGGAAGTTTTGCAACGGCTATCGTAAAAATGCTGGTTGAAAACTGTAAAACGGTACATTGGTGCGTAAGAAACGAATATGTAAAAGGTGCGATCGAACAGAGAGGCCACAATCCAACTTATCTTACCGCAGTTAACTTCAATCTGAAAAACTTAAAGCTAACCACGGATATCAATGAGCTTGTTACCGCATGTGAAACCATCGTTCTGGCAACGCCTTCCATTTATCTTTCCGATACGTTGGATAAAATGACCTGTGATTATAAAAACAAAATTTTTGTTTCTGCCATTAAAGGGATCATTCCTAAGGTAAATGACGTTGTAGCCCATTATCTGAGAGACGAATTTAAAATAGGCTTCCGCAATCAGGCAGTTATTGCAGGGCCTTGTCACGCAGAAGAGGTTGCAATGGAAAGACTTTCTTATCTTACCATAGCCACAGTGGAAGATGAAACTTCCGAAAAGCTGGTCAATATTTTCAATTCAGATTTTATTAAGGTACATTCCAGCAAAGATATTTTAGGAAATGAATACAGCGCAATCCTTAAAAATATTTTTGCTATTGGAGCCGGAATTGCAAGCGGTTTAGGGTACGGAGACAACTTCACCGCTGTTTTCGTATCAAATGCCATCCGTGAAATGGAAACTTTCCTGGAGTCCATCTACGAAGCGCCGAGAGATGTCAATGAAAGTGCTTATCTCGGAGATTTACTGGTAACAGCATATTCACTATTCTCAAGAAACAGAAACTTAGGAAACCTCATCGGAAAAGGGTATACCGTAAAATCGGCAATCCAGTCGATGAACATGATTGCAGAAGGATATTACGCTGCAGATTCCATTTATAAAACATCAAAAGATAAAGGTTTAAAACTTCCTATCGTCGATACCATTTACGGTATTTTATACGAAGGTAAAAATGCCGAAAAACAATTCAAAAAACTGACAACAAAATTAAATTAATGCTGCATATATAAGATCAGCATGGTATCATCCGGATAATATGAATTATCTACAATGATACCATGCTTATTTTTCAGGCATTGCAATAGGATATAACTTGATTCACCTTTTCTCGATCTTTTCTTTAACTTCAGCTTAAATTTAAGCCTCAACCTCAACTTAAAAATGATGTTAAATATCCATAAACAGCCCTTCATTTTAAGAACTTTTCCCGAACTTTGAGATAATAAAATTTAAATTATGTCACAATCGCTTACAAGCAGAACGCCGAAACCCAAATACGATATTGTTCTCATAGGTGGCGGAATTATGAGTGCCACTTTAGCTACATTATTACATGAATTTGATCCCGGTCTTGAAATCGCTATTTTCGAAAGGTTGGGAAGGTTTGCCAAAGAAAGCACGGCTGCCTGGAATAATGCAGGAACAGGTCATTCCGCGTTTTGTGAGCTCAACTATACCCCCGAAAAACCGGACGGAACAATCGATATCTCCAAAGCAGAAAGCATCGCCGAGCAATTTGAAATTTCAAAGCAGTTTTGGTCATATTTAATCAGTAAAGGATATATTCAGCAGCCGAAGGATTTTATCAATTCCTGTCCGCACATGAGCCTGGTGTTTGGTGAAAAAGATGCTGAATACCTGAAAAATCGCCATCAGAAAATGTCGGAATCTGTTCTGTTTAAAGGCATGGAATTCACCACGGATCACGATAAACTGAAAGAGTGGATCCCCCTTGTGATGAGCAAAAGAAATGGTTCTGAAGTAATGGCCGCCACCAAAATGGACATGGGAACCGATGTTAATTTCGGAACGCTTACCAGAAAAATGGGAAGGCATTTGCTGGAGGATTCCAATGTTGAAGTTTTTCTTTATCACGAAGTAAAAGATATTGATCCTAAAGAAGACGGAACCTGGGAGATGAAGGTAAAAGACAGAATTCACAACCATAAGCAGGAAGTGGAAGCAGATTTTGTATTCATCGGAGCAGGAGGGTATGCGTTGCCGTTGCTGGACAGCTCGGATATTAAAGAAAGCGAAGGCTACGGAGGTTTTCCGGTTTCCGGGCAGTGGCTGGTAAGTCATAATCAGGAATTGGTGGAAAAACATAATGCAAAAGTGTATACGCAGGCAACAGTAGATGCACCTCCAATGTCAGTGCCTCACTTGGATTTGAGAATTATTGATGGTGAAAAAGCTTTATTGTTCGGACCTTTTGCAGGGTTTTCAACAAAATTCCTGAAGGAAGGAAGCTATCTGGATCTTCCGGAGAGCGTGAATACAAAAAACCTGAGATCACTTTTCGGAGCATGGTGGCACAATATTCCTTTAACAAAATATCTTATTCAGCAGGTGGCCATGACAAAAGCCCAGAGAATCCAGCATTTAAGAGAATTTATTAAAGATGCCAAAGAAGAGGACTGGGAACTTAAAGTGGCCGGACAAAGAGTGCAGATCATTAAAAAAGATGAAAAAGACGGCGGAAAACTGGAGTTCGGGACCGAAGTCGTAGTCAATAAAAAAGGAACCATCGCGTCTTTATTAGGTGCTTCACCGGGCGCATCAACGGCTGTTTACGCCATGCTTAACGTTCTTGAGAAGTGCTTCCCTGAAAAGCTCCACGGAGAATGGAAAGACAAGCTGATCGAAATGATTCCTTCCTACGGACAAAAGCTGGCTGCCAATCCGGAACTTACAGAGAAAGTAAGAAATTATACCAAAGAAAAATTAGAACTTAAATATTAAAAAAGTGAATAGTGAAGGGGCAATAGTCGATTAAATTCACTATTGGGCATTCACTGTTCACAACAAAAAATATGTCCGAAACCATTGCAAAACCTGTTATTGTAAAAGAATTACTGGAATCCCTTCAGACAGAAGTTCAGGAGGAACAGCAGGTAATTGTGCATTGTTGCTTTCCCGCCTCCCCATTTCTGGGGAACCTGATCAGAATCTGGCATTCAACCTATCTTTTCGATAACCAGTCGGATCATAAAAGCAGATTGATCCATGCTGAAAATATTACCATTTATCCCAATTGGACGCCGGTACCTTTTATGAAAGACTTTTGGTTTACGCTTGTTTTTTCAGGATTACCCAAAGACTGTAAAAGCTTCGATCTGAAAGAAGTCATTCCCGAAGAAGGCGGTTTTTTTGTAGAAGCGATCAAAAGAAATTCTTCTGATATTTATCGGGTGAAAATTTCAGAATCTTATATATAAAAGACTATAAGGTTAAGGTTGTTCCTTGCTAAGAACCGGAAAATACACGATAAAATATAAAAGAAATCTTTGCGAACTTCGCGTTAAAGTAAAATCTTCTTATAATGAAAACATACATATTTATACTTTTACTTTTACCTGTGCTGATCTTCTCCCAAAAAGATTCTAAGGAAACGGCCTTGGTCCAGAAATTTCAGAAAGAACTGAACGAGGAGTATCTGAATCCCAAAGAAACACCTCTAAGAGGAGATAACTTTAAAAATTTCAGACAGCATCCTTTCTTCCCGATTGATATAAAGTACAGGGTCACCGCCAAATTTACCAGAACTGAAAATGCACAACCCTTCGAGCTTCCCACTTCTTCAGGGAAATCAAAATCCTACAGAGAATATGGGAAAGCAACTTTTGAACTTGACGGGAAATCCTATACATTGTCCCTTTATCAAAGTTTAGATTTAATCAAACAAAAGAAATACAAAGATTACCTGTTCCTGCCATTCCGCGATGCAACCAACGGAAAAGAAACCTACGGCGGCGGAAAATACATGGATCTAAAAATCCCTGAAGGCAATATTATCGTTCTGGATTTTAATACATCTTATCAGCCGTATTGTGCCTACAATGCCTACGATTACAATTGCCCGATTGTTCCGGAAGAAAACAGGCTGCCTGTTGAAATTCGTGCAGGAGTAATGTATGAAGACATCTACCATCACTAATATATGATACAGTTAAAATTTTATGAACAAAAAGATTTCCCCGGAGTAAATTATGCTCTGGATGAAAATCAGCTGCAATATACCGCAAGTGCAGAACAGGCCTTGCAGAGGATCGAAGAACGCGAGGATACGCTTGCATTTCCGATAACCATTCTTAAAGATGAAGATCCCTGCGGATTTTTCGTGTTGGATTTTGGAGACGATAAATTAGAACTTACTGATAATAAAGACGCAATGCTGCTTCGTTCGTTTTCTATAAACCCTGAAATGCAGGGAAAGGGAATAAGAACAGCGGCGATGATTCAGGTGGATGAATTTGTTCGGGAAAACTTTAAAGACTGCGAGGAAATCGTTCTTGCCGTTAATCAGAACAACATTTCCGCTTATCAGTTATATCGCAAGGTAGGATATCATTACGAAGGAAAAACCAGGATAGGAAGAAGCGGACCGCAATATATTATGTATAAAAAACTTTAAGAATTTTTTAAGTTAATTTTTCATGTTTGGCGTGATCCTTTCAACTCAATTGGAGTAACATCAAATAATAAAACATGGAAATTTCTCTTAAAAATCAGGTTGCTATTGTTACCGGAGCTTCCAGCGGAATAGGTTCTGGAATTGCGAAATCGCTTGCAGCAGCCGGAGCAACGGTCATCGTAAACCACTCATCCGAACATTCAGCAGATGAAGCCCGTAATATTTTAAAGGAAATAACAGACGCCGGAGGAAGCGGGATCACTTTTCAATGTGACGTTTCCAGTGAAGAGCAGGTCATCAAAATGTTTCAGGAGGTCATCTCACAATTCGGTACGGTTGATATTCTCATTAACAATGCAGGGGTTCAGAAAGACGCAAAATTCACGGAAATGACTCTTGAGCAGTGGAATATGGTCATCAATATCAATCTTACAGGCCAGTTCTTATGTGCTCGTGAAGCGATAAAAGAATTTCTTCGCCGCGGTATTGACACATCACGATCCGTTGCCTGCGGAAAAATCATTCATATCAGTTCGGTTCACGAATTAATTCCATGGGCCGGGCACGCCAATTATGCCGCCAGCAAAGGTGCCATCCGCATGCTGATGCAGACACTGGCCCAGGAATACGGAGCCGATAAAATCCGGGTTAATTCCATTTGTCCGGGTGCTATCCAGACCCCGATCAATAAAGATGCATGGAGCACTCCGAAAGCAATGAATGATCTGATGAACCTTGTTCCTTATAACAGGATCGGAAAACCGGAGGATATCGGGAACCTGGCCGTATTTTTAGCCAGCGACTTCGCAGACTATATTTCGGGAGCAAGTATTTTTGTAGACGGAGCGATGACAACCTTCGAAAGCTTTTCTACAGGAGGATAATTTTTGGGCGCACATTTCCGGCTTTCACTACTCGCTTTTTTTATTTTCGGCGGCGGCGAAGCCGCCGCCGAAAATAAAAAAAGCTCAAACAGGCCGTTCAATCCGGGGCGCATGTTTGGCAAAGCATAAAGGAAGCCAGAGACGGACTATGGGGTTCACTCATTTGATAATTAAGTGTTCGTTTTGCATGTATCTTCTTCATCTTTGCTGAGTGACGTCTTTGCGAGTCTTAAGTAATAAACTCTTTGCAGCCTTTGCCTTAAATCTCATATATAAAACAATTTACAAATACATGAAAGAAAAAGAAAGACTTACCGACATCACCTGGAAAAAGTGGGGACCTTACGTCAGCAACCGCGAATGGGGATTGGTGCGTGAAGATTACAGCGCAGACGGCGATGCATGGAATTATACCACCCACGATACGGCGGAAGCAAAAACTTACCGGTGGGGAGAAGAAGGCATCTGCGGAATTTGTGATGATCTTCAGAAACTGGTATTTTCTTTCGGATTCTGGAACAGAAAAGATAAAATGGTGAAAGAACGGTTCTTCGGTCTTACCAACGGACAGGGAAATCACGGGGAGGATGTTAAGGAATACTACTATTACCTGGATTCCACACCTACGCATTCTTATATGAAGATGCTTTATAAATATCCTCAAAATGCATTTCCTTATGAAGATCTTATCCGGACAAATGCAGAAAGGAGCAAGCAGGAACCCGAATACGAATTAATCGACACCGGAATTTTCGATAAAAATGAATATTTCGATATTTTTATAGAGTATGCAAAAGAAGATTCCCAGGATATTCTGATTCAGCTTACTATTGTCAATAAATCCGAAAACAACGCTCCTTTGGTAATTCTTCCGACTTTATGGTTCAGAAATACATGGCGATGGGGTTACGACGATTACTTGCCACAGATGAATTCGGAGGAGGTAGATTTAGTTAAAATTATACATAAGGATTTGAAAATCAAAAATTTGTATGCAGGTCAGTCTCACAAAGTTTTATTCTGTGATAATGAAACGAATAATGAAAAACTGTATCAGTGTCCGGGAGAATCCCGCTACAGTAAAGACGGGATTAATGATTTTATTATTAATGGTAACTCACAGTCGGTTAACCCCGAACATTTCGGTACCAAAGCAGCATTCCTGATCGACGAAAGTTTTAGACCCAAAGAAGAAAAAGTTTTTAAATTCAGGCTGTCTGATAAAGATCTTACAAAACCTTTTGATGATTTTGATGTAATATTCAGCCTGAGAAAACAGGAAGCCGATGAATTCTATGAAGAAGTCCAGAATGGAATTGCTACAGAAGATGAAAAAATGGTACAGCGGCAGGCCTTTGCGGGAATGCTCTGGAGCAAGATGTTTTATCATTACAATGTCGAAAAATGGCTGAAAGGTGATCCTGCAGAACCACAACCTCCAAAATCACGTGAGAAGATCCGTAATTTTCAATGGAAGCACCTCAACAATGAACATATTATTTCCATGCCCGATAAATGGGAATACCCTTGGTATGCGACTTGGGATCTGGCTTTTCATACCATCAGCTTTTCATTGATCGATCCGGATTTTGCCAAGCATCAGCTGAAATTATTCCTTTTTGAGTGGTACATGCATCCCAACGGGCAGCTTCCCGCATACGAATGGAATTTTAATGACGTCAATCCGCCGGTTCACGCATGGGCGGTTTTCAGAGTTTTTAAAATTGATGAGTATCTATCAGGAAAACCAGACCTGCAATTTCTGGAAAGTGCTTTTCAGAAATTACTGATGAATTTTACCTGGTGGGTTAACAAAAAAGACAGCAACGGTAATAATATTTTTGAAGGCGGATTTTTAGGACTGGACAATATCGGAATATTTGACCGCAATACACAGCTTCCCGACGGTGAACATCTCGAGCAGTCAGACGGAACGAGCTGGATGGCCATGTTTGCCCTGAATATGATGAGAATCGCACTCGAGCTGGCTTTATACAACAGCATCTATGAAGAAATGGCTATGAAATTCTTCGAGCACTTTCTCGCAATTGCAAATTCTCTGGCCAATATGGGGGATGAATGCTTTAGCCTTTGGGACGAAGAAGACGAGTTCTTCTACGATGCTATTTCTTTGGGAGAAGATAATCATATGTATTTAAAAATGAGAACGATTGTCGGATTGATTCCCATGTTTGCCGTAGAGGTTATTGATGATGATATGATTGAAAAGCTTCCAAACTTCAAGAAAAGAATGCAGTGGGTTTTAGACAATAAGCCTGAACTGGCTGCTTTGGTTTCCCACTGGGAAGTAAAAGGCGAGGATTCCAAGCACCTGCTTTCTCTTCTGCGTGGCCACCGTTTGAAAAGACTTCTTTCCAGAATGCTGAATTCTGATGAATTCCTGAGCGAATTTGGTATTCGTGCTCTTTCTAAAGAATATGAGAAAAACCCTTTTACCTTACACCTGAATGATAAAGACTTTACCGTAAAATATACGCCTGCGGAAAGTGACAGCCGGCTTTTCGGAGGAAACAGCAACTGGCGTGGGCCGGTATGGTTCCCGGTTAATTTTTTAATTATTGAAAGCCTTCAACGATTTTTCTTTTATTACAGTCCTGACTTTCTGGTAGAATATCCTACAGGAAGCGGAAATTATTTAAATCTAGATCAGATTGCCGATGAACTGAGCAAAAGGCTGGCAAAAATATTTTTAAAAGATGAAAGCGGGAACCGTCCTTTCAACGGCCAATATCCCAGATTTCAGAGTGATCCGGATTTTAAGGATTATATTCTGTTTTACGAATATTTTCATGGAGACAACGGACGTGGAGTAGGTGCTTCGCATCAGACAGGCTGGACCGGACTGATTGCGAAAATCCTCATGCCTCGTTTTTCAAAAAAAGAAATAGCAGAATCAGAAACTGAAATGCCGGAAAAAAATAAATCTTAGTTAATGTATTGATAATGCTTTATTCAAAAATCTGTTGAATGACTTCCAGGGAGGCAGGAATTCTGAAGTCTGTGATGTGATAATGATAATACACCAGAATACTGTCGAGAAAATCTTTTCTGTAAGCTGAAGAAATTTTGATCCGGTACGGATGCTCGGAAGCAAGAATAGCCTGCCATATCGCAGAAATATCTTCGTTAAAGATTTGATGCATCAATTCAGATGAAAAAGTTCCCGTTTCGGGATCGAGAAATTTTCCATTATTCAACAGAGGGGCAACCCCCTGAATTTTCAGGATTTTAATCAGAAAGATTAGATGAGACTGATAGTTTTGGTTTTCCAGTTCATCAATAAATTCATCCAGGCAGAAGAAAAGGTGGTGATTTTTATTTTCATGCTTCAGATTCTGATTCAAAAAATCCGAAATGAAAAATACCACCGAATTACACCGAATATCGGTATAAATATCATTGCTCTTAATCATTTCAAACCGGGAAATGGTCTGTATTCCATTTCCTCTCACGGGAAGCAGGGAAAAATTAAGCTTACTCAAAGGCAGGAGCAGGGCTTTTTTCTTATTCTTCCGGGCGTAAATACCTTTTAGAAAATAAGACTGAAACCCTTCTTCTTCTGTAAAACAATGCAGTACTGCATCATTTTCACCGTATTTTATGTAAGATAATAAAAAGCCGCTTTGAGAATTCATCAATTAACTACCGCAATCTTTGCTGTTGCTTTATCGGATCCGTCTTCATTGGTCATCAATACAAAATATACTCCGGAGGCCACTCTTGCCCCTCTCTGATTATTTAGATCCCATTCATAATATCCACCTCTTGCTACAGCAGAGTGTACGACATTTCCGGCCGCATCTGCAATTCTGATGTTGGTAACTTCAGCAAGACCTTTAATGGTAACTTTTCCTTTAAAATTAGAATACACTACAGGATTAGGATATACAAGTACGTTTCCGAATCCGGAAGTAACATCAGATACATCTCCCTGGTATGTTACAATTCCATCATATGATGCAAAATATACTTTTCCTGTCTTTTTGTCTACTTTAATGTCCGTAATACTGTTTGTAGGAAGAGGAGAATTTTCTTTTGTGAAATGCTTTACGGTCTGCTGGCCGTCTGCAGATAAATAATATACGCCTCCGCCATCCACAGAAACCCATTTATGATCGCCTGCATCTACCTCGATCTGCAATATCTGCGAATCTCTGAAAAGTTCTTCGCCAAGACCGTTCTGTTCTATAATAATAGGTTCTACGGTGGCGCTTGCCGGCGTTTTAACGGCAGAAACGGCATTTGGCAAAACTCTTAGTCCTAAATCTCCTCCTATCCAGGCATCTCCTGACTTATCAAGCGCTACGGAAATATTCCCTCCCGAATTAGGATCAAATCCATTAGATTGATTCAGAATATAAGCGGTGTCATCAGAGGTATTGACTGTTTTTTTTGCGTCATAAGCAACAAGTGCACTCAGTCTTGGAATAGGGATCCACAACAAGCCTTCATAAAATAGTGGTTTTTGTGCAGCCCCCAATGTCGTTGTATTTTTTATAAGAAAATCATCGGTTGCCCTGTCATACGCTCCTATTGCAGTAAGCTGCCCGACTTCCGGTCCGTCACTGGAAAAAGCTATGGTCACAAAAAGGTTGTTGGCATCATCAAAGGCGATTCCTACAGCACGTCTTGCAGAAAAGTTATCAGTTCCTAAATTATAGTTTTTACTAAAGGTAAAATCTTTGCTGGCTGCATTGTATTTCATTTTGTATACACCACGGCCAGGTGCGGTAACATAGTTGGTAAAGAAAATATCATCCGGATTTGAAGGATCTGAAACAACATCAAGAACATTGAATCTTGTGGTGTTCCCGATAAAGTAGGAAGGATAGATCCATTCCATGCCATTGAAGTAATAGAACCCGGGATTTTTCGGGTTGCTGATTGCTGTATTAAATCTGTTTTCTCTTCCACCGGTAGATACCAGAATCTGATTGTCTCCGTAAAGACTCATTTTATAGGCATAATTAAAATAAGGCCCATCCGGCTTGAAGGAGTTATTACTTTCATTTTTTATCCCTGAGAGTACTGTTCCGCCATATACACTGCTTCCTACGGTAGTTGCGGTATTACATTCTTCGCCGAAACTTACGGTATTGTTGAAATTTCCATTGGTATTAAAGGTGTAAACCCTGTTTAGATCTGTTACAATAATATTATTGCTGTTTACCACAACATCTCTTACATTCGTAAATGCTTGGGAAAGAGGTACTGAAGTACCATTGTTATAAAGATATCCTGTTGTAGCAGACGAAAAACTTAAAATGCCTTCAGAATCAATATGTCTGAATGCTCCTGCCATTTCAGTGATCCATGTGTTAAATACCGGAAACGTTGTGTTCATTTCGTGGCTTTTCAGACCTGTATTGGTTACTGAAAATACTTTATTGCCGAAAATGGTAGCCTCATTGCTGGCTTCATATACGCCTCCGGACAAGAAGAAAGCAGAATCTTTAAACTCTTTTTTCTTCAGATCGAAAATAGAAACTCCGTAACCTACCGAAATAACAGCCAGGTCTCCAGTTATCGAAATATGGTTGATTCTTTTGCTGCCGTTATATCCGGTAGCAATGGGAATATCCACAACATATGTAATTCCGTCCGGGGAAACTACATCCAGTGAGCCGTTCTGGTATCCTATGAGCGCAATTTTGCTTTGAGGGTTGTAATCAAATGCTGAAATTTTAACCTCATGCAAGCCGTTTGCTTTAGACAGCTTGGTAATTTCACCTGATGAAATTGTATAATAAAAGATTCCGTTTTCTGCAGCTGCAACTATTTTTCCGTTATCTTCCTTCATGGCAGTAACGTTATTATAAGAAAACAGGTCTGCCCATTTTTTTGAGGAAATAGTCTGTGCATGTGCAACGTGCAGGGATGCCAAAATACCAAGAGAAATTAGAGAGAGTTTTTTCATGCTTATGCTATTATGCTGCTGTCGATGGCCTGATTATTCCAGGCAATATGTTGTATGTTTTTATTTGTGTCTAAAAAGAAATCTATTCTTCCCAAGAGAAGTCCTGCCCATCCAACCTGATTGACAAGAACGTTTTTACCCTGTCTGTTAACGAAAGTTTGTGGCTCCGAAAGGAAAGTATGTGTGTGACCGCCCAAAATGAGATCAATATTTTCGGTTTTGGCAGCCAATATCTTATCACTTATTTTATCCGGCTCATCTTTATAATCATAACCGATGTGCGAAAGACAGATCACCAGATCACATTTCTGTTCATTTTTTAGAAAATGTGAATAATGCTGAGCTACCTCAACAGGATCGGAATATACCGTTTCTGCATACTGTTTCTTTCCAACAAGCCCGTCAAGTTGAATTCCGACTCCGAAAATTCCCACTTTGATTCCGTTTTTATTAAAAATCTTATACGGAGAAGTCTTCCCGTCAAGCACTGTATTTTTAAAATCATAATTGGAACAGATAAAGGGGAACTTCGCATTCGGCAAAACCTTTAAAAATCCGTCCAGACCGTTATCAAAATCATGATTTCCCATCGTGGAAGCATCATACTTCATCATAGACATCAGTCTGAATTCCAGTTCGCCGCCGAAAAAATTGAAATAAGGAGTTCCCTGAAAGATATCTCCTGAATCCAAAAGCAATACATTGGATTCCCGGTTTCTGATCTGCTGAATCAGGGTTGCCCGCCTTGCAAAACCTCCCTGATTGGGGTTTTTGGTATAGCTTGAATCGAAAGGTTCAATTCTGCTGTGCTGATCGTTGGTATGAAGAATAGTGAGTTTATTGGCTGATTTAAAATCAACCAACTTCAGCTCTTCCGCCATCATCATATTTGGGGCTAAAGCCATTGCCAAAGTCCCGCCGCCTATTGCCTTTAAAAAACTTTTTCTGTCCATTACTTCTTACCGATAAAATTTAAACGAATATCTGTATTGGGATTCACTTCAGGATTTTTCTTAAAATATTCAATGAAAAGATCTCTGAGTTTTATTCCTGTAGGGATCATTTCTCCCTTTGAGAAAAACTTCATATTATCACCTCCCAAAGCCAGGTAGTCTGAGGTGGCAATATAATATTCCTGTTCTGCATTCACGGTTTTTCCATTAATAAGCGATTTGGTAAGCTGTCCGTTCTTGGTTTCAATATAGAGATGGGAAACCGGATTATTGACCTGTGTTTTAGCATAATAATCAAAAAGTCCCTGTAAATCTGATCCTTTCATTTTTACGATGATCACTTCATTTTCGAAAGGCATTACTTCAAACACACTTTTAAGCAGAATATCTCCTTTACCTATGCTTGTACGGATCCCTCCGATGTTGATAAGAGCGGCGTCAATATTTTTATTCAGGCTTTTTTGGGCCCATTCCTGGGCACCGTCGAAAGTATAGTCTGCTAGAAGATTCCCCAGATTGCTGTTGTCTCCCTGTTTGTTAAGATCTGCTCCGGTGTAAGAGATTTTCTGGTTCATCTCCTTATCGAGTTTTTGCTTATAAGGTTCAATAACTTTTACAAACTCCTCATCATTTTTTAGCTCATTATTAATAGAAATATTCTTTCGGGTCTCCACATTCGCTACCTGTAACGGAGAAGCCGTTTTACAAGCGGAGAGCGCAGCCAGAGCAATTCCTAATAACAAGAATTTATTTTTCATATGCAGCAATTATTTTTGAGATATATGTTCGCTGGGATCTGGTTTTTTTATAAACATTTTAGACAGAGCGGTTTCATATATCTTTTTTAGTATATGCAAATATAATTATATGTATAATAAAACATTATTTTTTATGACAAATTCTTCTTGTAAATCATTAAATTTGGAAAAAATTATTCTAACAGATGAGCATTTTAAAAGGAGTAGGTGTTGCGCTGGTAACACCCTTTAATGAAGATTTATCCGTGGATTTTGAAAGTCTTACCAAATTGGTGGATTACAACATCGAAAACGGAACCAGTTATTTAGTTGTTTTGGGAACTACAGCAGAGGCTGCAACGCTTTCTGCCGAAGAGAAGAAACAGGTGATTGACCATATCATTAAGGTTACTAATAAACGCGTTCCGCTTGTAATAGGAATTGGCGGTAATAATACTCTTGAAGTTAAGAAACAGATTGAAGAAACGGATCTTTCCGCATTTGAAGCCGTACTTTCCGTATCTCCTTATTACAATAAACCGAATCAGGAAGGGCTTTATCAGCATTATAAAATGCTGGCTTCCACGGGAAAAAATATTATCATTTATAATGTTCCGTCGAGAACCGGACAAAATATTGAAGCGGAAACCACCTTGCGTCTGGCTAAAGAATTCCCGAATTTATTTTTAATTAAAGAAGCGGCCCCTAATATTCTTCAGTATTTCGATATTTTAAGAAATAAGCCTGAAGGCTTTAACCTGGTTTCCGGGGACGATGAATTTACGCTACCTGTAACACTTGCCGGTGGAAACGGGGTAATCTCGGTAATCGGACAGGCTTATCCAAAAGAGTTTTCTAGCATGGTACAGCTGGCGTTCGAAAGAAAAGCGGATGAAGCTTATGAAATCCATAATAAGCTGGTTAATATCACAAGACTGATTTTTGCAGAAGGAAATCCTTGCGGAATTAAAGCTGTTTTAGCCGAGAAAGGGATCGTTAAAAATTATCTAAGGCTTCCATTAGTGGTGGCTTCAGAAGGATTGCACGCTAAAATTAAAGCAGAAATGGCAAATATTTAATAGGCGACTTGTCAATTTAATTGTAGTGAATTTTTGAATTTACAGTAACAATTTTGAGTTACTTTAAACATATCAGGGTGAAAAGTTCAGTGCTTTTCATCCTTTTTATTTTTAACTGAAAAAGAGGAGAACTGCATTAAGCAGAGATATAACTCTTTAAAAATTTATACTAAATAAAAAACTGATGAAATTTATTAGAGCGACGGAAAAAGATATTCCGGTCATTCAGGATCTGGCAAGAAGATCTTGGGAAAAAGCTTATTCGGCAATACTTTCCCCGGAACAGATAGAGTATATGCTGGGAACCATGTATTCCCGTAGTGAAATATCGGAGCATCTGAAAAATCCTGATTATCATTATTATTTAATATTTGATGAAATTAATCATTCATTTGAAGGTTTTATCGGTTATGAACATGGATATGAAGATCTAACTACAAAACTGCACAGAATTTATCTTGTTCCTGAGAGTAAGGGAAAAGGATTTGGCAAAGCGGCACTAGACTTTTTAAAAGAGAAAGTGGCAAAAGGAAATGACCGGAAAATTATTCTGAATGTCAACAAAAGTAACCCGGCGAAAAAATTCTACGAATCTCAGGGATTCAGGGTTTACAATGATGTAATTCTTGATATAGGCAATGGCTATATTATGGATGATTATGAAATGGAATTCTTATTTCACTAATATTTGACTTAAGATTATATAATAATTTATTATAATTCTATAAAATGTGATCTATTATTTTTTTACATCTTTGTAAAAGAACCAAGTCACTTATAACAAATATATTTATGCCTGGTTTCAAGCTGAAATATTAGCTTTGATCAGTATATTTTTTTTCATCCTTAGTGTTTAAATTCCTGTATTTATCAATGCAGGAGTTTTTTTTATAATATATGTATGGCAGTATTTGAATTATATCACTTATAATTGATATAAATGTATTATATTTACCTCTATCATTAAATACATATAATAAGGATGAAAATGTATGTAAAATTTGATTTCAATACGCTTTGTATGAGGGTGCTGGAAGAGAAACTGAAAGGGCAGGGACTGAAATACCGGCTTCTTAATTTTGGAGAAGTAGAGTTGTATGAGTCTATGACAGAAGAGCAATGCAGGGCTTTCAGGGAAAATCTGGAAAAATATGGGATTGAAATTATTGAAAGTCATAAAACGGCATTGGTGCAGAAGATTAAAGATGCAATTACAGAATTTATAGGTGCCGATGAAGCTATTCCTGTAAAAGCTTCCATATACATTGCTGAGAAACTGAATCACAGCTACGGATACTTGTCTAATGTCTTTTCGGAGGTTGCCAACACCTCTATCGAAAACTTCATTATCATTCAAAAGATTGAATATGCCAAGGAACTGATTATCAGCAAAAGGTATAATCTTACAGAAATTGCCCAAAAGCTCAATTACTCCAGTGTTGCACATTTGAGTACCCAGTTTAAAAATATGACGGGAATTACTCCATCTTATTTTCACAAGCTTATTGTCATGAGAAGAAAATTTCCGCATCTTGATAAACACTATTCCAAAGCAGTATGAATAAAGAATATCTGAATGTGATTCTCGCGGATCATGATGAAGGCAATCTCATTCTTTTCAAAAATATATTACAGGAATTTAAAATTCAGGTAAAAGTAAACACATTTTGTAACGGGAAAGATCTGATGTCTTATCTTAAGGAAAATATATTGGTTCCTGAAGTTGTGTTTATGAATTATCATTTGCCCTTAAAAAACTCTTTGGATTGTTTGAGCGAACTTAAATCCGATCACAAGTTTGATGCTGTGACAACCGTTGTTTACTCCGAAAATGTATCTGCTGAAGAAGAGGAAAAGATTTTTGTAACCGGTGCTAATGTTTTTATGAAAAAGCCTGATAATTATACAGATATGAAAAAAAATATTACCGAAGTTATTTCCATAACCTGGCAATACCATACTTCAGGATTGAATAAAAATAATTTTATCATGAAAGTGTGAAAAAAAATAAAGAATTATGTTGGAATTAAAATTAAAGTTCTATATTTGTACCTCTAAGATTCACATAAAGGTGAAAACTATAGAGTAAATGACAGCTTTTTATGTCTGGCTGTTATTAAATATAAGCACAGTCAATGAAGAACATTATGGTTGAAAGGAGTTTGAAATAAACTAAATTATATATCAATATAGTTACACAAAATGAATTATAATAATTTCCAATTAAAGCGTAGAAGATCTTTAAACAAAACGGTACAATCATGAAAACTCTAAAGATAAAGAATAGCTGTTTCATCCATTCTTTATCAAGCCAAGTTAGTTTTTATAAATAAGCAAGTTGGGAAGATAATTCATTTTGTTTTTTACTTTATTATCAGCTAAACATCATCACACCACATACATTTAACACCACATCACAAGATATTAAGATGATAAAGTAATTTCTTCAAATAACAGTTTTATAAGGGGAACCGCGTAAGGATTTATTCTTTGCGCGGTTTTTTTATGATATTTTACTCCATTTGTTTTTACCTTTATACTGTCGCAGGTAGTAGTTTTTGAGAATCTGATTATCCGTCCCGGATAGCAGGGGATCCGTTTTTAAAATTTTTTCTACCGTATTTTTCGTAATCTTAATGATCGCAGAATCATTCACCAAATCCAGCCTTTTAAAATCTACAACACCGCTTTGCTGGGTTCCCAGAATATCTCCTGGACCACGAAGCTGCATATCGACTTCGGAAATCTTAAATCCGTCGTTTGTTTCCACCATCGTTTTAATTCGTGTCCTGCTGTCGCTGGATAATTTGTCCGAAGTCATCAGGATGCAATAGCTTTGCTCTGCGCCACGTCCTACACGTCCCCGAAGCTGATGAAGCTGCGAAAGACCGAATCGCTCCGCACTTTCAATTACCATTACCGAGGCATTAGGCACGTTTACGCCTACTTCAATTACCGTTGTTGCCACCATAATTTCTGCTTTGCCAGAGGCAAAATAGCTCATGGCTGCATCTTTTTCTTCGGGACGCATTTGTCCGTGCAGCATCGTGACATTGTATCTCGGGAAATTATCCATTACATTTTCCAGTCCGGTCATCAGGTTTTTATAATCCAATGTCTCCGATTCTTCAATCAATGGATAGACAAAATATACCTGCCGCCCCTTCTGAATTTCTTCGCGACAGAAGTTGTACACATAGGCCCGGTCTTTTTCGCGCCGGTGAGCAGTTATAATAGGCTTTCTTCCTACAGGCATTTCATCAATTACAGAAACGTCAAGATCAGAATAAAAGCTCATAGCCAGCGTTCTGGGAATAGGGGTTGCTGTCATCACCAGAATATGCGGCGGGATTTTATTTTTTGCCCATAATTTTGCTCTTTGTGCAACACCGAACCTGTGCTGCTCATCAATAATTGCGAGCCCAAGATTTTTAAACTTCACCTTGTCTTCCAGCACAGCATGTGTTCCCACAAGAATGGAAAGTTCACCATTTTCGAGCTCTTCATGAATAATCTTACGGTCAGATTTTTTGGTAGATCCTGTTAAAAGCTTCACATTAACTTCCGTATTTTCCAGAAGCTCCTTAATACCGTTATAATGCTGCTGGGCAAGGATTTCGGTGGGAGCCATCATGCAGCTTTGAAATCCATTGTCTTTCGCAATAAGCATTGTAAGTAAAGCAACCATAGTTTTTCCGGAGCCTACATCTCCCTGCAGGAGCCTGTTCATCTGGATCGGCCATTTCATATCCTGCCGGATCTCCTTCAGCACCCGTTTTTGTGCGCCCGTCAAATCAAACGGAAGATGGTGCTTATAAAAATCATTAAAATAATCGCCGACAATCGGAAAAGGATTTCCTGCCGTATGACTCTTATGATGAATCTTTTTCAGCCCGTAACCCAGCTGGAAAAAGAATGATTCTTCAAATCTCAGACGGTAATCTGCCTTTTTAAAATGTTCCGCATCTTTAGGAAAATGAATGTTAAGGTAGGTGTGTTGCCTGGAGAGGAATTTAAAAGCTTTCATCAGGTAATCCGGAAAATTTTCCTGAATGAGAGTAGGAATTTCCCTGCAGATATTCTTTAACACATTTTGAAAAAACTTTTGGTTCAGTCCTCTTTTGGTTAATTTTTCCGAACTTGGATAAATGGGCCTCAGGCGGTTGTCTCCTTTTTTTTCATCAATTTCTATTTCCGGATGTGGCATGGAAAACTGTTGGTTAAAGACATTGATCTTCCCGAAAATATAAATTTCCTTATTAATGGGAAGCTGTTCTTTCATCCATTTGGAATACTGAAACCATACCAGATCCATTGTTCCCGTATCGTCATTAAATTTTGCGGAAAGTCTTTTGGTTTTTCCGGTCTGTATTTCCTGAATACCGGTAATTTTCCCTTTCAGCTGAACATCGGTATTCACTTCATGAAGCTGCGCAATTTTATGGATTTTGCTTTTATCAAGATACCGGAGGGGGAAAAAATTCAGGAAATCTTCCACGGTGGAAATTCCCAGCACATTTCTGATGAGCTTGGCTTTTTCCGGACCGACCCCTTTTACATATTCTATGGAAGTTTCTAATGTCATTAAGAGTTCACGAATTTCGGGAAAAATTAGAAATTAAAAAAGACTTTCAAATTTGAAAGTCTTTTATGTTATTCTTTTATTTTGGATTTAAATTTTGTCTGGTAATCTTCCCACTGTTGCCTGGTCTTTATTTTTTTAAACATATCCTTTGAAATAAATTCCAGATAAGGTTCCAGCTCTTTTGCCGATAATTCTCCCTGAAGGATTGTAATAGGACCTCCTTTTTCATCCAGAAATACCGTACTGGGTACAGCTCCTACATTCATGTACTGCGTAAATTCATGCAGGGAATTTTTTCCTTTTTTATGTTCAGTATTGGGATTAGAGAATTTTCTGCCAAAAATTTGAATCGTATTTTTTTCTTCGGCATTAAATTTTACAGCGTAGTAATTTTCATTCAGGATATCAGCAATAATGGGGTTTCCATACGTTTTTTTATCCATGATTTTACATGGCCCACACCAGTCTGCATAAAAGTCGATCAGTATTTTTTTCGGATTTTCTTTCTGAGCCTTCAACGCTTCTTCAATAGTCATCCACTTTACCTGAGCAAAATGTAGAGTGATAATAAAAAGACAAATTATGCTTATAACTCTCTTCATGATTTGATATTTAAGTAAAAATAAGCATAATAGTTATGCCTTACCGTACCTCCTGCATTAATTTTTTTACAAAAGGAGAAATCAAAATTAATACAACTCCGGCAATTACCGCATACAATCCCAATTGTTTATATCCATCGGTATAAGTGATCAAAGCATCATAATTGGTAGAGCCTTCCTTCGCTGTAGCCAGCCCTGCACCGATAATCCCGGCAACATATTGTCCGTATGCCGAAGCCAGGAACCACATTCCCATCATCATTCCCTGCAGGTTTTTGGTTGAAAGTTTCGTCATGATGGATAATCCGATAGGAGAGAGGCATAATTCTCCCAAAGTAATAACTAGCAACGCAATAGTGAAGAAATTCAATGAAGTAATCCCCTGAAGATTGGCAAAAAATCGTGTTGCAAATAAAACGTAATAACCTAAGCCTAAGAAAATAAAACCTAACCCGAACTTAATAATGGTATTCGGCTCAATTTTTCTTTTGCTCATCCAGATCCATAATAATCCGATCAGTGGTGCAAGGAAAATGATGAAAAAGGCGCCTCCGGAATTATTGACGCCATTAGGATCAAGCCCTAATAAATCATTATTTAAATTTTTAGCAGCGAAGATACTTAGTGAACCTCCGCTTTGCTCATAAATTCCCCAGAATAGAATAGAGAATAAAATGAAGACTAAAGCTGCCAAAAGCTTGTTTCGCTCTGCAGGCGTTACCTTGGTCATTTCATAAAACAGGTAAATCAAAGTCAACGGTCCTACGGTCCACATGAAATAATCCGTATACTCGGTTTTAGCGACCATGATCATGATAATTGGTACAAAAATCAACGATAAAACATAGACGCCATACTCCTGCCATTTCGGAATGGGGGCAGATTTAACTTCATTCAAGGGATGTCCAGGCTGCAGACCGATTGTTCCTAATCTTTTTTGAGTAAAAATAAAATTGATCAAGCTGACTACCATTACGATGGCTGCCAACCCGAACGCAACATTCCATCTCATATCTTCCGGGATTACCTTAGCGAGAATTTCCCCTTTCCCGATGGTAATACAAAAGTAACCTCCCAGCAAAGCGCCAAGATTTATCCCTGCATAAAATAGTGAAAATCCTGCATCAGCTCTTGAATCATTCGGTTTGTAAAGCTGCCCCACCATTGATGAAATATTCGGTTTGAAAAACCCGGTTCCCACTACGGTAAATGCAATACCAAGAAAGAAAAATTTGTGGGGATCTGCAGCCAGAATCAAGCTTCCGATGATCATCAGAATTCCACCCCAGAAGAGTGATTTCCTAAAACCTAAAATTTTATCCGCAAATAATCCTCCGATAAAGGTAAAAGCGTAAACAAATGCCTGCGTAGCAGCGTATTGAAGATTGGCTTCTTTTTCGTGAAGATTAAGCTGTGAAATCATAAAGAAAACGAGCATTCCGCGCATTCCGTAAAAACAGAAGCGTTCCCACATTTCGGAAAAGAAGAGACTCCAGATTTGTCTGGGGTATTTTCCTTTGAAATTTTGTATTTCGTCAAGGGTTAAATTCATAATGGTATATGATTAAGTTTAATTAAGGATTTTGTTTCAACTTAATTGTTGACGCAATGAGTCAACAATTACAAGAACACACGAAAATAAAAAAAACCTCTGACTTGACAGAGGTTTAGAATATTTATTTGATGCAGATTAATTTACACCATGCATCATTTTCTTTAAGATCGGTGAAATTAAAGCTAAGATTACTGCTGCAATACCACAAAGAACTACGAATACCATGAAGAATTCAAATAAGTTGTGGATTTCAAATCCTGCAAAAGTAGGATTTTGTAAAGGCAATTGCGCTTTTTCGAATGCTGCTACCTGATCTGGGGTCAATGTAACTTTCTTATCTAAAACATCCTGAAGGTTTACCCCAATTTCCTGTGCTTTGGAAAACTTGTCTCCTGTTGCAGGAATTAGTGCTCCTAACGAACCCGCCAAAGCATATCCTGCGGCATTGGAAATAAAGAAAACACCGTATAGCAACGAAGCAAATCTTTTCGGAGCCAGTTTACCTACCAGAGATAACCCGATTGGCGAAAGGCAAAGCTCACCGCAAGTCTGGATAAAATATAAAAGCATTAACCATTTAATCGCTAATAATCCTGAATTTCCAAGATCTTTTACATTGTGTGCAATGATAAAATAACTTAAAGCGATCAACGCAAGGCCCATTGCCTGCTTCATCGGAGAAACCGGCTCTTTGCCTCTTGCTCTTAATTTATCCCAGATTAAACTGAAGGGAACGGCTAATAATACAACGAAGATCCCATTGAAAATCTGCACCATTGAAGGCGGCATATTCCATCCAAAGATATTTCTGTCCGTCTGGTTGTCTGCAATAAACGTTAATGAAGAACCTGCCTGCTCGAAAGCTGCCCAGAAGAAAATAATAAAGAATGATACAATATAAATTACCCAGATTCTCTGTCTTTCTACTTTATTTTCAGCAGAAGTCATGATTAAGAATGCTAAGGAAATACCTGCCGCGTAAATGAAAGGATAAATAATTCCTTTGATTAATTGTCCCATTTCTACCGCTTTGAAACCAAATTCTCCAACAAGAAGATATCGGAATACAAAGAATAAAACAATAAATAATGCTCCTGTAATTCCTAATGCCGCTCCGGAGAATTTAGCAGTCTGCGTTTCTCCTTCTTCAAAATCTGCACTGGTATTATGTTTCGGTAACCCTCCGATGGGTCTTCCTTCCGGAGTTACTACATATTTGTTTTTAAGGATAAAGAATGTTACGGTACCGATGATCATCGCAATGGAAGCGGCAAGGAATCCCCATTTGAACGCGAATATATCTCTTACTCCTGTAGTCGCATCTTTTACATCCCCTAAATAAGGACAGATAAACTGACCCAAAAATGCTCCGATATTAATTCCCATGTAGAAAATCGTGAAGGCAGAATCCAGCTTAGATTTTTCCTGTTTAGGGTAAAGGCTTCCCACCATTGAGGAAATGTTCGGTTTAAAAAAGCCGTTACCGAAAATGATGATGAAAAGGGCAAGCCACATAAACATTTTTGCGCTGTCAATGCTTCCTGAGAAAGTAGAGGCACTGATGAACAGTAAGAACTGACCGATGGCCATTAATGATCCACCGATAAGGATCGCATTTCTGTTACCGATATATTTATCTGCAATGAACCCTCCCAAAAGCGGGGTAAGGTAACATAAAGCTAAAAATCCTCCATAGATGATTGCTGCATCAGCTTCTTTTATTAATAAGGAATTTACCATGAAGAGCGTTAACAATGCTCTCATTCCATAAAAGTTGAAACGCTCCCACATTTCTGTTCCGAATAAAACCCATAATCCTTTCGGATGTCTGGATCCTTTATTCTCTACAAACTCATCCTGTTTCGGACTTAATGCTTCAGTATTATCCATTTTTATATTGTTAATTTTTGTTAAGACTGACAAATATAGTTTTTTTTAGGTTTTCGGCAAGGTTTTAATTTTATAATTCAATAAAAAAGCTGCAGAATAACTCTACAGCTTATTTTCTGTTATATTTATCAAATATTAATGCCCTTTTTCTTTCATGATTTTGTTTAATCTCTTCAACATCGATAAACCTAAAAGAGTGGCAAAAATCAATAAAGCAAAATTTACGAAGAAGTAATTCATCTTGTTATCATAATTGTACCAGGTACTTGCCAGAATTCCGGAAAGTTTGTTTCCGACTGAGTTGGCGAGGAAAAATCCGCCCATCATTAAAGCGGTAATCCGTGCCGGGGAAAGTTTTGAAACAAATGACAATCCCATCGGTGAAAGGCAAAGCTCACCAACGGTAATCACTCCATACCCTGCAACCAGCCACCAAGGTGAAACCTTCACGGCACCATTGTCGCCGGCCCAAACCGCAAGAACCATTACCAGACATGATAATGCTGAAATGAATAATCCCAGAACAATTTTGGTTGGAGTCAACGGCTCTTTTCCGCGTTTTCTTAAAAATGCCCAGAATCCAACAACAACAGGCGTTAAAGCTATGACCCAGAACGGATTGATGGATTGAAATAATTCCGTGTTGTATAAGTAGGTTTTTACTTCAGGATTTTTCTCTAATTGTGCGCGCTGTTCAGGAGAAATATTTTTAAAATAAATATCCTTTCCCTGTACCTTGATTGTTTTACCGTCTTTATCTTTCTGCGACTGGAACTGATCATCATAAAAAGGAACTTCCTTGTCTTCATAACTTTTCCCTTCAACCATGTAAATTCCTTCCAATGGCTTTTCCATAGCGACAGGAACGCTTCGGTCCGTGTAATAGTTGGCCCATCTTGTTAAAGCTGTTCCGTTCTGCTTGAAAACTGCCCAGAAAAACATGCTGATTAAGAAAACCGATAACAAGGCTCCAATGGAAGACTTTTCATCCGGTTTTGCTTTAAAATACAACGAAGCATAAAAATAAATAACCGGTACGCAGGCAAAAATAAAGGCATCCGTATTGTCGCTTCCGAAAATATTTCCCGGTATTATCCAGCCGATTGCTCCGGCAACAATAGCAGGCAGAAAAACTTTAACTAAAATTTCAGAAAGCTTGGTGTCGCCTTCCTGTACAGGTTTCATCTGAGCTGCATGAATATAATGTTTCCTGCCGATGGTAAAAATTACCAGTCCGATCAGCATCCCGACTCCGGCCGTGATGAAAGCTTCACCCCAACCGAATTTATTCCGCATGAATGCCGCAATGATATTACAGATAAACGCTCCGATATTGATTCCCATATAAAAAATATTATAGCCGGAATCCTTGTTGGCTTTATAAGGTTCCTCGGAATATAAATTTCCAAGCAATGTTGAAATGGTAGGCTTGAAAAAACCGTTTCCGATAATAATTAATGCTAATGAAGAATAAAAAAGAGTAAGATCTTTAAAGACACCCATCCCGATGTAGCCGGCTGCCATTAACACGCCTCCCAGATAAATGGATTTGATATATCCCAGAACCCGGTCTGCAAGAAATCCGCCGATAAAGGGAGTTAAGTAGGTCAGAGCAATGTAGGTTCCGAAAATATCGTCTGCGGTTTTGTCGGGAAGTCCGAGGCCACCTTTTACGCCGGTTGGTTCAATCACATACAACACAAAAATTCCGAGAATCAGATAGTACCCGAAACGCTCCCACATTTCCGTAAAGAAGAGGAAAGGCAATCCCTTAGGATGTTTAGTCTTCATAGTTGATAAATTTCAAATTTCACAAATATAGAATTTTAAAAATAATAATGGGATTTTATTAACTTTGGATAAAATAAGATGAAAAATGGAAATCACATTAAAAGATCTAGAAAACAATATCAGAACACTTCCGGAGAATTTTTATGAGGAAGTAAATGATTTTATTGATTTTTTGAAGCATAAACATTTTAAAGAAAAACAATATGAAGTTCCAGAATGGCAACAAGAGGAGGTAAAAAGAAGGATTAATTATTCTCAAAATAATCCTCAAAGTTTTGTTTCCGAATCTGAAATGGATGATTACTTAAGAAGTTTAGAACATGGCGATTAAATTAATTTATAACCGTTTTGTTAAAGATGATCTTAAGGAAATCAATAAGTGGTATAAAGAAATAAATAAAGAATTGTGGAATAGTTTTAGTAAGGAATTCCGTCTGAAAATCAATCTCATTAAAGAAAATCCTTTATCGTTTGAATTGAAATATAATAATATTAGAATCGTTTTTCTAAAGAAATTTCCCTATGGAATTCATTATTTATATAACGCAGAAGAAAACTTAATTGAAATATACTCTGTATTTCACACTTCCAGAGATCCTGAAAAATGGCAAGAAAGAAAATAAAATCCGAATCTTAAATTGAAGATTCGGATTTTTTTATGGTTAAATTTTATCTGAATTACAAATTCTCCAAAATAAAATCAGTCATTTTCTGGTACAGCTGAGGTCTTGTCTGCCCACCGTAAATTCCGTGGTTTTTATCAGGATACGCCATAAAATCAAATTGCTTTTTATTTTGAATCAACGCTTCAGAGAATTGCATGGAATTCTGAAAATGTACGTTGTCATCGGCTGTTCCGTGGATTAATAAGAATTTTCCTTTTAACAAATTCGCATATTCGGTAGGAGAGTTCTTATCATATCCGTCAGGATTTTCCTGCGGTGTTCTCAGGAATCTTTCCGTGTAAACGGAATCGTAAAATCTCCAGTTGGTAACCGGTGCAACCGCAATTCCCATTTTGAAAACATCCGCACCTTTGGTCATCGCTAAGCTCGTCATATAACCACCGAAGCTCCATCCGAACATCCCAATTCTTGATTTATCAATATAAGACTGATTTCCAAACCATTTAGCCGCTGTAATCTGATCTTCAATCTCATATTTTCCCAAATTCATGTAGGTCACTTTCTTGAATTTGGCGCCTTTATAGCCTGTTCCGCGGCCGTCTACGCAGGCAACAATATAGCCCTTTTGAGCTAACATCTCAAACCAAAGCGCATTGCCGTTGTCCCAGGAATTGGCAACCTGCTGAGATCCCGGTCCTGAATACTGGAACATGAACAACGGATATTTTTTATTTTTATCAAAGTTTTTAGGCTTAATAATCCATGCGTTCATCTGATCTCCGGCTTCGTTGGGAATCGTTAAAAACTCTTTTTCAACAAATTGATCCGCTTTCAGTTTCTGAAGCTGGGCATCGTTATTCTGAAGTTCCTTTACTACTTTTCCGTTTCCATCCTTTAGAACAAAAGTATAAGGTCTTGAAGCGGTAGAAGATGTCTCGATGAAATAATTATAATTTTTGCTGAAGCTTGCGGAATTATTACCTTCAGCATTGGAAATAAGCTGAGATTTCCCGTTTTCGATATTTACTTTGGAAACCACTTTGTTGATGCTTCCTTTCTCGGTTGTCTGAACGTAAATTTCTTTTGATTTGGGGTTGTAGCCATAATAATCGGTAACTTCCCAATTCCCTTTGGTAACCTGCTTTTTCAGCTTCCCGTCTTTGTCGTACCAGTACAGATGGCGGTTTCCGTCTCTTTCGGAACCCCACAGAAAAGAATCGTCTTCCAGGAATTCCAACGTAGGACTGTCGGTATCGATCCATTTTTCATCCGTTTCGGTGAACAATTTCTGTACAGTTCCGTTTTTCGTATTTACTTTTAAAACATCGGAAGCATTCTGAATTCTTTCGGATGTTATCAAAACGATTTCATCTGGTTTTGCCGTCTGAATAACGTTAGGAATATAATAATTTTTAAATGAGCTTAAATTTAAAGAAATTGTTTTTCCATTGTCCAAGCGATACAATTGTGCCGAAACTTTAGAGTTTTTTTCTCCCGCTTTCGGGTATTTGTAACGCATTTCGGAAGGGTAAAGCGTTTTACCGTAAATCGGTATATAAATTTCCGGAACTTCGCTTTCATCAGATTTTACAAAAACAATCGCATCAGAATTTTTCGTCCATTCATATTGTCTGGCGTGCCCGAATTCTTCTTCATACACCCAGTCTGCAAGTCCGTTAATAATTGAATTTTTTTTACCGTCCGTTGTAATCTGTGTGATTTTTCCCGAATTTAAATCCTGGTAAAATAAATTGTTCTCAGCAATAAACGCAACTTTGGTAGCATCGGGCGAAAATCTCGGCTCCTGAACAAATTGTCCTTCATTTAAAGCAACTGTTTTTCCGGATTTTAAATCTTTAATTTCAAACTTCCCAAGAAACGAATGCCTGTAGATAGGCTCGCTCTCTTTCAGAAGGAGAATTTTGGATTCATCATCAGAAAATTCATAGCTTTCAAACTGGCCATCCACAATATTTCCTTCCTTTTGAGAAGTTTTGTACGAATATTTTGCAATGCCTCCCTGTTCGATAACCAGATAATTCTCCCCGTTTTTCATGGAAGTGATTCCGGCAATGCCTTTTCCACGGTAATATCCGGAGTATATCTTGTCTAAAGTGATTTCTTGTGCGGCTAAGCTTTGAAATGCAGCTGCTATCGTAAGCGTTAATATGAATCTTTTCATTTTTTATTTTAAAACTTTCAAATATAACAATTTTATGAATGGCAGAAAAAGTATAAAAACCGAACCTTTGGCAAAAAAATTGAATATAAAAACATAATCAATATCAGATAATAATTATGGAAACGAATGCTTTTAACCAAAAACTAAACCGATACGATTTAGGAAATACAATTGTATATACAGGCTTTTCCAGCTATCAGGATGCCCAAGAATGCGCTCAGAGAAAAAATGGCGAGTTGGTGGAAGTGGGTTTCAAAGACGGTAATGACAACCCTGAAATTTGCAATGAAGCCAACCTGCTGGATAAAAAACTCCATTATTTCGTGGATGCAGGCGAAGAATATAAATTTATTCATTCATCAGATCCCGGATTTAAAAAATATGCAGATGAGTTGCAGAAAATAAAAGCGAAACTCCTGCAGTCTCCTCCTGATGAAAGATATCTGGCCAATTTCGAAATCGAAAACACGGAAGATCCAATTGTAGTTCTTAAAAATGATCATTTTGAATCGGTCACTTCAAGAGAACGGTCAAAATATCTGAAACATGCAAATGTATATGAAATAGGGGTTTCGATACCAAAATCTTAAAATATGATATTATGAGCAAGAACAAATATTCAGACAAAGCTCAGGACAAAGTAGAGAAAGTAATGCACGAATTCAAGGAAGGAAAGCTGAAGTCTTCTTCCGGAGATAAAGTGAAAAGCAGAAAGCAGGCGGTTGCCATAGGAATTTCTGAAGCAAGAGAAGAGGGCCTGAAAGTGCCTAAAGAAAAAAAGAAAAAAGATTAATTCATAAAAACGCGGCATGAAAATTTTCAGGCCGCGTTTTTATTTGTAACAAATGTTATCGTTCGTCAGTTCGGGTGTTTTTCACAGCGAAGCGGAGAAAAATGTATCGAGAACCGGCAACGTTATATAAATAGTTTAACATCAATCAAAAACTATCCTTTGTAATTATAAAGCATCTGATAATACTCATCCGCCATTCGGTCACTGTTGAACTGATCTTTTACATCTTCCATCGAATTGTACTGGATTTTTCTCCATTTATTAGGGTTGTCATAGTAAGCAGGAAGAATTTCATTTTCAAGAATTTCGTATAGTTTATTCATGTCATAATTATCCTGTTCATAGATGCTCATGTTCTCATAATCACATTTCGGCACAACGAAAGAATTTTCTCCATGCTTGGCAAATTCCGGGATCCAGCCATCGTCGGTAGAAAGATTTACCGAGCCGTTCATGGCAGCAGTCATTCCGGAAGTTCCGGAAGCTTCTCTCGGAACTCTCGGGTTATTCAGCCAAAGATCAGAACCCTGTTTCAGTAATTTGCTTAATGCAAGCTCATAGCCCGTAAGAACAGCCATATTTTTATTGTTTTTGCTTTCTTCTACAAGACCATTGAAGACAGAAATTGCAGAGTAATCCATAGGATAGGGCTTTCCGGCAAAAATAATCTGTACCGGATGTTTGGGATTATTCAGAAGCCTGTAAAACCTTTCCTTGTCCTGCAAAAGAAGATCAGCTCTTTTGTAACCGGCGAACCTTCTTGCCCATACAATGGTAAAAATATTAGGGCTGAAAAGATTTCCGGTCTGGTCTGCAACCACTTTGAAAAGTCTCTTCTTAAGATGCTTTTTACGGTAATCAAAAACCGTTTCATCGTTTTCATCTTTAGCATTATACAAAGGTTTGTCTGACCAGTATTTGAATTCCTGTGCATTTGTAATCGACTTAATTTCACAAATCCCTTCGTATTTGCTCCACATAGCTCTCGAAACATCACCGTGCAGCTGAGAAACGCCATTGGCGATATGTGCCATCTTAAGGGCACACAGCGAATGATTGAAACGATCATCGCCGGAACCTTCGATCCTTTTCACATCTTCCATGCTGAACCCGGAAAAATAAGACATTTCATAACAAAGTCTCAAACTGTGTTTTTCATTACCGGCTTCTTCGGGAGTGTGGGTAGTAAACACAAGCTTTTCTTTTACCTTGTTCAGGTCTCCGTTGTATTTTTTTAACAAATGAAAGGCAGCAGGAAGTCCGTGAGCCTCATTGAGATGATAAATATCTCTTTCCAGGTTCAATTCATCCAACAGCCTTGCACCACCTTTTCCTAAAAGGATATATTGGGCAAGTTTGGTAGACTCATTGGCGTCGTACAACTTATGGCAAATTGTTTTTGAGATATGGTCGTTTTCGGGAATATCAGTCGAAAGAAAAAACATCGGGGCCGTCTGAAAAATTTCAGGATCAAGATACCAAACCTTTACCCAAACCGGCGCACTGTGGATTTCAATCTGGAATTTTAAGCCTGTATCTTCAAGGAAACTGTACATTTTTTTGGTCCAGACAGGCTGTAAGGTCTGATCATGGTTTCTCGCCTGATCATAGTATCCGAATTTCCACAAAATCCCGATTCCTACAAGATCCTGCTTCAGGTTGTAAGCACTCCGCATGTGAGATCCTGCTAAAAATCCGAGGCCTCCGGAATATATTTTAAGAACCTGCTCTATGGCAAATTCCATTGAAAAATAGGCTACCTTTTTAGAGTATTTGGGATTGATACCAAAAGGCATTTTAAAGTTTCTAAAATCCATCACAGTTTTATATTTGAAAGCCAAAGGTATTAAATATGAAAATAAACTAAATGTTAATTATTAAATAAATTGTTTTAAAAGAAATTATAACATTGATTTTTTACTTATCTTTAAGTTGTAAATTTTTGATAATCAAAACTTCATGACATGAAACCGAAAGTTTTATGTGTTCCATAACAATAAAAAATAAGCACATGAAAAAGGCATTTTCTGATGAAGATTTAATTAAAAATCTAAGCTTATATTACCTGAACCGGCATTTGAAGAAAAAGCCGATCGAAAAATACCACCGTACTATAGATCAGTCTCCGCTGCACGACCGGGAAAAGTATAAGAAAAAGACAGAGATCTTACTTCTCAATTCTTTTATGCATCATTTTCCTGAAGTAAAATTTGAAGATTTAACCTGTGAAAGCCCGGATTTTATCGCAAAATTCAACGATAAGAAAATCGGGATCGAGCTCACCGAAGTGATCAATCACCTCGAAATGAAAAAGATCGAAAGCAGCTTAAACAAAATTTTCCGCCAGGCAGAAATACTATTGGAACAAGAAGACACTACGAAATATCGTGGTGTTTATTTTTTGGAATTCCACTCAAATATCAGACCCGATACGCTCGAAAATCAACAGGAAATTATTCTCAATATCTATAAAAGCATAAAGCGAGGAAAAGCATACGGCTGTGTAAAAAGCGTAAGGAAATCCTTTCACCGGAGAAACGTATTCATTACCCACGAATACAACATGAATCTCTTTGATGAATTGTGCTCGGAAAAAATTGTGGAACTGATTGAAAAAAAGAACGAAAAATTCCCGTATTACGATACTTCCGTAGACGAATGCTGGCTCGTGATTGTTTCGGATATGAACTCCATTGCTTCACGCTATACTTTTATTCAGGATAAAGAACACCTGCATCAGGTAAAAAGCCCTTTTCATAAAATTTTTCATGTTGAAAATCTTTGCGGAAATATCATAAGTATAAAGTAATTTATTAAAATGATTTATTATTTTTCAATTTTTAATGAATTATGTTGAATAAAATTAACATAATTGATATGGAATGTTTATATTTGATATACACAAAATCACTTCACTTAATAACCAAATTGAAAAGGCATGAAGAAATATCTACTCCTGTTTTTGCTGTTATTATCTCGAACACTTTTTTCTCAGGCTGACTGTTCCACTGCACTTACGGTTTGCGGAAATTCGGATATTACCTATTCTCCATCAGGTATTGGCGCACTCAATGAAAATCTTGGAGGGTGTCTTACAACCGGCGAGCATAATTCCATCTGGTACAAAATTACCATAGCAACCGGCGGAACGCTTACTTTTGATCTTGTCCCGAGTGATCCGGATGCCGATTACGACTGGGCAGTATATGGACCCAATGTTACCTGCGGAAACCTGGGGACACCAATACGCTGTAATGCGGCAACAGTAATAGGTGTAGGCGCTTCTACCGGACTGAATATGACAAGTACCATTACTTCCGCGGCCGGCGGCTCTTTAACACCATACTGCAAATATCTGGACGTACTTCCGGGACAAACCTACTATCTTTACATTGACAATTGGGTAGATGTTTTTAATCCTACGATGGCTCCTTTTTCACTTACCTGGGGCGGAACGGCAACCCTTGCCTCCCCGTTTACCAATCCTAATATTCAGACACAGCCTTTCACACCACCCGGAACTCCGGCCGCAAACCCTGCAGATCCAAGAGAAATTATCATTTGTCAGAATCCGGCTGTTTTCGATTTCAGTACATTAACAGCAGGTATCCTGAACGGAAATTCCAACTTCCAGATCACATACCATACCTCCCAGAATAATGCGCTTTCGGGAGCAAACCCTATTCTTACGCCACAAACGGTGAATCTGGCATTAACATACTACTATAGCATTCACTATCAGGATCCGGCCGATCCTAATAATCCGATCAATTCCTGCAGGCAGACCGGAGCGTTTAAATTTAAGCAGGGGAATATTACCGGAAATAATGTAACGCTGTACAGCTGTAATAACAACAATGCGGGTACGGCTACTTTTAACCTGACTTCCGCTGCAGTATTCGCAGATCCTACTGCTACAAAAAAATATTACAATACAATGAGTGATCTCAATGCCGGGATTAATGAAATTACCAGTCCTGCAGCATTTATTTCTGCTGAAGGAATCGTCTATGTGAAAATTACTTCTCAGTATGGTTGCATAGCTGTAGCAGAGATTACTTTGAAATTTTATCCTGTTGTTGTCGTTACCGAAGCAACATTGAGGTCATGCTTTATAGAATCCAATCCTTCCACGGCTTCATTTAATCTTACAATCGCTCCGGTGACAACGCAGACAGGAACGAAAAGCTATTATCCTTCCCTTGCCGATGCACAAAATAATACCAATGCGATCCCAAATCCGGCGAATTATATTGCATCCAATGGTGTCGTATTTATAAGGGTAACCAACGGAAACGGCTGTTATGCAATTGCTAAAGTCAATTTGGTTGTTCTTCCGCCAGTGTATTCTAATGTTCTTCAGGATAAAATTATCTGTATGGAAGATAAAACAACACTGGACGCCGGACCCGGCTTTACCGCTTATGAATGGAGTACCGGCGCTACTACCCAGACCATTTCCGGAGTAGGTGTGGGAACGTATTGGGTGAAATTGAAAACGGGAGATTGTACCACATTGCAAACCGTAAAAATCTATGCTTCCGAACAGCCTGTCATCTCTTCTGTGGATATAGCCAACACCACGGTGACACTAAATGTAACAGGAGGAACTGGTCCGTATCACTATTCTACAGACGGTATCAACTGGCAGGATTCAAATATATTTACTGATATTCCGAGAGGTGATCATCGTATTTTTGTTAAAGATGCTTACGATTGCGAACCGATTACCATTACGATAGTTGTTCCGAATTTAATAAATGTGATTACTCCGAATGGAGATGGCGTTAATGATATGATTGATTATTCTGCTTTGGGAAACAAACAGAATCTTGTACTTAACATTTTCGACCGCTACGGAAATAAAGTGTTCCAGGCTGATAAACTGAGCGGTTATCAATGGAACGGAACAACAGGCGGAAAAAAAGTTCCCACCGGTACTTACTGGTATTCCGTAACCTGGAATGAAAATGATAAGAAAAATACATTATTCAAATACTCAGGCTGGGTAATGGTAAAAAACAGAGATTAATCTGCATATTAAAAACTGCCTCGAAAGGGCAGTTTTTTATTTTCGGATATTTCTTTCTGTTGACTAATAAGATCTTACGTATATTTATTCTTATATTTAGGTATAAATTCTCGAATATGAAAGATTTATTCATAAAACGCTTTGCCTATTACAAAATGCTTGGCGACAGATCATTTGAACAGCTCTCCGAAGAACAGATTTTCTGGCAGTTTAATGAAGAAAGTAATTCAATTGCGGTGATTGTAAAACATATTGCAGGAAATATGCTTTCCAGATGGACGAATTTTTTAACGGAAGATGGAGAAAAATCCTGGCGCAACCGGGATGAAGAATTTGTTAATACTTTTTCTACAAAAGTTGAGGTTCTTCGATACTGGAAGGCCGGCTGGAAATGTCTCTTTGAAGCACTGGATCAGATCAATGATGAAAATTGGTATGCTACAATTTATATCAGAAACGAGGCGCATACGGTACTGGATGCAGTTTTGCGTCAGCTTGCTCATTATCCTTATCATATCGGGCAGATGGTTTACATTGCTAAAATGATGAAAAATGAAGACTGGAAGACGCTTTCTATTGCTAGAAACCGCTCGGAGGAATTTAATTCAGACATGAAAATAAAATTCAGCGAATTTAATTCTGAAACAAATTCTTCACCCGTGTGCTATCAAGACGGTCCGGAAGTAACAGAAGAATTTAAACAATAGACCGAATCGATTTACCGTTTGTATTAAATTGATTATCTTTGCACCCACAAAATTCAGGATCAATAAATGTCTCAATTTCACAGAACTGCCGCATTTCATACCTTAGGCTGCAAATTAAACTTTGCGGAAACATCTACCATTGCCCGTCAATTAACAGACGCAGGATACAAAAAGGTAAGTTTTGATGACAAAGCAGACATTTATGTTATCAATACGTGTTCTGTCACGGAAAATGCCGATCGTGAATGTAAGCTTCACGTAAAAAGAGCGATGAAAGCTAATCCGGAAGGACTGGTGGTTATTGTGGGATGCTACGCCCAGCTGAAACCGGAAGAAATTTCACAGATTGAAGGAGTAGACCTTGTATTAGGAGCCAAGGAAAAGTTCAATATCCTCAGCTATCTTGATGATCTTGAAAAATCTGAAAATGAGGGGATTGTTCATTCCTGCGAAATTGAAGAAACTGATTTTTTCATTGGAAGCTATTCTATAGGAGACAGAACCAGGGCTTTTCTGAAGGTCCAGGATGGCTGCGACTATAAATGTACGTACTGTACGATTCCTTTGGCAAGAGGGATTTCCCGATCCGATACTATTGAAAATGTACTAAGAAATGCCAGAGAGATTTCTCAGAAAGATATTAAAGAAATCGTTCTTACCGGAGTGAACATCGGAGATTACGGGAAAGGTGAATTCGGGAACAAGAAACATGAGCATACTTTTTTAGATTTAATTTCTGAACTTGATAAAGTGGACGGGATTGAGAGAATCCGTATATCTTCTATTGAGCCTAATCTTTTGAAAGACGAAAGTATAGAGCTGGTTTCCAGAAGCAGGACCTTTGTTCCGCATTTTCATATTCCATTGCAATCCGGAAGCGACGATCTTCTTAAGAAAATGAAACGTCGTTATCTTACCAGACTGTATAAAGACAGGGTTGCTAAAATCCGTGAAGTAATGCCTCACGCCGCAATTGGTGTGGATGTAATCGTAGGATTCCCGGGAGAGACGGAAGAATTGTTTATGGAAACATATAACTTCCTGAATGAGCTTCCCATTACCTATCTCCACGTTTTCACCTATTCTGAAAGAGAAAATACCGAAGCTGCCGCAATGGAGGGTATTGTACCGATTTCCGAAAGAAAAAAACGCAATAAAATGTTGAGAATTCTTTCCGAAAAGAAAAAGATGGCATTCTACCACACTCAGCTTGGAAAAACGCTTCCCGTACTTTGGGAACATGAAAACAAGGACGGAAAAATGTTTGGCTTCACGGAAAATTACGTGAGGGTACAGAAAGATTATGATGAGGCATCTATTAACCAGATAGAATTTTTAAACTTAGAAAAAATCCTGTCAGATGGCACGGTTTCTGTGCAGTCTTCTTACGAAAATTTTTTAGCTAAAGTATAAGCTTTCTGCTAAATTTCCACTACATTTAATTTCTAACTTCAAATCTTACATTCATGAGAGATAAGTTTTTATCTTGGGGAATGGTATTGATTATTGTGACCTGGACTGTAGCATTGCTCATCAGGGCGCATTACTGGATACCTACTCTTTTAACGGCCATTTATGCATTAGGGGTGTACAATACCTATCAGACCAAACATGCCATTCTGAGAAACTTTCCGGTTTTAGGATATTTCAGGTATTTCTTCGAAAGTATTTCACCGGAGATGCAGCAGTATTTTATTGAAAGGGAAACAGACGGGAAGCCATTTCCGAGAAATCAGCGTTCCGCAGTATACAGAAGAGCTAAAAACTTAGGAGATACCGTTGCTTTCGGTACCCAGCTGGAAGTTAATCATAGAAAATATGAAGGGATCAAACATTCCATTTATGCAAAGTCGCCATCTGAAGAGCTTCCGAGAGTATGGGTGGGAGGGGAACAGTGTACACAGCCTTACCACGCCTCTTTGCTGAATATCTCGGCGATGAGCTTTGGATCTTTAAGTGACCGCGCTCAGATCTCACTTAACAGAGGAGCCAAAAAAGGAAACTTTTATCACAATACAGGAGAAGGAGGTATTTCGCCTTATCATCTTGAAGGAGGGGATCTTTGCTGGCAGATCGGGACGGGATATTTCGGCTGCAGGGATGATGAAGGAAAATTTAATCCGGAACTGTTTGCAAAATATTCCAACCTTCCGAATGTGAAAATGATTGAAATTAAACTTTCACAGGGAGCTAAGCCTGGTCACGGCGGTGTTTTGCCGGGGGTGAAGAATACTCCGGAGATTGCCAAGATCCGTCACGTCACACCCGGAATGACCATTATCTCTCCGCCATCGCATTCTTCGTTTTCCGATGCGGCAGGATTGCTGAGGTTTGTACAGCAGCTGCGCGGACTTTCCGGAGGAAAGCCTGTAGGGTTTAAGCTTTGTATAGGCGATACCAAAGAATTTGAAGACATCTGTGTTCAGATGAATGTATTAAAGATCTATCCCGATTTTATTACCGTGGATGGCGCAGAAGGAGGAACCGGAGCGGCACCGCCGGAATTTTCAGACGGTGTGGGAATGCCGTTGGAACCGGCACTTATTTTTGTAAACAGAACATTGAAAAGTTATAATGTTAGGAATAAACTGCGCGTTATTGCAAGCGGAAAAGTTTTAACAAGTCTGGATATTCTCAGAGCTATTGCAATGGGCGCGGATATGTGTAATAATGCAAGAGGCTTTATGTTTTCTTTGGGCTGTATTCAGGCATTACGATGTAATTCCAATAATTGCCCGACTGGTGTTGCTACCCAGGATAAAATGCTGATTAAAGGACTGGATGTTACCGACAAAGCCGAAAGGGTGTATCATTTCCATAAAAATACACTGCATACCTGCAATGAGCTTATTGCGGCGGCAGGGAGAAGCTCTTACGAAGAAGTAGATGCAACCATGTTCATGAGAGGGGATGAGTTTGATCACCTTTCAGATCATTATTTCCCGGATATTTTAGGGAACGTAAAACATAAGGCAGGATTGTAAATTTTAAATAAAAAAAGCGCTTCTCCATAGAGAAGCGCTTTTTTTATTTATTGTTCTGAAACCGGTCTTACATTGGCTTTATAAATTTCAAAATTGAATACAAAGCAGTTGTTTTTAAGAGAAAGCCCTGTATAATTGTAATGTGAATCTCTTCCAAATGCAGCTCTTGAAGGGACGATGATTACCCCCTGCAGATTGTAAGGGTCACCATCATTCTTATCGGCATATCCTTTAAAATATTTTAAGCCTTCCTGAAGCCCTTCAATTTCATAGTAGCTTCTCTGTTTTGCAGCATCGGTAGTTGCAGTTTCAAGGACGTTCTTTCTTATGTAATAGTAGGGCGGATCGGTTGCCGGCGATCCTGAACCATTAATGGTGTTTGAAAGAACTCCTGCACTTCCAAAAGAAATATTTCCGTCACTTTCTGAAGCAAGGTAATAGTTAGCTCTCATCATTACTCTGATCTGGGTAGCATTACCTGCTGTAGAGTTGGTTTCAAGGGTCACTCCCGGAGAAGGCTGTGCGCCGTTTCTTACGATGTAAATTACTCCCGAAGATAGTTTCACAGGGCTAAGCTCGGAAAGCTTCTTCTCATTGTCATCAGAAGTGTCTGTTGAGCTGAAAGCTTTTATATTTCCCTGCGCATCCAGATAATTATTTTCCATGAATTTCTGAATGGCCTGGTCATCATAAGAATTTCTTACCCCTACGTCCTCAGGCTCCACAAAAGCTTCAACCTCATCATCCTTTTTACAAGCAGAAAAACAGAGAGATCCCGCAAGGATATATAAAAATATTTTTTTCATTTCAAAAACTTTAATTACTTTACAAATAATATAACGGCAAAAGTATAAAAAATTATGAGAATAGATAAATTTTTATGGAGCATTCGTTTTTATAAGACAAGAACCATCGCTACGGAAGAGATCAAAAAGAACAGGGTTTCCATTGGCGACTCGGTGGTGAAGTCTTCTAAAGAGGTAAAGGAAGGAGATGTGATAAAGATCCGTAAAAATCAGATTGATTATAAAATTAAGGTAATTCAGATCCCTAAAAGCAGGATTGGGGCAAAGCTGGTTCCGCTTCATATTAAAGATGTAACGGATAAGGAGCAGTACGAACTTCTGAAAATGCGTAAAATGTCCCAGGATTATTACAGAATCAAAGGAGAAGGAAGGCCTACGAAGAAAGACCGGAGGGATATGGATGATTATGTTGAAAATGATATTTCCTCCGACTTTACGGATTGGGATGACTTTTTCGGTGAAAAGGAGGGTGATGATTCCGAAAATAACGAATAAATAAAGCTCTAGAGATAGAGCTTTTCTATTATTTCTGTTACAATTTCTTCCGGCTCCCGGGTGTCGGTAGCCACATGAAACTGTGCCTTGCTGTAGAATGCGTTTCTCTCAAATAAATGCTTTGCGATGAATTCAGGAAGATCTTCATCCGGAATGTTGGCAACGAGCGGACGTTTTTCCTTTTGCTTGGACAATCTTTCAGCTAATGTTCCTACGGAAGCTCTTAAAAAAACACTTTTCGAATTGCTGTTAATAATTTCCATATTATTGTAATAAGCCGGAGTTCCTCCGCCCAGGCTCAGAACCAGATTTTCCTCTGTAGCAAGAATTTCTTCCAGTGCCTCGCGTTCAAGCTTCCTAAAGTAGATTTCTCCCTTTTTTGCGAATATTTCAGGAATGGTTAATTTATTTCGCTTAGAAATCTCTTTATCGAGGTCAATAAGTCTAAAATTTAGTTTTTCGCTTAATATTTTGGAAATGTGAGATTTGCCACTTCCCATGTATCCTACCAGTGAAATTATCATGAATTTTTTTTAAACAAATTTGCAAAAAAGTTTTGAGAAATAAAAAAAAGCTATATCTTTGCACCACTTAAAACAAGGGACATTATTCAAATGAAAACTTGATAATAAAGTGGCCGACTCGGTAGCTCAGCTGGTAGAGCAATACACTTTTAATGTATGGGTCCTGGGTTCGAATCCCAGCCGAGTCACTAGCAAAAAATTACTAGATTTTTGTAATTTTATTTGCCTGCGTGGTGAAATTGGTAGACACGCCATCTTGAGGGGGTGGTTTCCTAAGGATGTGCTGGTTCGAGTCCAGTCGCAGGCACAATGCAGAAAATTGAAATAATTAATATTGAGAATAAAAATTTTATTTATATTTATCATTATTAATTGTGGCCGACCTGGTAGCTCAGCTGGTAGAGCAATACACTTTTAATGTATGGGTCCTGGGTTCGAATCCCAGCCAGGTCACAAGTTTACTGAAAAGTAAATTTTTTTCATATTAATATTTTGTGATTTGGTGTTTCAAAGGCTTCCCTCAGGAGGCCTTTGATTTTTTATATGGTTTTCTTTTCTTGCTATTTCTTTCGCAGATACCAAAGCAATGAAAGGATCTTTTATTATACAATCTATTCAGGCTTAATTTTATTTAATTGAATCAAAAAAGCGTCACTTAGAAAGCAACGCCTGTATTTAATATTTAAATTTAGCCTAAAGCAAACTGAACTTTAGCCCGTAGCCTTTAATCCAGATGCATATTGTCAATCAGCCGCACTCCGTCTACAACCACTACGATGAATGCCCTGAAGTTTCTGTCTTTATAGAAAAAATCTGTTTCCTTTAACGTTTTTTCATCGGCAATGAGGAAGTATTCGAGCTGCATGCCCCTTTGATGATCGAAAACGTCCTGTACACGCTGTTTGATCTCAGCAACGGTTAACACGCGGAACCATTCATTTACTTTTTTCAATGTTTCGTAAATGATTTTGGATGCTTCTCTACGGTCCTTATCAAGCCTCTGGTTTCTGGAGCTTAAAGCAAGTCCGTTTTCAGCTCTGAAAATGGGAACGCCTTTTATTTTAATCGGAAGCTTTTTCTTTTCTGTCATTTTTTTGATAATGGAAAGCTGCTGAAAATCCTTTTCGCCAAAATAAGCATTATCCGGCTTTACTTGTCTGAAAAGCTCTTCCACTACAGTTCCTACGCCGTCAAAATGCCCCGGCCTTGATTTTCCCTCCATTTCATCTTCCAGTCCGTCGAAGTCATACTGTTTACTTTCTGTTTTTTCAGGATAGATATCAGTGACTTCAGGAATGTAGACCGCATCTACCAGTCCGGATTTTTCAAGGATTATAATATCACGGTTAATGTCTCTGGGATATTTTTCAAGATCTTCCACATTGTTGAATTGGGTTGGGTTAACAAAAATTGATGAAACCACTAAATCATTCTCTTCCCTTGCCATTTTATAGAGCGAAAGATGGCCGTCATGCAGGGCTCCCATGGTGGGTGCAAAACCTATTTTCTTCCCCATTTCTTTCTGTCTTTCAATGAAATCCTGAAGAACCTTTTTGCTTTTTAAAACTTCCATAGTTTATTTTAATAGTAATTCAAAAATACTAAAAATATCATATAGTTATTATATGCTTAAACATGGTTTTAATAATTTCAGACAGCGAATTATCGTAAAAAAATGTTAATTAAACTAATGTTGAATGTTTTTTCGTAATTTTGCGCATTAAAGCATTTTTACAAAAATTAGATAGAAGTTTATGCCGAATCAAAAAATACTGTACATTACTACAGAAATGTATCCATATCAGGAAGATACAAATATGGCTGCAGTGGTAAACAAAATGGCACTTAAGATGCACAATGAAGGCAATGATGTAAGAGTTTTTATGCCAAGATTTGGACAAATAAGTGAAAGGAAATTCCAGCTTCATGAGGTGATCCGCCTGTCGGGAATGAATATCATTATTAACGATCTTGATCAGCCTCTTATTATTAAAGTAGCGTCTCTTCCGGGGGAAAGACTTCAGGTATACTTTATCGACAATGAAGAATATTTCAAAAGAAAGCAATATTATTTTGATGATGAGGGAAATCCTTTTGATGATAACGATGAAAGAGCTATTTTCTTCGCCAGAGGTGTAATTGAAACTATTAAGAAACTGAATTGGGTTCCGGACGTGATTCATCTTAACGGATGGATGTCTTCTTTCGTCCCTATTTATCTTAAAACATACTACGAATCTGATACTTACTTTAAGGACGCTAAGATTGTTCTTTCTCTATATAATGAAAAAGATGCGCCTTTAGCCTCAAATATTGACGAAAAACTGAAGTTTGATAATATTTCAGGATTGAAAGCGTTAGATAATCCGAGCGTAAAAACTTTTGTTGCCGAAAGTATGGGCTATGTAGATATGGTAGTGAAAGGCGATGAATTCCTTGATCAAGATCTGGACAAGGCGTTTAATGAAACCACAACTCCGAAATCGGAATATCTAGACGTAGATTCTATTAATCAACTTTATTAAAAAAACACATTTTTAATGATTCATACTATTAAAAAGACAATCACCGCAATTTCTATGGTGGTTTTGGGAAGTATATTACTTTACAATTGTGAGCCGGATGCCGATACTTTGGGAGAGCAGCTGTTCCTGAACGGTGCGGCACAAGGTACTGAAAAGTCTTTCCCTGTCATTGCTTATAATATCAATAATAATGATACAATTCGAACAGATGCCTCTAAACTTACCTATGGTGTGCTTGGCGCTTTTAATGAAAGCGAGTTTGGAATGCAGAAGGCATCTTATCTTACTCAGGTTAAATTATCAACGTATGATCCTGATTTCGGTACCAATGCTGCAGTAGACTCTGTAGTTTTGGTAATAAAACCAAGATATGCCTCAGATTCTGTCACAACAAATACCGTAGACGACAATTATACTTACACTACTGCAGCAGACGGTACTGTAAATGCAAAGAAAGTGGTAAATACATATCCTGCATTAAAATTTGGAAGGGCAAAAAAGTCACTTACCATAAGAGTACATCAGGTAGAGACATTCCTGAAATCGGCTTCGGATACGGTAAAATCAAATCAGCCTTATGATATCAGTAATGATTTGGGCTCAAAAGTTTTCAACGGTGATGTAAGTTCCATAGCGATTACAAAGGATGACGGAGGAACTGCCTTATTCACCGCTTCCGCACCCGGTATCAGAATTCCGCTGGACAAAAATTTCTTCCAGACCAAAATCATTGCTAAAAAAGATCAGCCGGAACTTCAGGATGTATCCAACTTTATCAGATACTTTAAAGGATTAAGAATTTCTGTTGATGAATCTGATGGTTACCTGTTTCAGTTTTCTCCTAACGATATGGAGCTGATCATGTACTATAAATATGATACAACGCAAAACACGAGAGCACAGTCTTCTTACTCATTTGTATTAGGATCAGGAAATGCTCACATCGGTCAGTATCAGTATGCGAGAACGGGTTCTCCATTAGAAAATTTTGCTGGTCTTGGAAATACAGTAACAGGTGATGCGAAACTTTATGCTCAGTCAATGGGAGGTCCTTCTATAGGAATTAAAATACCTCAATCTACCATTGATGATCTCAAAAAGCTGTACCAAGATGATAAAGCGGGAATCATCAGTGCCAAAATAAGAATCTATGTAGATCCTACATGGAACAGTACGAAATATGCAAAACCAACAGAGTTTACTCTACTGCGCAGATATGTCGATCCAGGCAATTCATCTGATCCTGCTAAGGTCAGAACAAATTTTACCAATGATTTGCTAAAATTGGCAGGAGCTCCCGGATATACGATTTTTAAAGCGTATAATTTGGATAAGGATAAACCTTATTACGATTTTGTAGTGACACAGTCGGTAAAAGAAATGATTGAGCCCGGAAGCAAAGCATCAACAGACAAAACCGAAACTAAATATTTTAAAATTGATCTAGGAAAGTTTGAGCCAAATTCAGACGGAACAACACTGGCCGGATATAAATTTACATCTGCTTCTTATAATACGGGCAGGGCAGTATTTATAGGCACAGATAATACGGCCCCTAAGGAAAAAGTACAGCTTTGGATCACTTACGGGACGAAATAACATTTAACAACACACTTAAAACACTTAACACTTGATATAATTATGTGCGGAATCGTTGGTTACACAGGTTTTCAAGACGCTTACGATATAGTAATTAATGGTCTTAGAAGATTAGAATACAGAGGGTACGATAGTGCCGGAATCGTTTTGGAAGATGGAAATAACAAACTTGAAGTTGAAAAAACGAAGGGTAAAGTTGAGGATCTTGTGAATATTTCCAGTCAGCTAAAGGGAAAAGCTAAAATCGGAATGGGACATACCCGTTGGGCCACTCACGGCGTTCCTAGTGACAGAAACTCTCACCCTCATTTATCCAATAACGGTAAGCTGGCTATTATTCATAACGGGATTATCGAAAATTACGATACCATTAAAACAATGCTTACCGGAAAGGGGTTCACTTTCAAATCTGAAACAGATACCGAAGTTTTGGTGAATCTTATTCAGTATTTTATGGATCTTAATGCTGAAACGGATTTTCCTACTGCTGTACGATATGCTTTGAATGAAGTTTATGGAGCTTATGCTATTACTGTAATGCATGAAGAATATCCGGGAGTATTGGTTGTAGGAAGACTGGGGTCTCCCTTGGCAATCGGAATTGGTGATAAAGAATATTTTATTGCTTCAGATGCTTCTCCTTTTGTAGAATTTACCAAAGAAGCGATTTACCTTGAAGAAGGTCATATGGCAACTATTTCATTGGAAAACGGAGTTGATATCAGAACAATTACCGAAAACTCCAAAATTGTACCTGAAATCCAAAAACTTAAGTTAAGTCTGGAGCAGATTGAAAAAAGCGGATATGAGCATTTTATGCTGAAAGAAATCTTCGAACAGCCAAAATCTGTTCATGATACAATGAGAGGAAGATTGCTCGTAGATGAAGGAGTTATTAAAATGGCCGGAATCTGGGATCATATCGAAAAATTCAAAAATGCCAACCGAATTATTATTATTGCCTGCGGAACATCATGGCATGCCGGACTTATCGGAGAATATCTTATCGAAGAATACGCAAGAATTCCTGTTGAGGTGGAGTATGCTTCTGAATTCAGATACAGAAACCCGATTATTACAGATAAAGATGTTGTTATTGCAATTTCCCAGTCCGGAGAAACTGCAGATACAATGGCTGCCCTTAAACTGGCAAAAGAAAAAGGAGCCTTCATTTACGGTATTTGTAATGTTGTGGATTCGTCTATTGCAAGAATCACTGATGCCGGATCTTATACTCATGCAGGCCCGGAGATCGGCGTAGCTTCTACAAAAGCTTTTACGGCACAGCTTACCATTCTTACTTTAATTGCATTCAAACTGGGTAAGCATAACGGAAATTTAGGAAATGCAGATTTCATGAGCTTAATCGCCGAATTGGATGTTATTCCTAAGAAAATAGAAGATGTGTTAAATTCTACACACGAGCTGGTAAAAAATATTGCCAAAGATTTTGTAAACGCAACAAACTTCCTGTATCTCGGAAGAGGATACAATTATCCTGCAGCGCTTGAAGGAGCCCTGAAGCTTAAAGAGATTTCTTACATTCATGCAGAAGGATATCCTGCAGCAGAAATGAAGCACGGCCCTATTGCCCTGATCGATGAAAATATGCCTATTGTTATCATTGCTCCTAAAAAGGGACATTATGATAAAATCGTAAGCAATGTTCAGGAAATTAAGGCAAGAAAGGGTAAAGTGATCGCTGTTGTAAATAACGGGGATACCCAGGTAAGCGAAATGTCGGACTACGTTATCGAAATTCCTGAAACCTCAGAATGTTTCTCGCCAATTGTTGCTTCTGTGCCTTTACAGCTGTTGGCATATTACATCGCAGTATACAGAGGAGCGAATGTAGACCAGCCGAGAAACCTCGCAAAATCTGTAACTGTGGAATAAAAAATACTTGTAAATAAAATAAATTTAGATTTCTTTCGTTATTTCAAAAAAAATCTTAAAAGTTTCTTAAAAAAATTATATATTTACGGCTTAATTATAAAAATTAACATGAAAAGGATATTTCTTTTATTATTGTCTGCGTCAGTAGCGTCGGTATCTTGTTCAGGTGGTGGTACTTCTTCTGTGGGGAAACCAGGAACAAAAGGAGAGTTGATACCAAGAGAAAAAACAAAATCATTTGTTGCGGAAAGACCATACGGTATGGTTGCCATTCCTGCAGGATCATTTGTTGCGGGGCTAACTGATCAGGACTTTACAGACAGTCCTGAAAAAGCTCAGGCAAAAACAGTTACTGTTTCTTCTTTCTTCATGGATGAAGCAGAAACTACCAATGCTGAGTACAGAGTATTTATCAACTATGTAAGAGATTCTATCGCAAGAACCCTTCTTGCTGAAGCTGCCGGAGAAGGTGGTGAAGGTAAAGGAAGAGGAACAAGCATAGGAGATTATGCATACCTTGCTCAAAAAGAAGAAAATTTAACACCATATCAGGAATATTTAGAAGCACAGGGAGGAGGAGACGAAAGTACTTTTGATCCTACCAAGAAAATCGACTGGAAAGTTCCTTTGCATTGGAATACGTCCAAATATCCGGACGTAGAATATGCAGAAGTTCTTGAATCAATGTATTTACCTGCTTCTTCAAGAGTTGGGAACGAAAGAATCCTTGATGTTAGTAAGCTTAAATATACTTACAGATGGGGAGACATGGATGTTGCTATGGCTGAAAAAGAAAGAGGGGTAAACTATCTTAGAAGCGAAAGCATCGCAATCTATCCTGATACAACGGTTTGGGTAAAAGATTTCCACTTTGCTTACAACGAGCCATTGTTCGAACAATATTTCTGGCACAAAGCTTATAAAGACTATCCTGTGGTAGGAGTTACCTGGGATCAGGCAAGAGCTTACTGTAACTTCAGATCTAAATTGAAATCTGATTATAACGAAAGTTTAAAAAGAAGAAAACAAAGACCATTGCAGTTCAGACTTCCAACGGAAATTGAGTGGGAATATGCTGCAAGAGGAGGAATGCAAAATGCTACTTATCCTTGGGGAGGTCCTTACTTAATGGACGACAGAGGTTGCTACCTGGCAAACTTCAAGCCTAAGAGAGGAGATTACATGGAAGACAACAAAAAAGGTACTTATACATATACTGCGCCGGTAAAGAAGTTCAAGAAAAATGGTTATGGATTATATGATATGGCCGGAAACGTTTCAGAATGGACATTATCTGCTTATAACAATTCTTCATACGGATTCTCATCTACTTTAAATCCTTCTACCAAAGACCTGACTGATACGAAAAAATCAGTAAGAGGAGGTTCTTGGAAAGATGTAGGATATATGTTGATGAATGGTACAAGAGACTGGGAAAGAAAAGATTCAGCAAGAAGCTATATCGGATTCAGAACGGTACAGGATATCCCGGAAGCCGCTGTTAAGCCAAGAAAAGTTAACAGATAATTCTTCAGACCATTTTATTTTTCAATAACAATTTTTATTTAACATTAAAAAAAACTAACTTATATGTTTAAGACTAAAGATGCTTGGATGAATTTCTTCTATTCATTCGGTGCTGCAATTGTAATTCTTGGAGCTTGGCTTAAAATTACTCACATCAACATTGGACCTATTACGGGTAACGTTGCTCTTACAGTGGGACTTATTACAGAAGCGATCATCTTCATTATTTTCGCTTTCGACCCGCCAAAAACTGAAGAATCTTATGCTTGGGAAAACGTATATCCGGAATTATTAGATAAACATGCGAATCCAAATCCTCTGCATTCTAATGTGTCAGCTAAAAATACAATCGATCATTTTGCTGAACTTGAAAACTCACTTTCAGGAAAATTAGATAAAATGCTTCAGGATGCTAAATTGGATGTTCAGCTATTCGAAAGATTAAGAACAGGAATCGATAAATTTTCAAGTTCTGTAGATCAGATCAACCAAACAGTAGACGTTTCTGCTTCTACTCACAAATATAACGAGCAATTAAATAAAGCAGCTCAGCACATGGAAAGCATGAATGCTCTTTATGCATTGCAGCTGGAAAACGGACAAAGACAGTCTGATTTTGCTAAAAAATATGTGGAAGATATGCAGAAATCTGCTGAACATTCAGAAAAATTCAACCAAGAATTGCAAGGTTTAACCGCTAACTTAAATAACTTAAACAGAGTTTATGGTGGTATGTTGACTGCTATGAAGTCTTAATTCCTTAACCATTTTCTAAATTTAACTACTTAACTAAAATAAAAAGAAAAGAATGGCACAAGGAAAACAGACACCTCGTCAGAAGATGATCAACCTAATGTATTTGGTGTTCATCGCGATGATGGCTCTAAATATTGATGCGGAAATCATTAGATCATATTATGACTCTACCGTTGCTTTAAAAGATACCCGTTTATTAACTGAAAGAAAAAACGAAGATATCTTTGAAAAAACTTTAGAGGCCAAAGCTCAGCAGGTACCGGATACCTATGCTCAGCCTTTGCAGCAATATCTGCTGCTCAAGCAGAAAATTAATGCGTTGGTACAGCATGCAGATCAGATTAAGGATAAGCTTAAAAAAGAATCTGAATTCGTAGATAAAGATCCTAAAACAGGAAAATTAGTTGATGTAAGTGAAAACTTTTCAGCACTTAACAATAACGAAGCCACCACAACGTATTTCTTTAAAGATGGAGATGAAAACTCTGCATCAAAAGGAGCTATGGAACTGAAAGCAAAAATTGATGATGTGAGAAACTATATCAATGCTACTTTCGGAGGAAACTCTCAATTAAAAGATTTAATTGACAGAGCCAATAAATCATTGATCGCTGAATATCCTAAAGGACAGTCGCCAAACAATAAAACATGGCTTCAGAATAAATTCTATCATCAGCCTCTTATTGCAGCATTGTCTAATCTTGAGATTATTCAGAATGATGCAAGAAACGTACAGTCTGATGCATTAGCATTATTGTTACAGGAAAAAGTGGATGCAAGCATCAAATTCTCAAGCTACGAAGCGATTGTTTCTGCGCCTGTAGATGTTGTTGCTGGTAAACCTGCTGAAGCAGTTGTGATGCTAGGAAACTACTCTACAAGTAACAAGATTGTTATGTCTGGAGTTGGAAGACAGGAAAATGGTAAAGGGTACGCTACTTTAAATACAAGTGGAATCGGCGAGCATACATTAAGTGGTAACATCACTTTAACGGATGCAACCGGAAAAGCACAGAATTTCCCTTTCACTCATACTTATAATGTAATCGCAGGTCCTCAGGAAGTAAAACTTCAGAAAGGTTTATTGCTTTCAGCTGATAAGATGAACGTAATGTACAGAGGTCTTGATAACCCGGTTTCTGGATCAATTTTGGGTGCTGATAATGCTAAGCTTTCTTTATCTGCTCCTGGAGCTGCTGTTAAGAATACAGGTCTTGGTAAGTGGAATGTGAAGCCAGGTGCAGGAAACGTATTGAAGATTACATTATCTGGAACAGACCCTTACGGTAAGTCAATATCTCAGGTATTTGAATATAGAATTAAAAATGTACCTCCGCCACAAGGACAGATCAGAGGTAAAAATATTTTAACGATGCCTGCGGGATCAGTTGAGAATCAATCTCTGTCTGCAGTGATTCCTGACTTTGACTTCCCGGTATCTTTCAACGTGACTTCGTTCATGGTAAGAGTACCTGGTAGAGCAGCTTTACAAATTCAGGGTAACTCATTACAGAATGCTTCTGGATTATTTAGAAATCTAAGACCTGGAGATGGTGTTTATATCTTTGATATTAAAGCGACAGCTGTTGGTTTAGGAGATCAGAGAATTGGAAATATCTCACCAGTATTAATTAATATCCAATAAAAATTAATAGAGTATTATGAAAAAATATATTAGCAGTTTTTTAGTTTTAGTTTCGGGATTTGCATTTTCCCAGACTATCCTGAACGCTTCTTCTCCTGAAGAATTCAGAAAAATGAGAGCTGAGAACAAAATGAAAGTTGGAGATACTGTTATCGACAAAAAAGTGAAGCCTTTGGAATATGGGTTTGTTGATGACAAGGATATCCTGAAAAGCATGTTTGTTTGGGAGGTTATTGATATGAATGATAAAATCAATCAGCCTTTCTATTATAACAATCCGGACGGATTACTTTCCTCAGAGACAAAATCTTTATATAAGCTTTTGCTTGATGGTGCTATGAATGGCGACATCACGGAAGTTTATGATGATGAAAACTTCGTAGTAAGACTTACCCCTCAACAAATCAAAGACAGATTGGTGAGTGTTCGGGTTGATGATGAAGCGGTAAATATTCTGAATAGCGGACGTCAGTTAACAGAGCAGGAGAAAAAAGAACTTACCGACGTTTACGAAACTACAACTGATAAAGTTAAAGTTCTGAAAGTATTTGGAATGTGGTTTATTGACAAGAGAGACGGACAGTTAAAGTACAGACCTCTTGGAATCGCTGCAATGGGACCGGATCCGCAAATGATTGGTAGAGTAGGTCCTGATGGACAACCAATCGAAGGAGCTAATGATCTTATCGACCTTTTCTGGGTGTATTATCCAAATGCAAGAGAAATTTTAGCTAACAATTATGTGTATAACAGAAAAAATACCTCTGCAGATCTTTCTTTCGACGATTTGATCAATGCGAGAAGATTCTCTTCTGTCATCTTTAAATCTTCAACAGGACTTGGTGATGGCGTTATTAAAGACTATATCCCAAGAGATGCTGATGAGCAGCTGGAAGAAAGCGACAGAATCAAGTCGCAAATCCTGCAAATGGAAAATGATATGTGGAATTATTAAGATTTCATTTGATAATTATACAAAACCTGAGTATTTTTACTCAGGTTTTTTTTGTTATGGAAAATGTAGACTATATTATTGTTGGGGATGGCTATGCTTCGCTTTTCTTCGCTCATCAGCTGATAAAAAATAATAAATCATTCGTTCTGTTTTCAGAAGAGAAAAAAAATGCTTCCCAGGTCTCAGCAGGCATTATCAATCCCGTTGTACTCAAAAAGTTCACTACATTTTGGAAAGCTCAGGAACAAATTGATTTTCTAAAAGAAACCTTGATGGAGATCGAAAGCTATACCGGAATAAACTATTTAATTGATGCACCCATTCACAGAATTTTTCATGATGAAAATGAACAGCAGCTCTGGATGAAAAAATCGTCAAATGACGACCTGGTTAATTTTTTAGATAAAAAATTCGCTCATTTGAAGGTGGTAAAAAACGATTTTAATTCGGGAAAGGTGAATCAGTCAGCCAGACTTGATGTTAATGCATTTTTTGCAGGTCTATTGGGTTTTTTAGAAAATCATAGTCATTTAATTAAAGAAAAATTCAATTATTCCGATCTCAACACTTCTGATCATATTTATAAAAATTTGAGATATAAAAATATTTTGTTTTGCGAAGGAATGGGAGTGAAGGAAAATCCTTTCTTTTCTGATATTCCAGTTAATCCCAACAAAGGACATCATATTAAGGTTAATCTTTCCCAGCCATTATCCGAAAATATAACCATTAAGAAAAAGCATTTTCTTTTTCCTGTTCGTGAAAATACCTATTTTTATGGTGGCACATACGACCGGGAACAGCTTCATCATGAAATTGATTCTTCCGCGGTAGAACAGCTCACCAACGGATTAAAAGAATTTTACCCGTACGATTTCAGCATTGAGGAAGTTAATTTCGGATTCAGGCCCACGGTGAAGGACAGGCGGCCTATCATTGGCCGGCATTCTGAATATCAAAATTTGTATGTTTTTAATGGTCTTGGTGCCAGAGGAATTTTGAACGGATGTTATTTTTCAAAAAATTTATATGATTATATTGAAAACAATATTCCTTTGCATGAGGAAGTATCCATTGAAAGATTCGGTTCCCGAAAATGGTAATCATTGCATAACGGTATAGAATTTTCTTATCTTGAATAAAAGATAATTTATGGATGAAAATATTCTGGGGATTATTGCGGGAATTCTTACATCAGTATCGATGATTCCACAATTAGTAAAAGTCTTAAAAGAAAAAAATGCTGAAGATCTGTCCTGGACAATGATTCTGGTGCTTATTTCAGGGCTTTCTCTTTGGGTTTGGTACGGATTTATAAAAGATGAGTTACCAATAATACTTTCTAACGCATTTGCGGTTATTGTCAACATCATTTTACTGATATGCTGTATGATTTATAAAAAAAAATAACAAAAACACTTTTGTCGATGCAAAAGTGTTTTATGTTTCTTTATAATATAATGATGGTAAAATTAATAAGATGCCATTTTTGTACCGGAAGAGGGCTTTTCTTTTTTATGATGAAATAAGACAATATTATACCCTTTTCTCATAAAAGTCACTTCTCCCCGTATATCAGAATATTGATAATCTGCATTTCCTGCGGTAAATTCCGGTTGTTCATCGCTTTTTTTCATCTCGTAGGTTTTTCCGTCAAGACGGACAATTACCGTATTTTGTGTTTCATTAAGTGTGACTTCTAATTTATCACCATATGCATCTGTAAAAGTATTTTTTGTGATTTTATCCTGCTCAACAGCTTCGGCATCATTAAGATTCTGAAGGTTTACTTCTTCTTCCTTTGCCTGGTGCTTACACGCTGTTAAAGTAAAAACTAATAAAAGAGAGAGAATACGGAACATATTTTTCATAATAATTTGTTTGTATGCGGTGCATTGTTTAAATGTTAATTATGTATAAATTTACAATTTTATTAAAGATAATATGTTAATTTTTTATAAAATATTAATAATAATTGATCAGATGAAAATAACTCAAATTTTTCAACGGTTATTTTTTCGGTATGAGTAAAAAGGGATTCATTTGAGCTGCTTTCAATAAGGCAATTGCAGCGTTACTTTATAAATTGTAAAAAATAATTCACTATAGAATAATTATTTTTATTTAAAACTTTGTCCATATTTTCCAATTTAGATCCTTTAACATATTTATGATAAATTAACATTTTAACGTAATTTTTAATGTTTCAACTTTAATCAAATTAAATGCCATAATAAAAAATTATTAGAGTATATTTCGTTAATATTTTAAAATACAGTATTTTAAGTAAATTTTACTGATGCGAAATAATACGATAAGCAGTACTTCAGGTAATTTAAAGTAGTGTTAAATATTGTTAACAGATATAATAATTATTCCTTTATATGGAAAGATAATCTGGGGATGCGCTACATTTGTGCCTTGAATTATGAGAAATTATATCGTATACTTTTTGACTTCGCTTTTTCTGCTGTTTGTAGTAGAAAGTAAGATTAATGTCAAAACATTACGAAATGATTATACTCAGACTTCCCAAAATTTGCCCAAAAAAGCCAACCGCTTAAATCAGACCTGCGAAAAACTTTCCATGCAACAGGCTGCCGATGATGTGAGCAATGCTTACTCAATAGAATTGGCAGAAGATAACTTCCAGCTTTCGGATACTTTTCAGGCTATGGTGGCTTTCGCCAGTGTTTTTACATTAGTTTATATCTTTGGGTTAAAGAGCTTCAAAAAGTTAAAGCCTACCGTTCACGGCTTTTTATCAGAATTTTCTACGGTTAAACGATTCATCCTGATTCGTTCTATCAGAATTTAAAATCCCATTTCTGTTTATTTTCTGCTGATTATTCGGCGGGAAATCATCTGCGTTTGTGGTGCCGGTAATCATCACGTCGCTGAATTCTTTATTACCATTTTTTTCCATTTAAAACATTAACGATTTATATAAACTCCAGAATTATGATCAAGAGAGTTGTCGCAAGCATTGCGCTAAGTAGTCTTTTATTGTTCAGCTGTAACAAGAAAAAAGAAGAAAAAGAAGAAGCTGCCGTTTACCCAGTAACCTCACCTGTAGTGATGGATACGGTGATCGACAAGGAATATGTAGCTCAGATCCGGTCTGTAAAGAACATTGAAGTTCGTGCGCAGGAAAAAGGATTCCTTGAAAAAATCTATGTAGACGAAGGTCAGTATGTGCACCAGGGACAGACCTTATTCCGCATTATGCCTCAGTTGTACCAGGCGGAATTACTGAAAGCTAAAGCAGAAGTTGCCCAGGCAACGATTGAATTAAAAAATGCGAGCACATTAGCCAGCAATAACATCGTTTCAAAAAACGAGCGGGCTATGGCGAAAGCGAAGCTTGATGCCGCAAATGCGGAAGCAAAGCTGGCGCAGATTCATTTATCTTTTACGGATATCAAAGCACCCTTTTCCGGTATTATAGACCGGATTCCGTTAAAGCTAGGGAGTCTTGTAGATGAAGGTGATTTGCTGACTTCACTTTCTGATAATAACGATATTTATACGTATTTCAATGTTTCTGAACCGGAATATCTGAACTACCAGAGAAACATCGCATCGCGAGGAAGCAATCAGGTAGATCTGGTGATGGCAAACGGAGATATCTTTCCACAGAAAGGGCAGATTCAGACTATTGAAGGAGAATTCGACAGCGAGACCGGAAATATTGCCTTCAGAGCAAAATTCCCGAACCCTGATAAACTATTACGGAACGGTGAAACCGGGAAAGTAAGAATGACTTTACCGCTGAAAAATGCATTGATTATTCCACAAAAAGCTACTTATGAAATCCAGGATCAGAAATATGTTTTCGTAGTGGATAAAAACGGCGTAGCGAGATCTAAAAACATAAAAGTTGCTTACGAGCTTCCGGATGTTTATGTAGTGGCTTCCGGCCTTTCCACAGGAGACAGGATCTTATTGGAAGGCGTTCAGAAAGTAAAAGATGATCAGAAAGTTCAGGTTAAAGCTCAGGATCCGAAAAAAGTTCTTCAATCATTAAAATTAAAAGCAGAGTAAAATACGATAATTGATAAGCGATAATGATGCCGACTCGCTGTCTACCATCTTTTCGTCTATTATCTATTTTCTAAAAAATATAATATTACATGTTTAAGAAATTCATCCGCAGACCTGTTCTGTCAATCGTAATCTCTTTGATTATCGTATTTATGGGGATTTTATCTTTGGTAAAATTACCCATAACACAATTTCCGTCCATTTCACCTCCGAAAGTAAACATCACTGCAGAATATCCCGGTGCCAACAACGAATTGCTGATTAAATCCGTAGTAATTCCTTTGGAAAGAGGACTGAATGGCGTACCGGGAATGAAGTACATGACTTCCGATGCCGGAAACGATGGGGAAGCCTCCATTCAGGTAGTATTCGATCTGGGAACCGACCCGAACGTTGCTGCCGTAAATGTTCAGAACCGTGTATCTTCAGTGGTAAACAAACTTCCGCCTCTGGTAGTGCGGGAAGGGGTTAAAATTACCCGTGAAGAACCTAATATGTTGATGTATATCAACTTGTACAGTGATGATCCGAAAGCCGACCAGAAATTCCTTTTCAACTATGCGGATATTAACGTAATGTCCGAATTGAGAAGGGTGAGCGGTGTTGGGTTCGCAGATATCCTCGGAACCAGAGAGTATGCCATGCGTATCTGGCTGAAGCCTGACCGGTTAACAGCGTACAGCATTTCAGCAGACGAGGTCATGGAAGCTTTGAACCAGCAAAGTTTGGAAGCTTCTCCGGGAAAAACAGGAGAAAGTTCCGGTAAAAGATCGCAGTCCTTTGAATATATCTTAAAATATCCGGGTCGTTTTAATAATGAAAAAGATTATGGAAATATTATTCTTAAAGCTAAGCCAGACGGAGAATTTATCAGATTGAAAGATGTTGCAGATATTGAATTCGGGTCTTCCATGTATGATATTTACTCTACATTGAATGGGAAGCCTTCTGCAGCAATTACGGTAAAGCAATCCTACGGTTCCAACGCCAGTGACGTTATCAAAAATGTAAAATCTCTGATGGCAGAACTGCAGAAAACAACCTTTCCGAAAGGAATGCATTATGACATCAGTTATGACGTGTCAAAATTCCTCGATGCTTCTATTGAAAAAGTAGTTCACACGCTTTTTGAAGCCTTTATTTTGGTGGCTATCGTGGTATTCTTATTCCTGGGAGACTGGCGTTCAACCTTAATTCCTGCTTTAGCGGTTCCGGTGTCTTTGGTAGGAACATTTGCCGTCATGTCAGCCTTTGGAATTACATTAAATATGATCTCACTCTTTGCCCTCGTAATGGCGATCGGGGTGGTTGTTGATGACGCGATTGTAGTGATTGAAGCAGTTCATGCCAAAATGGAAGAGAAGCATTTGTCGCCGTTAAAAGCAACGGAAGAAGCAATGCATGAAATCAGCGGGGCAATTATCGCGATTACGCTGGTAATGGCTTCCGTATTTATTCCGATTGCCTTCATGTCCGGACCGGTTGGTGTATTCTATCGTCAGTTCTCCATTACAATGGCTTCTGCGATTATCCTTTCGGGAGTTGTGGCTTTAACATTAACTCCGGCTTTATGTGCTTTAATCTTAAAAAACAACCACGGAAAAGCCAAAAGAAGAACCCCGGTTACGATTTTCCTTGATAAATTCAACGGATTATTCAATAAAGGAGCGAATAAATATGAAGGGATGCTTAACAAAACGGTGAAGAAAAAAACAATTACTTTACCTTTATTATTAGCATTTTGCGCCTGTACATTCTTCCTTAGTAACTCACTGCCTTCAGGCTTTATTCCCGCGGAAGATCAGGGGATGATCTATGCAATTATTCAGACACCACCAGGTTCTACACTCGAAAGAACCAACCAGATAGCCAAAGAGTTATTGAGAGAATCTGAAGATATTGATGGGGTACAGTCTGTTTCTTCACTGGCAGGTTATGAAATTCTTACAGAAGGTACCGGTTCCAATTCCGGAACTTGTCTGATCAACCTTAAAAGCTGGGAAGACCGTAAAGAATCTGCTTCGGAAATCATAGAAAAGCTGGAAGAAAAAGCGAAAAATATTCCGGGTGCCAATATAGAATTCTTCCAACCGCCATCCATTCCGGGATATGGTGCAGCAGGTGGTTTCGAGCTGCGTCTGCTGGATAAAGCAGGAAGCGGGGATTATCATAAAATGGAGCAGGTAAGTAATGATTTCGTAAAAGAGCTGAAAAAACGACCTGAGCTGGGATCTGCATTCACCTTTTATTCTGCGAGTTTCCCTCAGTATATGTTGAGAGTGGATAACGACCTTGCCGAGCAAAAAGGAGTAACGATAGAAAACGCAATGGATAATTTATCAACATTGATTGGTTCCAATTATGAGACAAGTTTCATCCGTTTCGACAGACCTTATAAAGTAATCGTTCAGGCCGGACCACAATATCGGGCATTGCCAAGTGATTTATTAAAGCTTTACGTGAAAAACGATAAAGATCAGATGGTTCCGTATTCAGATTTTATGCATTTGGAAAAAGTATATGGTCTTTCGGAAATTACCCGACATAATATGTATAATTCTGCCGAGGTAAGCGGTACTCCTGCTCCGGGGTACAGTTCAGGACAGGCCATTGCAGCTATAAAAGAAGTTGCTGATAAAACACTTCCGAGAGGATTTGGAATCGACTGGGCAGGTATTTCCAAAGACGAGGTAAGCCGCGGAAACGAAGCAATTTTCATATTCCTTGTGTGTTTAGGTTTCGTTTACCTGATTCTTTCGGCTCAGTATGAAAGTTTCATTCTTCCGCTGCCGGTAATTTTATCATTGCCTACAGGTATTTTCGGGGCGTTTTTATGTCTTAAATTATTGGGATTGGAGAACAATATCTATGCTCAGGTTGCAATGGTTATGCTGATTGGCCTCTTGGGTAAAAATGCCGTATTGATCGTTGAATTTGCCGTTCAGAAGAAGGCAGAGGAAGGAATTCCGGTGGCACAGGCAGCAATTGAAGGAGCGGCAATCCGTTTCCGTCCGATCTTAATGACCTCTTTTGCATTTATCGCAGGTCTGATTCCTTTGGTAATGGCAACAGGTCCGGGAGCAATTGGAAACCGTACCATCGGTACAGCTGCAGCAGGGGGGATGCTCATCGGAACTGTTTTCGGGTTGATGATTATTCCGGGATTATATTACATTTTCGGAACGATTGCAGAAAAGTCGAGACTGGCAAGATATGAAGAGGAGAATCCTTTAACAGAACAAACAGAACCGTATCAACACGATGACAAACATGAAGATTTATAATAAATATATAGCAGCCATTGCCTTATCGCTTGTTTTAGCAGGCTGTAAGGCACCTATGGCGACCGTTGTAAAAGACGAAGTAAAAGAAAATATTCCTCAGAATTTTAATCAGGAGGAGGGAGATGCCAACAATAACAGCGGGACAACCCCGTGGAGACAGTTTTTTACGGATCCCAATTTAGTAGCGTTAATTGAAACGGCTTTAAAAAACAATCAGGAGCTGATGATCACTTTGCAGGAAATTGAAATCGCAAAGAGTGGAGTTTTAGCTAAAAAAGGAAGATTAACGCCAACTGTTTCTGCAGGTATCGGAGCAGGAGTAAGTAAAGTAGGACGCTATACCAGCGAAGGAGCCGGAGATGCTTCCACTGAAATTGAGCCTGGAAAGGAAGTTCCGGATCCCCTGGGTAATTTTGAAGGAGGTCTGATGGCCAACTGGGAAGTGGATATCTGGAAAAAATTAAGAACAGAAAAAGAGTCTGCCATAGCGCATTATCTTTCAACGGTAGAAGGAAAGAACTTTGTGCTTTCGAATTTGATTGAAGAAGTTGCCGACAATTATTATGAGCTATTGGCATTGGACAACCAGCTTAATATCATTCAGCAGTACACGAAGCTTCAGGAGAAAGCTTTGGAGATTTCAAAAATTCAGAAAGAAGCAGCTGCGGCTACAGAATTGGCGGTTAAAAAGTTTGAGGCAGAGCTGGCGAAATCCAAAGCGACGGAGTATACCATCCGACAGCAGATTACCGAAAAAGAAAATGAGATCAATGCTTTATGTGGAAGATATCCACAAACTATTGTACGCTCAAAAGGTGATTTTATGTCTATGATTCCACAGACGGTTTATACGGGAATTCCGTCTCAGCTTTTGGCAAACCGTCCCGATATTAAACAGGCAGAACTGGAACTGAAAGCTGCAAAACTGGATGTTGAAGCGGCAAGAAAAGAATTTTATCCGACTCTGGAAATTTCTGCAACATTAGGGCTGGAAGCATTTAAGCCTTCTTACCTTGTAAAGTTACCGGAATCAATGGCTGCAAGTCTTGTGGGTGAACTGGCAGGTCCGCTTATTAACAAAAGCGCGATCAAAGCCAATTTCCAGACTGCTGATGCACGGCAGATTCAGTCTTTGTATGAATATGACAAAACCATTCTGAATGCCTATCTGGATGTTGCCAATTTAATGTCTAAAGTAAAAAATATAGATCAGTATTATAAGCTAAAGTCTGATGAAACCAAGGCTTTAGAACAATCAATAGATATTGCTAATCAGCTGTTCAGGAACTCAAGGGCAGATTATCTGGAAGTTCTTCTCAATCAGAGAGACGCTCTTGATGCCAAAATGGAGCTGGTGGAAGCTAAACAAAAACAGCTGAGTACGGTTGTGGATATTTATAAGAGCTTAGGCGGAGGCTGGAAGTAATTATAAATCCTTAATGTTTTAAAAAGAAAAGAGACTGCCCGAAAGGGATCAGTCTCTTTTCGATTAAAACTGAAACTTCAATAAAAAGATTCATTAAGAAACTTTTCGCTAATTTATCTGCAGATAAGAAGCAGCTAAATTATCCGGCTAGTTTTTATAAGAAATGGTATTAGTTTTTTAAAAATTTAATTTTAAAAACCACCCTCCCTCAAAAGTAATTTGCCTGTTAAGGAAGGTGGTAAGATTATTGAATCATCATGTTTTCCGGTTATTGGCTTTCACCCTTACGTGCGTATTATAGTTTTTAGTTAATTAGTTTTTTGTGAAGTGTAATATTCTTTTATTTCTTTTGATATTTCTGAGTTCAAAATTATCAGGTTGAATCCGGATATAAAAACAATTGTTGTCTTTATTCGTAAATTATGACGTATTTATTCATAAATAAAATATATTTAATGTATTGATTTTCAGTTTTTATATTTGTAAAGTAGAAATAGTTCTATAAAGTAGATTAATTCAAACTTGTTTGAGAAAAACCATGCATTTTTCGTAATTTTGACCGCTATTTATAACTAACAATACTAAGGTGATCAAAAAACTATTTCTGTTTCTTTCCATTGTATATTTTCAATTCTTTTTTACGCAGGAATCAGATACTGGGTATTATGAACTGAGAAAGAAATATGAAAACTTTGAAGAAAATGATTTTAGGGCGCTTTCTTATATCCATCCTTATATCAATAAAGCGAAAAATGAGAAAAATTATAGCAAGCTGGTTCAGGGATATAAAGATGCGGTTCTTTTCTCTTCTCTTGATGAAGAAAAGCTTATGTACGCTGACAGTATGGTATGGGCTGCGAACCTTTCCCGCGATAAAGACCTTATGATTGTTGCTCATATTGATAAAGGTGTCATTTATTACTATAACTATAAAAAATATCAGCTTGCTCTTAATGAATATCTTGAAGCATATGAATATTCAAAAAACACAAAAAACGAATACCTCAGGTATCAAAATCTTTATCATATAGGAGTTGTAAAAAGCTATTTGGGTTATTATGACGAAGCCGTTGAATTATTCAGTAAATGTCTGGTATATTATAGGGAAAAGTCAAACGCCGATATTCATCCTAATCTCATTTACAATAATAAAAAGGGGTATCTTAATAGCCTTCACCAGCTGATTATCTGTTACCGGCATTTAGGTAAATATAAGGAAATGGATGCTGCAATAGAGAAAGGACTCTCAGAAACAGGTAACGACAAGGATTATGCACAGGAAAAAGGATATTTTCTTCTTTCAAAAGGCATTTCCGAATATCGCGAAGAACAATATGAAAAGGCCCTGTCAGATCTTAACCTGTCTCTTCCTTCAATCCGTAACAGCAGAGACTTTGCCAGGCTTTCCGTTAATTATTTCTTTATTGGGAAAAGTTACTTTGGAATGAATGATGCTAAAAAATCGGTCATTTATTTTAAAAAGATCGATTCTATTTTTAACAAGCATCAGTTTATTCTTCCCGAACTAAGGGAAAATTATGAGATCCTCATCAATTATAGCAAAAAAAATAAAAATCAGGCACAGCAGCTTTATTATACGGGCCAACTGCTGAAAGCCGACAGCATCATGTCCAGAGATTTCAGTTACCTGTCACCAAAGATCCATAAGGATTACGATACCAAAACGTTACTGGATGAAAAAAATAAGCTCCAGAAGATGAACTATCTGGTAACCGTTATCATTATTCTTTTGATTATATGGGCAATCGGATTGATCATGCTTTTCACCAAAAAACAAAAAAAGGCGAAAGAAATCAAGCAGAAATATATTCTTCTTGAAGAAAAGTTTGTACAGGACCAGACTATTGCGGAAGTTCATCATACTCATTTGGAAGAGAAAAGAGGAACCCTTCATGAAAGTAAAGTGGAAGAATTGCTTCGTAAATTAAAAATATTTGAAAACAAAAAAGGCTTTACCCAAAAGGGTTTAACAATCAGTAAACTGGCTTCACAGCTCGGGACAAATTCCAGTTATCTTTCCCAGGTTATCAATGAACATAAAGGCGGAAATTTCAATAAATATCTCAGTCAGCTCCGGATCAATTACATTACCAATCTGCTTTTTGAGGACAAAAAATACCTGCGGTACAATATTGAAACACTTGCCAAAGAGTGCGGAATTGCTTCACGGCAGAATTTTTCCGATCTGTTTTATGAAATCAACGGAATACGGCCTACGGATTTTATTAAAAAGAGAATGCAGGAGATTGAAAACAGTGACTAGCTAGTGTGAGAAAGGCTCTGCATCTTCAAGGTATATTAAGGAATTAGAAATAAGTCTTCTATATGCTTATTTTTGCAGCAAACTGCTGCTGCTGAAAAATAGATCTTTCGTTCAGTTTTACATTTCAAAATATTTTTCCAATCCAAATAAAATACGACAAGTTTTGTCGTATCGCATCCTCATTTTTGTAGAATATTATTTTTAACACTAAAGTGTGATAAATTTCATATTAATTTATTTTATAAATCTTTTTATGGTGAAGTAGAAATAATACTTTTGCAAAAATATAATTTTTAACATTTTTTTAACTTTTTATGAGAACAAAACTATTGTCGCTAATTGTTTTAGCATCATCTTTCTCTTTTGCGCAAACCTGGAACCTTACCGGAAATACAGGAACCAGTACTTCAACAAATTTCTTGGGAACTGTTGATGACAAAGATATTGTTATCAAAACTAATAATCTGGAAAGAATGAGAATCTATGGAGGCCCTTACGTTAACGGATTTGCAATAGGAGGTCCGGGATCAGCCAAACTTGAACTAACAGCTGTTTTGTGCGGCGGATGTGCATCCAGATGGGCAGTGCCTTCGGATGTTGTTGTGAGGACTTTAGGGAGCAGAAACCTGGAATTCCATATGCCGAACAATAACGTAGAGGATCCTAATTCGGATACCAGTACTCCCAATTCATCAGGGATTTCAAGAATTAAGTTTTCAGACGGTGTACACAAAAGCAGTTTGGTAATTTTTAATACCGGTAAAGTAACGGTAGGAACAGATCAGTATGATAATGACCCCAACTATATTTTCTACGTAAGAAAAGGAATTAAAGCTGAACAGATTAAAGTGGAAAATCCAGCTGCGAACGGCTGGGCTGATTATGTATTCAAAAAAGATTACGAGCTTAAAACCTTAGAAGAAGTAGAAAAGCATATTCAGGAAAAAGGGCATTTACCTAACATTCCTTCAGCTGCTGACGTAGAAAAGAACGGAATCAACCTTGGTGAAATGGATGCTAAGCTTCTTGAAAAAATCGAAGAACTAACTCTTTATTCGATTGAACAAAATAAGCAGCTGCAGAAACAATCCGAAGAAATTACAGAACTCAAAAAACAGGTTCAGCAATTAATTTCAACAAAAAAATAGGCATTATGAAGAGAAAAATATTATCTCTGCTTTCTTTGACAATAGGCTTTTTAGGATTTTCACAAACGCAGGTTTACTTTAAATACGATGAAGCCGGAAATCAAAGATACCGCGGAACCAATTCGGCAGCTAAAACAGCTCCTGAAGAAGTAAAAAAAGTTGAAGAAGTAAAAGCAACAGCTGTGGAACAGGAACCTGTCATGGATGAAAAGGCTTTCTGGGAGCAGGTAAGATTATATCCTGTTCCGGTAAATGACTATCTTACCATAGACTGGACTGAAAAGGTAGACGGTCTTATTGCTTCGGTCTCATTATACCAGCACAGTACCGTGCACTGGAAGTTCCAGCAGCAGAATATCCCGGATCTCAACAGGAAGCTGAAAATCAATATGACCGGCTATGATTGGGGAGTCTATGTAATACGCTTTACATTAAAAGACGGAAGAGCGTTCAGTAAAAATATCACCAAACGATAAAAACTTATAACCAAAAATAATTATTAAGAACCATGAAAATAAAAATATTTTCATCATTTATACTGTCTTTATGTACAGTCATGGGCTTTTCCCAGACCATCCTGTATCAGGCAGAAACTACTACAAGAACGGTACAGGATCCGCAGACGGTAGTGCTGGCTCAGGGATTCCATGCTTCAGGAAGTGTATCAAATCCTTTTGTAGCGAAGATCGGCCCTGGAACGGAAAATCCCGGAGGAGGACCTGCTGATTCGAATGCGGGAGCGAATAACCCGTCGGGAACGACCACATCTTCAGCAGATCAAAAATTTCACGATACCAAAGGTAATATTGAAGTAAACGGAGCAGGGCAACTGCAGTTTACCTTGCCGATTGCTTTACCGCCAGGCGTAAAGAGTGTTGCCCCGCAAGTGAACCTTATATATACAACTGGATCTTCAAATGGTATTGCGGGATATGGCTGGAATATTTCAGGAATCACATCTGTTTCAAGAATCGGGAAAAATATTGAAAAAGATGGAGAAGTAAGGGGTATCCAATTAGACTATTCGGATTATTATCAGTTCAATGGGCAAAGACTAATTTTAAAGTCGGGAGAATATGGAAAGGATGGAGCTGAATATGTAACGGAAAAATATTCAAATATCAAAATCAAATCTTTTGGAGCAATTACCGGACAAGGATGGCAAGGACCTGAATATTGGGAGGTAACATTCGAAGACGGGTCTCAGGCATGGTACGGTGGCGTAAGCTCGGGGGCAAATGCAGCAAGAACTCCAATAGAATACAATATTGCAAAATGGAAAGATCCCCAAGGAAATTATATCACATATAATTATACGCAAAACAGTTCTGATAATGTGGCGATAATTTCGACCATTACCTGGGGAGGAAATGAAAATCTGAGTAAACCTCATTTCAATGTTATTGAATTCAATTACTTTAATGAAAGAACATTAAAAGAAATTAATTATTTAAATGGGATCCCGTTTATACAAAATAAATTATTAAAAGAAGTTATTGTAAAAACCAACGGAAGCCAATTTAAAAGATATGGTATAGAATATATTAATAATGGCACGAGCTATCAGCTTGCTAATAAAATTACAGAATACAATGCTTTGAATGAGCCTTCAAATCCTGTAATTATAGATTATGAATCTCAGCAGGCTGCAAATGAGGAAACTACCAAAGAAAATGATATAGCCACTACAAATACAAAAAAGTACGGCGATTTTGATATGGATGGAATCACAGATTATCTGGAGTACATACCCAATCCGGGAACATCTCCATCCGGTCCTGTAGGAGTCATTTTTTTTAGAAATTCTGTTTACAAAGATGCTCCCGTTATGCCATTGCAATATGAGCTTAACAAATTTACATCTGAAGAATTTGCAAAAGCTACAGCTATAACCTTTAAAAAAGACGGCTACGTAAAAAATAAGGTAGGAATTGTAATACCACATAAAGTAGCTACCTCTGATGCCAGTAAGCCAAATTTTGAATTGCTGATATATACAGTAGATATTTCGGATTTTAAATTTAAACTGGAATATTCGAAGACAATACCTTATAGCGTTTATAATCCCGGCGGTGAGTTAAGCGGGGGTTCGGAATGTACTGCACAGCTGGCTCTTAATGTGGGCTATCTGGAAAGTTATGATTATGATGGAGACGGTATCTCAGAACTGATGATGGGCTTCAACAGAAGAAACAGATGTACGAGTGTACCATCTTCTACTACATCCACCGCTGTTACAAATTCCGGTACTACAGATTCTCAGTCGTCTACTTTGAAGCCCGGCATTAACACTAATAATGTTGAATTGGGAGCTGATATTTCTTCACAGGAGGAATTCCAGGATCCTTCGAATATCATCCCACCCGGTGGTGGAACAATAGATACTTTCACGTACTATTCGTCATTTTTAATAGATATTGATGAAAATGCAGATATTACCAACGGTATCTATAAGTATGACGAAGGAGTAAACATGAATAACTCAACGGATAATAATAAAAATAAACGTTTTGCTGATTTAAATGGGGACGGTTTGCAGGATATTATTGAAGTAGGAGCTGATGGAACAATAATTAATGCTTACAACTACCGTAAACAAACTGCTGGAACTTATATAAAATCAAGTATTGGAAACTTTTCAGGACAAAAATTTGAGGGAATTTCTTCAGCTGCATTATACGGAGATTTTAACGGAGATAGTAAAATTGATGTTTTAGTGCCTCAGGCAAATAAATCATATAACTGGAATTTATACATTTCCGATGGCAAAAAGTTTAACAAGTCTACAATAAATAACTTTATCTACTATAGCTCTGGCAGTGAAGTATTGATGGAGAGTAGCCACCATGTACTCGAAGCGGGAGGAGGCTGCTCATTTTCTGACAGCAGATATTTTCAGTACAATGTTGCGGATCTGGACGCAGATGGTAAATCAGATATTATTGTCAGCTATGTCTTTATTACTAATCATGAATGGAACGCACACCATGATCAGGAAAAAACCGTCTTACGGACCTTCGTTTATTCGGTTAATAAAACAACAACAGAAACTACTGCCGGTTATGCTAAAGGATTTTATTCAACAGCAGGGGGAGATAGTGCGTTTTTACAGAATTCACCGATACAGACAACAGGTGATCTGAATTTTTACAGAGTAAGAGATTGGAGAAGGGAATACACCGAAAAAGTTATTCCTTTCGGAACATTAAGCTTAAACAGAACCAATCAGCAGATTATATCTATAGGAAGGCCGGATGACTGTAATGGCGTGATAGGCTGTGCCTATAACTACGTTACACAATACGGATATACATATACTCCTCTTCTGGCAAGAGCAAAGTCTGTAAAACAAGGCAGCATCACAACAGATATTACTTACCAAGATCTTGATTCGAAATCCAATCCTTCCTTCTACAAGCCAATTAAAAAAGAATTGTTTCCTTATTTTGAGTTGGAACAAATTCCTTTATCTGTAGCTGTATCAAGACTTAAACAGACAAGCATCAATGGAATATTGATTCAGGACTTCAGATATAGAGGTTTAATAAACCAATTTATAGGCAAAGGTATGATAGGCTTCCGTCAAATAGCCCATTCATCTTGGTATGCTGACGGGTTTGAAAATACTAAAATTTGGTCCGGAGGTGAAACTGATCCGTTAAACGATGGAATGCCGGTTAAAGAATGGTCAATTAGAACCAATGATGAAACTAAGATTTTCCCTGCAGATATTTCTGAAAATAATACGCAGTTATTAAGTTTCAAATCTACTGTATACAAGACTGAAGAACTTGTAAACGGACAGGTTGTAACGACTGTTACAGATGCAGACAAGCCCAAAGTAGTTAAGGCCCTTTTTCCAGTAAGTACAAAAAAGAAAGACTTTTTAACAGGTACTTATACCACCGGAAATATTACATACGGAGATTATTATCTGCCGTCACAGAGTATTTCAAATATTAATAACGGATACGCAATAACGACATCCAATTTTGAGTATATTCATAACCCTTCGGGAATTGGAGCGAATTATTACATAGGCCGCTCAAAAACTAAGACAGATGTTATACAGGCTTATGGGGATATAAAATCTGCAAAAGAAGAATATACGTATGAAGATAATCTTCTAAAAACAGTTAAAAGCTGGAACAGAGATAATAGCGGTTACTTATTAGAAACATATAATTATGGCGATTTTGGAAACATTACCCAAAAGATAATCAGTAATAGTGTAGATTCTCAAACTCGGACCACTGGAGCGTTATATGATCCTAAAGGAAGATTTGTCGTAAAGAAAACGGATAATCTGGGATTAGAAACAGATATTGAATACAATGACTGGGGCCAGATTAAAAAGCAAACCGATCCGTCAGGAAATACCATTTTAAATACCTATGATGGTTGGGGGAAACTCCTTGCTTCAAAAAGCAACTTAGAGGGCACAACAACTTACCAGTATGATAAGGATAGCAACTCCAATATTAAAATTACTCAGAATAACGCGGATGGTAATATTATAAAAAAATATACCAATCCCTTAGGACACGAGTATAAAGTTTCAACTAAGGCATTCGGACAAGATCAATTTGTTTCTAAAGATATTCTATATGATGTTTTAGGTAGAAAAATCAAAGAAAGTGAGCCTTATTTTGAAGGGCAAAGTTCCAACCAATCGAATCTCATTGTCTATGACGATTCTGTTTTTCCTGCCAAAGTAACAACAATAGCCTTCAACGGGAAACAGATGGAAACCAGTGTTTCCGGATTAATAACCACATTGAAGGAAATTAATGGGAATGCCCGAACTACCACGAAAACAACAGATGCCTTAGGCAATGTAGTTTCTTCAACAGATAAAGGTGGTACGATTACATTTGCATACAACGCAGCCGGAGAACAGATCAAGGCCCAATATGCAGAAAATATTGTAACCAACAAATACGACATCTGGGGAAGAAGATCAGAATTCAGTGATCCTTCCAACGGAACTTATAAATATGAATATGATGGATTTGGTCAGCCTAAGAAAATTATTAGTCCGAAAGGAACAAAAGAGTATACCTATAACAATCTGGGACAATTAATCTCTCAAAAAGAGCTTTCGACTACAGATGGCGGGCAGGCCACCAACAAAATGATCACCTTTACTTATGATGAAAAAGGAAGGGTCATTTCAAAAGCAGGTACGTCTAAGGGTAAAGGGTACAGCTCAAATATATTATATGATCCGCAGGGAAGAATATTATCATCTTCGGAAAGCAGCAACGGTAAATACTTTATTCAGAAAGGTACTACCTATGACGATAAAGGAAGGGTGATCTCGTACGAAAAGCAATTATATTCTTCCGGTACGGTTACTAAAGTACAGATTGAAAATATATACAATAGCTGGAACGGAGAACTGTATCAGATCAAAGATAAGACTTCGGGAAAAGTATTATGGACGCTTCTGGAAACAAATGCCAGAGGACAAATCTCAAAAGCTAATCTCGGAAGATCCAGAGTTTTCAACAGCTACGACGATAATGGCTTCTTAACAGGCGTAGATCATCAGTATTGGTATCAGCTGCAGGGAGCTCAAAGTATTCTAAAGATCAATTATGTATTTGACGCCATTAAAAATGAGCTGAAATCTAGAAAAACAGAAGGTAATTTCGGAATTGAAGAATTCTTTGATTATGATGATAATAACAGGTTGGTCAGCTGGACAGATCCTGTTACCGGTACTAAGCCGATGAATAGAAACATCTATGATGCTAAGGGGAGAATCACCCAAAATGATCAGGTAGGAACCATTAAATATGAAAATCCTGCAAAAATCTATCAGCCGACAGGTATGACCTTAAACGCGGCCGGGGAGCAGAATTATAACAATGATCTCATTCAAAGCATTGCTTACAATGAAAACAATGATCCTGTATTCATTGATGGAATGAAAGGAGATGTGGCTTTCCAATACGGATTGTCTAGTATGAGACAGCGTGTAACCTATGGAGGAAACTTCAGCATAGATGGAGATGGTAAGTTCACTAAATTTTACAGTGAAGATGGAAGTTTTGAAGTATTGAAAGACAATATTACCGGAAAAGAAAAGCATATTTTATATATAGGCGGAAATCCTTATGACAGTAATATTGTATATCTAAAAAACTTTGATGAGGCTGGCGGTTCATATAAATTCTTGCACAAAGATTATATTGGCAGTATTTTAGCGATTAGTGATGAGGCCGGAAATAAGCTGGAACAGAGACATTTTGATGCCTGGGGAAATTTCACCCATCTTCAAATTGGAAACGGTGCTGTTATAACGGATAAGAATATTATTGCCAATTCTTCGTTATTAGTAGACAGGGGCTATACAAGCCATGAGCATTTTGCGGAAGTAGGAATCATCCACATGAACGGAAGGTTATACGATCCGTTATTAAGAAGATTCTTAAATGCAGATGAAAATATTCAGGATCCTTACAATACCCAGAATTACAATAAATACGGGTATGTATTGAATAATCCGCTGATGTTTAATGATCCTAGCGGAGAGTTTATTGTTGAATCTGCACTATTGTCAGCTGTAATTATCGGAGCTATGGTAGCATCATTCAGTTATACTATTATGGTTTCCATTACAGGTCAGAATTGGGATTTGGGAGGTTTCTTGAAATCTACACTATTTGGTGCAGCATCTGCTGCGGTAACGTATGGAATAGGAAGTATATTTGTCAATTCGGCAGGCGCAGCTACCCAGATTGCACAAGAGCTCGGAAAACTGGGAACTATTTTTGTACAGGGAACAGCGCATGCTTTAGCACAGGGAATATTGTCTTTAGTACAGGGCCAAGGTTTTGGTAGTGCTTTTGCTTCAGGGTTTTTGGGAAGTATAGGTGCTGCTGCATTTACAGCTGCCGCAGGAAAGTTTGCAAGCAGTGCGGTAGGAACTATTGCTTCCGGAGCTGTTATAGGAGGTGTAGGATCTGAACTTACCGGAGGTAATTTCTGGCAGGGTGCTTTAATAGGAGGTGTTGTTGCTGGATTTAACCATGTTATGCATAAGATGACAGGATTTGGAGATGATGATGAAATAATAAAAAAATTAACACCTGCACAACGAAAACAACTTGAACAAATTAAGTCTGGAACTCAACTTACGACAGAGGCTCTTCAAAAAACAGGATTAGATAAAGTTTTGGACAATTGGGTAGAAAAAACACCTTTGGGAAAAAATCTAAAAGTAAGTGTTGTAGATTACATATCTATGGGTGGAGAAATTTGGTACGATCATAAGCTACAGACGTATAACGGAATCAGTAAAAATGAATTTACGTTTAGATTTGTTACAAAATCAGTATCAGGTTTAACATCCGCTCATTTTGGCTCTATTGCTGGAGCTGCTGTTGGAGCTGAATATGGAGCTAGTGTTGGTGGAGTTGTAGGATCTGTCGTTGGAGCGGGCATTGGTTTTTATATTGAAAATACGTACTGGAAAGGAATAAAATATTTTGATAATTTTATGCAAAGAATGGATGGATATATTCAAAGACAAGTAATTTTTAATGCCAGAAGAGGATTCTAATATGGAAGTTTCAAAAAATGTCTTACGCAAAATGCCAACAGATAAGCTTAGAGAATATTTAAAAGAGGATAATCGATACGTATCTCAATCTGTTGAATATGCATTTGAAATTTTACAACAAGAAAGAGGAATTTATTTTTCTCCTGATGAAGTTTTAAGAATACAAAATTTACTCCAGAAAAAAAGGATAGCAGAACAGCCAAGTTATGTTCGAAAGCAAGAACAAGAAAACAGGAGTTCATATATTGAAACTGTAAATAATCAAACTTCCATATTTTCCAAAAATAATGTAATTTTTTTGTCGATTATATTTAGCCCTTTATTGGGAGGAGCATTATTGTTATATAATTTGAAAGTTCTGAAAAAAAATAATACCAGAAATATAATTTTTATTTTTTTATATCTTGTTTTATCATTTCTTTTCATTTTTTTGTTTAATATTTTATATAGTAATTATTTACAGAGTTTTATTTACTCGATTTTCGATAATGACTATCTCAATTTTAGGTATTCGGCAACAACATTTAAGATTGTGTTTAAAACAATAATTAATTTATTTTTTATAGGTTATTTATGGGAAGTTTTCTTTGGAAAAAATTTTTCATATCAATCCAAGGATATTACTTTACCTATAATAGTCTGTTTAATTATCTATATGATATTTTTATTTTTTTAAGTACTAACAAAAGCCACTGCATTTTTGCAGTGGTTTTTCATTTCCACTAAAACGAGATACCACAAACCAGAACAATCCAAAAATGATTTATATTTGTACATCCCTTAGAACTTCACAAAAATTAAAACCACCAAATCCACCATGAAAAAGCTCCTATTCATCCTCATAAGCATTCTCATTCTGCTAATTATTATTGTTGTAATTAAAACATATACCTATCCCTTTAAAAAAGTAAATACCAAAACTGCTGAAGGCTGGAAAATGGTAAAAGATGATTCTGCCATTCAAAGGCTGTCGGGCGGCTTGAAAATCCCGACAGTTTCCTCCGGCGAATTGGGAAAATTCAATTATTCCCCATTCGATACCATTAAAGAATATCTTAAAAATTCTTATCCACTGATTTATCAGAATGCAGAATTTGTCGAAGTTAATACCTACGGTTTGGTATTTCGTCTAAAGGGCAGCAACCCTTCCCTTGATCCCATCTTATTCCTGTCGCACACCGATGTTGTGCCTCCGGGAGATGCTGAGGTGAAAGATAAAAGTGAAAGTATTTTCAGGCCGGATGATAAACCTTTGCCCGCCGTATCAGAAGTTTCGGAAGTATGGGATTTCGGGCCGTTTTCCGGAGCAGTCGCGAATGGCAGGGTGTACGGAAGGGGTTCCATCGATATGAAAGGAATGCTGTTTTCCCTGCTGGAATCCATGAATAATATCATAAAAGCAAAACATATTCCACAACGTGATATCTATCTTGCCTTCGGATTTGATGAGGAAGTGGGCGGACAGCAGGGCGCCGTAAAGATTGCTGAATATTTTAAGGGTAAAAATATACAGTTTGATGCTGTCTACGATGAAGGCGGTTTGATTCTGGAAAAAGGAAGCGTTTCGGGAATCGATTCGGATGTCGCAGTGATCGGATGTGCCGAGAAGGGTTTTCTCTCCGTTAAAATAAAAGTAAAAGGGCTGGGAGGTCATTCCTCTATGCCTCCTGCAGAAAGTGCTATCGGAAAAGCAGCAGTCATCATGCAACGCCTGGAGAACGATCAGATGAAACCTGTTATGACACCGCTTATCAATCAGTTTTTTACCAATGTTGGCGGATCAATGCCTTTTGTGAACAGAATGGCTATCGCTAATCAGTGGCTCTTAAAACCTGTACTGCTTTCACAGCTCACAAAAAATAATTCTACCAACGCCTTGGTTCGTACAACAACAGCTTTAACCATGATGAAGGGAAGCGACGCTCCCAATGTCCTTTCACCCGAAGTGGAATTTGTGGTGAATTTCAGGCTTCTTCCAGGCAATACCGTAAATGATGTGAAAAAGCATATTGCAGATGCTACCAAAGGATTTGATGTGGAAATCGAAGAAATCGACAGTGTAAAAGAGGCTTCCGCAGTGTCTTCAACCAACACAAAAGCTTTTAAACTGATAGAAGCGGCTATTAAAGAAATTCATCCAACGGCAATAGCGACCCCTTATCTCACGGTGGGCGCTACGGATGCTTACAAATACCAGATTGTAAGCAAAAACATCTACCGCTTTATGCCGATAAAAATAAACAACTCCGAAAAGCAGTCCATCCACAGCACCAACGAATATCTCAGCGTAGAAAACTATATGAAAATGATCCATTATTTTGAATACATCATGAGAAATTATGATAAATAATAAGCAATGAGTAATAAACAATAAGTATTAGCGATTGTCATCCTGAGCGCGAAGCAGTCGAAGGATCTCAATATAAACTTGATGCTTTCAGAATCACATAGAACGTACAAATTACTCATGAACTGTATCTTTCTGAATGAAATGTCTTTGTGGATAAATATGCGCAGCTTTCTAATAAAAAACGGGCGCTCTTAGCGTTAAAAATTAAATCAGTCCAAAAAAATTAAAACAAAAAAATAATACGTCAAGTTTTGTCGCTTTACGCCAGTAGCTTTGGCATATCAAAAGTACAAAACTATGGAACTGCCATTATATTTAAGCTTTAACGAATTTGAAAACCGCTATTACGACAATCTTGAAAAATGGTTTGAAGAATCTCATAATACATCCGAAACCGATTATCTGAAAGCACTTGCAGAATTGTACAGTCCCTATTTGTATTACAATTTTGCCAACGACAGGCTGCAGGCCGATGCCTCTATTCAGATTAAGGAATGCTCTTTTCCGCATCATGATAAAATAGGACTTTCTTTCTGCACCAACTGCGAAAATGGAAAATTGCCAAAAAGTACCAAAAGCATGAATCCTGTTTTCGAGTGGAAAACAATCAGCATGATGGAATATGCACAGCATATTTTAGATAAAATCAACAGACATATCCAAATCAATAAAGCTGATCAGGATATTCTGAGCCATATCAATGATTATGATATTATCACTTCAAGAAGTGGGGCGGGATATTGTGTCAGCTATGGCCAACACCAGTCTACATTACCATTTTTAAAAGCCTATCTTCCTGTTTACGGGCAGACTGTCAACATCAGTGTTTACCGAGATTTTATGTTTTCTGTGATTCAGATTGCAGAATTCATCGACCATAAATTAAAAGAAGTGTATGCTTTTGAAAATACCATTTACACCAAGCTGAAATCCGATGCCAAATTCAGGATACAGATGAGTCATCATTTCCTCACCATTTGCAATTAAAACTAATACCAAACATTCATATAGCTAAATTATAGTTTGAAATGGGTTGAGATTTTTCAAACGCGACCGCCTGATTTTTGTGATCGGGCGGTTTTTATATGGAATTTTTTTAATTACCAATAACAATCCAGTCTTTACCGTCGCTTTGAATCTGATAACGCTGTCCCGAAGATATGGTACTGATTATAACATTTAAAACATCATCATAGATTACAGCTCCTCCGCTTACCGTTATGGATTTTGAAGTGATTCCATTACTTCCGATTAAAATATAGATTCTTCCTTTACAGGTGTTCGGATTCGGCAGATTGATTGATGAAACCTGATTGAAGATACGCACCGTATAGTTATTATCAGTTACATTATAAACACCGGTTGCAGTGCCTGTAGTATCATATTTCATAGACAGAGATCCTTCCGCCTGAAGGCTGGAGTGTGGTAGATTGGTGCCTATACCAACTCTTCCGGTACCGGTAACAACAACATCTTTTGTGTTCGTATCATCTCCATCATAAAAAAAAGCATATCTGTTGGAGGATGTCCCAATATTAGGCTGGTAAAATCCGTAAAAATTTGTATATCCCGAAAGACTGCTGTGAATACCGGAATAAAAACCATAATAGTTTGTGATAGTACCATTAATCTGTCCGGTAAATTCGTTGGAAAATCCCATCATTTCAGCCGTGTTGGATCCTGCCCTGAAATCGTAAGTATTCGTAAAGCCTTTAAAGCTGCTTATATTGGTAACTTCTCCGCGGTATTCATTTAAGGTTCCCACAACATTAGGATAATTTGCTGTCTGAACATTCCAAAGTCTGTTTCGTACGGCCCTGAAAGTATTTGAAATGGCTGAACCGCTTCTCAGGTAAAGCAGGTTTTCAATTCCGAAAACATTTGCAGCTGAAGAGCCGTTTTGTACATCAAGTGTATTATTTACAGAAATAATAGAACCTGAATATGCCGAAGAAGGATTCAGGCCTATATTGACATTGGTAAACGAGCTTCCCGCAACTTCACTCCCAATTCTCATTCTTGTAATGTTATTGGTTCGTATAGAAAGGCTCTTATTGTCTGTGTTCCCTAAAAAGTCTGTTATATCAGATGTTCCTGTATTGCCGGTAGTATTCCATATATTATTATTCTCCAGTCTTTTCCATATACTTCCGTTAAAATAATAAAAACCTTCCGAATAAACCGAGCTGTCTGTATTCCAGACCAAAAGTGATTTTTGAGGGTTAAGTACCGGATTAGTGATCAGATTGATTCGGGGAATCAATAATCCTTTGCTTGTTGCCTGGATATCCAATACTGAAGAGGGATCGGGACTGGTTGTTCCTATTCCTACCTGAGAATAGGCCATAAAAGCTTTTAAGCTTAATAAAATAATAATTTTTTTCATAGGTGTATTTTTTAATAAAGAAATGATCATTATTAATGATAATCTGTTTCTAAATTTAATAATTATTAAATAAATACAATATAAATTATCTTTAAAATACATTGTCCCGGAACTGAGATAATCTGACTGAAATTATTTATTAAAGAAGGAAATAGTGAAAATAAAAAAGCGCTGATAAAAATCAACGCTTTTGCAGAGAGGAAGGGATTCGAACCCTCGATACAGTTACCCGTATACTACCTTTCCAGGGTAGCTCCTTCAACCACTCGGACACCTCTCTATTTGAGACTGCAAAAATAAGGGAATTTATTGAATATCCAAATTATTATTGCAATTACTGTGAAATTTCTCCACAAAAGTTTTTTGTAAAGTTCTCCCCGAAGCTTCCTTCATAATTCGGATTATCGGTAAGATGCATGGCTTTGGTAATGGCGCTTTCTGCCGTCATATCTCTTCCGCTGATGGCCCCGATTCTGGAGAAAATATTGCTGTTTTCATATTTGCCGAATGATATTCCTCCTGAAATACACTGGCTTACCACTACGATCTCTGTTCCGTTGTTCCTGATTTGCTGCAAAGTTTCCACCGTTTTATCGCTGCTGAAAATCGTTCCCGAACCAAAAACCTGAAGGATCAGCACCTTCATTTTAGGAATTTCTTTAAAATGATTAAGATTCATCCCAGGGAAAATTCTCCAAAAAATAATATCCTCTGAAATATGATCATCCACATGAAACTCAATTCCCGGTTCGCAACGGTGAAGATTTTCTTTAATGATATTGAGATGCACTCCGGATTGTCCTAGAATAGGGTAGTTCGGACTGGCGTATGCATCAAAGTATTCTGCAGAATATTTTAGGGTACGGTTTCCCCGCAGCAATTTATATTCAAAATAAATGGCCACTTCCTGGATTACCGCTTCGTCGTTTTCATATAAGCTTGCGTAATAAAGGCTGGTTAAAAGATTTTCCTTGGCATCTGTCCGCAGATCACCAATGGGAAGCTGGGAACCGGTAAGAATCACAGGCTTTTTAAGGCCTTTCAGCATAAAACTCAGCGCTGAAGCTGTATAAGACATGGTGTCTGTTCCGTGAAGAATCAGAAAGCCGTCATAATTATTATAATTCTTATGAATATAATGAGCGATAATCTTCCACTCTTCGGGGCCCATATCGGACGAGTCAAGCGGTTTTGAAAAAGGATGAACGAAAACTTCACATTCCATTAGCTTCATTTCGGGCATTTTTTCAAAAATATTTCCAAAATCAAATGCGCGGAGGCTGCCGGTTTCATAATCTTTCTCCATACCGATGGTTCCGCCGGTATAGATCAAAAGGACTTTTCGTTTCATAGATGATTTTTATTAGATTTCCATACTCCATTCAGGAGGATTCCTCAAAATTACGTTAATTTGCAAAGATTTGAAAATGAATGGAAGATTTAGCGCAAACTTTTGAATATTTAAAGCAGTTTCTGACGGAAGAAAGAATTTCCAAGATTGAACATTTCTCAAAAGAAAGTTCAGATTTCGTTTTGCCTGTGGTAGAAGATATTTACCAGTTCCGGAATGCAGCAGCCATTGTACGTTCGGTGGAAGCCTGCGGTTTTCATAAAGTCGTAGCACTGCAGGAAGAATATAGTTTTGAGCCGAATCTCCGGGTCACAAAAGGTGCGGATACGTGGGTTGAAGTTGAAAAGCTTCCCAGAAATATCGAGTCTTTTCAGAAAATCAGGAATAGAGGATATAAAATACTAGCCGTTTCTCTGGAAAACAACGCTGTTATGCTTCCTGATTATCAGATCACCGAACCTGTAGCCTTGGTTTTCGGAACCGAAATGGAAGGGGTCTCGCAGGAAATTCTTGATTTTGCCGATGAGACACTGGCCATCCCGATGTATGGATTTACGAGAAGCTTCAATGTTTCGGTAGCGGCCTCAATCTGTATGTACGAATTAAAGCAAAAGTTGATTACATCAAATCTCAATTATAAACTGAGTGAAGAAAAACTCTTAAAAATGAAGATCCTTTGGGCAATTAATTCCATCCGAAGCGGACAGCAGATTTTTGAGAAATACCTGAAAGATCATCATCTAGAGAATGTTTTTTCAAGCTAGTCATTTCTTTATTTTCAATTCTTAAAAAGATAAAAAATTAGCATTTTATTTGTTTTAATTCAATGCTTTTTATGGCTATATATTTTTCTTTAAAAATACTTTTATGTAGTTTGATAATCAGGGTTTTGCTTAATGTTATAAATATTATTTAAAATATTTTGTCAGCATTTTTTTTCATCACAGTAAATTCATTTCACTTTCTTTGTCCCGTGATATATTTTTTCTAATTTCGCCCCGATTTTGGGGTACATTTCCAACCTGAAAACAAAAAAAGGTATTTTAAATAATACGACATCATTTGTCGTGGATGAAGTTTAGTTTTGCATCCAATGGAATATCCTCCTGAAATCTACAATTAATAAAAAACAAGCCATGATAAAAATATATCCTTACCGTTCTATTTACAATATGCTGCAACTTTTAAGAGCAAATTCGTTAATTCTTGGATAATCTTTTAGTTCAAAACAATAAAAAATATAAACACTACGTATGAATACAATCTACTCAGGAGCAATCTTTCTATGCTCTTTTTTCATTGTTTCCGGCCAGGAAGTAGTCTGGCAGAAAGACATCAGATCCTCGACGCAGGATTTTTTAAGCCAGGTTACCACGAC
>CAJYWN010000004.1 GCA_913778275.1 uncultured Chryseobacterium sp.
ATGCCTCCATAGCTCAGTTGGCCAGAGCACGTGATTTGTAATCTCGGGGTCGTGGGTTCGAATCCCTCTGGAGGCTCATTTAATATAAAATATCTGGGGAGATTCCAGAGTGGCTAAATGGGACTGACTGTAACTCAGTTGCTTCGGCTTCGTAGGTTCGAATCCTGCTCTCCCCACATTTTATATTAGAAAAAAAAGTTGCATGAATACAGGATTTTCCTTAAGTTTGCACAGCGTTACCAATAATTTTGGAAACAAAATTGCGGAAGTAGCTCAGTTGGTAGAGCGTCAGCCTTCCAAGCTGAATGTCGCGGGTTCGACCCCCGTCTTCCGCTCCAGCAAAATCACGCTTTTAGTGTGATTTTTTTGATTCAAGCCGACTTAGCTCAGCGGTAGAGTGCTTCCTTGGTAAGGAAGAGGTCACGGGTTCAAGTCCCGTAGTTGGCTCTCATTTCAATCCCGATTTTTTCGGGATTTTTTTATGGCTGATTGTAGATTATTTCTACATTATCATCTTCAGCATAGAGCTTCCAATATTATTTAAGCCCGGTAAGAAAGTTTATACATTAATATACTTAGCCTATTTTAGATAATAATTGAAGCAAAACTTTAAACAATACTATAAATTTAGGCTAAAGCCTTAATTTGTTTCTTTGGTAATATCGGGCTAAAGCCCGATGCTATTGAGAACTACTGCAATAATATATCTGTGCAATAATCCCAATTCCAAATTAAATCCTTCGAGGATGACAAGATTACGGATATTTATTAATTTAATTAGTATGTCTGTAAAATACCCGTTAAATTTTCTGACTCATAATCTTAAAATTCAATTAAAAATACTTCCCGCCAATTTGAATTCCTTTACGGTCATAAAAATTTTCTTTACATTCGTATAAAATAATTTTCGATGAATATTCTTTTATTGGAAGACGATTTAATTCTTTCGGCAGAACTATGTAAGTTTTTGGAATCGAATAATTTTACCTGTGACAAAATTTACGATGGCGAAACCTTCCTCCGACAGATCAAAAACAGTTCGTATGATTTGTACCTTTTGGATATTAATGTTCCAAAAATTAACGGGCTGGATGTCTGCCAGACCATCCGGTCTTTCGATAAAAATACACCGATTATCATCATTTCTGCATACGGAGATCTCTCAGATAAAAAAGACGCCTTTACGAGATTGGCGGATGATTACCTGGTAAAACCTTTTCAGTTTGAAGAACTGCTGCTGCGTATGAATTCTCTCCTGAGAAGAAAAGCGCCTTCCGAAAACAGCGATCAGGATATTATACGGGTGGACGATCTTATTATCAATAAAACCGAGCAGAAAGTTTTTAGGGCCGGAAATGAAATCGCCCTTACCCTGAAAGAATTTCAGCTGCTGGTTTATCTCGCCGAAGCGCAGGGCAGAACGGTATCAAAACAGCAGATCACGGAGCATGTCTGGGAACATAATTTCAATACCAACACCAACACAGTGGAAGTGTACATTAATTTTTTGAGAAAAAAAATAGATAAAGATTTCAAAGTTAAGCTTATTCATACACGTTCCGGATTCGGATATTATTTAAGCCCTCTGTAAAATGTCTTTAAAAAGAAAAATTGCCCTCAATCTCAGTATTGCCTTTTCATTGCTTTTCGGTATTGTGATGGCGGTAATTTATATGTCTTTTAATGATTTCAGAAAAGACGAATTTAAAGAAAGATTCAGGCAGAGACTGGAATTCACTTCTCATTTTATAGCAAAGTCCAGAGACTTCGAAGAGGAAGCGCCTGTTTTTTTTAATGAAAACTCAGATAATATTCTTTTAAACGAAACCATTTTAATTTTCAACGGAAACAAAGAACTAATCTACAGTACCATTAAAGACCGGAATGTAACCTGGGATAATACATTGTTGAAGGAGCTCGATGAAAAAAAGGTGATTTATTCGGAAAAGACGGTTCCCGAGATCTATGCAGCCCTGAAAAATATTAATGGGGAAAGCTATTACATTCTCACCAGTGCCTATGACACCAACGGAAATTCCAAACTGGAATACCTGAAATATCTTTTGATTACAGCTTATGTGATGAGCACTCTGCTGATTGGATTTTTCAGCTATTACTTTATGGGCCAGTTTCTAAAGCCTTTGGAAGATCTCAATAAAGAAATTTCTGAAGTAACTGCGCACAAACTGACCACGGAAATCCCGGTACGAGATTCCAACGATGAGATTGATGTTCTTGCGAAATCTTTCAATACCATGATCAAGAGGCTGGATGATGTTTTCCAGTCACAGAAAGATTTTACGGCCAGTGCTTCTCATGAGATCCGTACACCCATTACCAGGATGGCTTTTCAGCTTGAAAACTTAATTAAACTCGAACAGCATTCTCCGGAAACCCTGACTTCGCTTCAACAGATCCGCAGCGATGTCTATCAGTTGTCTGATCTTACCAATTCGCTCCTCTTGTTAACGAAATTCGATAAAGAGAATATCCAGAGCATTTACGAAGAAGTGAGAATTGATGAAGTTATTTTTGAATCTTTTGAAGCGGTGGAAAAAAGCTACCCGAAACTGAAAATGGATTTTCTCATCTCCGAAAATACTTCCGAAAACGCACTGCTCACCATTAAAGGAGTACAGTCGCTATTGGATATTGTTTTTATTAATTTATTCAAAAACGCAGCCATCTATTCTGATGATATGGAAGTTGACGTTCTGATCACGGAAACCGAAAGCCGGCTTAATGTAGATGTCATTTCCCACGGAGATACAATTCCCAAAGCTGAACAGCCGAAACTCTTTGAAGCTTTTATGAGAGGAAACAATTCTCAAAATATTTCCGGCTCGGGCTTAGGACTTCGGATCGTAAAAAGAATTTTAGAATATCACGGCGCTGAAATCACATATACCGCACCCGGAAATCTGTTGAATAAATTCAGTGTTATTTTTTATAAATAATAGGTAAGCATTTTAATCTCTAAAAATTTCCCGCATTGTCACCTGAGCGCCAAGCAGCCGAAGAATCTTCGCTAAATTTCCACGGATTCCACGGATATTCACATAAGAATTTTTTCATAATCTTAAAAATGTCTGATACAGAGAAAAATCAAAGATTTTAAAACGATGTGTTCTAAAATATGCGCAAAACGTTATCCTTAAACCTAATGTGACTTATTTGCTTAAAAATGCTTTATAACTTTTGCGGTTAACCTCTTTAGACTGATTTATAATGCATTATATTAGGCTAAAACCCATTTTAATTTTTTTTTAAGCGTTCTTTAAGAGCATTTTAATACCATAAAAGCAACTTTGTATCATAAAAATAAAAAAATGAACAGAATTGCAGGGCTGTTGATTGTTGCTTCCTCGCTGGTGGCGGCACAACAGGAAATGTCGCTTTCGGATTGCGAAGAAGCTTTTCAGAAGAACAATCTACAACTGCTCGCCGAACAGTACAACATCAACATGGCTGATGCAGATATTTTGCAGGCTAAAATCTGGGAACTTCCGCAATTGAGCGGGCAAATCAATGCGTACAATCCCGAAGACCGGAAGGTTTTTGATATTGGCCGGGCTAAAGGTGCGGAAATTACTCAGCTGATATACATGGGCGGAAAAAAGAAGAACGAAATTGCTTTTGCAAAATCAAACAAAGAACTTGCCCGGCTTCAGTTTTCGCAGCTTCTTGCAGATCTTAGGACACAGCTTCATAACACCTACTATAACCTTTATTACGAAAGACTTAAGCTGGGAAATACCAACAGACAACTGGGATACATGAGCGATCTGCTGGCGGCGTATAAGACTCAGTCTGCAAAAGGAAACGTATCGCTTAAGGATGAGGTAAGGCTTCAAAGTGTTGTTATCCAGTTAAATAACGATAAAATTGCCATCAGTAAAAATATTCTTGAATTTGAGCAGGATCTTAAAGTTCTGACAGGAATTAACGATGACATTGAGCCTAAACTTTCGGATTCGGAAGCCAAAGATATTCTTGCAGCGCAGCCTTTCGGTGATGAAAGGGAATTGCAGAAAAAGGCAATTGAAAATAATGCCGATTATCAATACAACCTGAAATTAATTGATAACAGTAAGCTGTATGCTCAGTGGCAAAAATCTTTAAATGTTCCTGACCTAAACCTGGGAGCAGGCTGGGACCAGAACGGAGGAACTTTTAAAAACGAAGTAAATCTGGTGGTTGGTATTCCTTTGCCTTTATGGAAATCCAATAAAGGAAATGTTGACAAAGCAAATTACGCCATACAGCAAAATCAGAGAAATGCAGATTTTCAAAAACTAAACTTAGAAACAAAGGTTCAGGCCGCATACAAAATGTGGAAAACGCAATACGATCAGCTTTCACAGATAAAACCCGATGATCTTGATAATATGGAGCTGGTCTACAACGGTATGCTCACCAACTTCCGGAAAGGTAATGTAAGTCTTATCGAATTCGTAGACTTTATGGACAGCTACAGAGAAACGGCTCTTCAGATTTATGACATGAAAAACGGAATCATACAGTCTGCAGAACAATTAAATCAACTCGTACAAACAAAAATCTTCTATTAACATGAAAAAATATATTATTCCCGGAATGATAGCATTGTCGGTATTGTCCTGCTCAAAGAAAGAAGAAACGGCACCGCCACAGGCAAAAAAAGGCTTTGAACTTAGCAATACCATGCTTCAATCTATTTCTCTAGCGAAGGTTGAAAAAAAATATATAGAAGACGATTACAACTTTTATGGTAAGATTTCAGCTGATAAAAATACCTATATCGATGTATATCCATTGGTAGGGGGAAATGTTTTAAGTGTAAATGTTGAACTGGGAGATTATGTAAGAAAAGGCCAGGTGCTGGCAACCATCAGAAGTACTGAGATGGCTGAAGTTCAGAAAGATGTGAGCGATGCAAGAACAGATCTTATAGTAGCACAAAATAACCTTCGGGTAGCAAAAGAAATGTATGAAGGCAAGCTGAATACCGAAAGAGATGTTCTGGAAGCCAAAAGCCAGCTTCAGAAAGCCCAGGACCAGATGCAGCGTGCAAATGCCGTAAGTACGGTTTATAATGTTAAAAAAGGAAATATTTATAGTGTTGTAGCACCCATCAGTGGATATATTGTTCAGAAAAACATCAATAAGGATATGCAGCTGAGAAGTGACAGAAGCGATAATATTTTTGATGTGGCCAATACAAGCAATGTATGGGCTATCATGAATGTGAATGAATCTGATATTGATAAAATCAGTCTCGGAATGAAAGCCCAGGTTTCCACCTTATCGTATCCGGATAAGGTTTTTGACGGAAAAATTGATAAGATTTTTAAAATCATCGATCCGGAAACCAATGCCATGCAGGCCAGGGTAGTGCTTGATAACCAAAGCGGATTGCTGATTCCGGAAAGTAAAGCAACGATTAAAGTAACCAGCTCGGAAAATACTACGGCACTTACCGTACCTTCCAAAGCAGTAATTTTTGATGACAACAGGAGTTTTGTGATTGTCTATAAATCGAGAACGGATGTAAAAATTCGTGAAATAAAAGTGATGAAACAGGTCGGTAATGTTACGTATGTTTCCGAAGGACTATCAGAAGGAGAGCAGGTGGTCACCAATAATCAGCTGCTGATTTACCGCTCACTGAATAGTTAATTTATGTAAACCATTAAGGTTTTGATAATGGATAATTAGAAGTTAAGTTGAATTAAGAAAATATCTCAGATATTTTTAGCACTAAAAATTATCACTTAGGTTGCGAATCGCTTAATAATTCTTAACTCCTTAAATATCCTTAATGGTTCAAAAATAAAAATTCTTTGTTAAGTGAAATCGCATATTAGACCAATGTCAAAACGCCTTCGCGAACTTAAAAACGTATAGCTTGTCAAAAAACTTTATGCTCCTCTGCGTTTAAATAAATTCAACGACTTTTTCAGGTCATAAAAAATTCCATCATGAACAAATTCATTAAAAATATAATTGCTTTCTCATTAAAAAATAAAGCATTTACCTTTATCTGGGTAGCTGTTCTGGCCGTGGCTGGGTTCATCAGTTTCAAAAACATGCCTATTGAAGCTTTTCCTGATGTCACCAACACCCAAATCGTTATCATTACCCAGTGGAACGGCCGGAGTGCTGAAGAAGTTGAGCGTTTTGTAACAACGCCGATAGAATTGGCAATGAGTCCTGTTCAGAAGAAGACCAGCGTTCGGAGTACTACCATGTTTGGCCTTTCCATTGTTAAAATTCTCTTTGATGATGGGGTAGATGATACTTTCGCCAGAAATCAGGTGAACAACCAATTGAGGACGGTAAGCCTTCCGGATGAGGTGGATCCCGAAGTACAGCCGCCGTACGGACCTACCGGAGAAATTTTCAGATATACCTTACAGAGCAAAACCAAAGATTCCCGGGAATTGCTGACTTTACAGAACTGGGTAATCGACCGGGCCTTGAGAGGCGTTCCCGGAGTGGCAGATATCAACGTTTTCGGAGGCCAGGATAAAGTGTTTGAATTAAGTATTGATCCGAGAGCGTTGGATAAATACAATCTCACACCACTGCAGGTCTATGATGCCGTTACCAAAAGCAACCTGAATGTCGGAGGCGATGTGATCGAAAAGAACGGCCAGGCTTATGTCGTTCGAGGAATTGGTTTGGTAAAATCAATAGCGGATATCGGGAATATTACCATACAGAATGACAGCGGAAACCCGGTTTTGGTAAAAAATGTTGCCGAAGTTCACGAAAGTTCAATGCCGAGGGTTGGACAGGCCGGGCTGAATCATCAGGAAGATACCGTTGAAGGGATTGTGGTAATGAGAAAAGGTGAAAACCCTCGTGAAGTTCTGGTAGGCGTGAAAGCTAAAATTAAAGAGCTCAATGAAAAAGTTCTTCCGAAAGATGTCAAAATGGTTACTTTTTACGACCGTGATAACCTGATGGATTTCACAACCCATACCGTCATGCACAACCTTATTGAAGGGATTATCCTGGTAACGGTAATTGTTTTAATCTTTATGGCCGACTGGAGAACCACATTAATTGTTTCCATTATCATTCCGTTATCCCTGTTATTTGCTTTTCTATGTTTGAAAATGGCGGGAATGAGTGCCAATCTCTTATCACTCGGAGCAGTAGATTTCGGAATTATTATCGACGGGGCCGTCGTCATGGTGGAAGGGCTTTTCGTTATGCTCGATCATAAAGCACGTCAATACGGCGAAGAAAGATTCAATAAACTTGCAAAAGCCGGCTGGATCAAGCAAACCGGAACTGGTCTTGGTAAAGCAATTTTCTTCTCAAAACTGATTATCATTACTTCTTTAATCCCGATCTTCTCATTCCAGAAAGTGGAAGGAAAAATGTTTTCACCATTGGCATTTACGTTAGGTTTTGCTTTAATGGGTGCGCTGATTTTTACTTTAACGCTGGTTCCGGTACTTTCTCACATTTTGTTAAATAAAAATGTTAAGGAAAAAAACAATCCGTTTGTTAATTTCTGGGACAGAATCGTTTTAAAAGGATTTAATTTTACATTCAGGCATAAAAGATTGAGCTTAATGGTTTCGCTGGCGTTTTTAGGACTCACCTTATTTTCCGCTAAATTTTTAGGAACGGAATTTTTACCACAACTCAATGAAGGATCATTATGGATCACTGCAGAAATGCCGATGAGCTCGTCCTTAAAGGAATCCTTAAAAACAGCAGATCTCCTCAAAAAAGATATTATGAGTTTCCCGGAAGTTACGGATGTCCTTGCCCAAACGGGAAGAAGCAATGACGGAACAGATCCGAATGGTTTCGGTTTCGTACAGTTTGCTGTCAACCTGAAGCCCAAAGAAAACTGGAAAAGAAATATAACCTATGATGAACTCATTGAAGAAATTGACAAAAAAATGAGAAACTATCAGGGTATTACATTCAATTATTCCCAGCCTATATCCGATAATGTTGCCGAAGCGGTGGCCGGCTTCAAAGCAGAAAACGGGATTAAAATTTATGGAGATAATCTTCAGACACTTGATATGCTGGCTGAAAAAGTGTTAAAACAAATTAAAGATATTCAGGGTGTAAAAGACGCCGGAATTATTAAAAATATAGGACAACCGGAAGTAAGTGTTGTGCTTGACAGGGATAAAATGGCTGCTTACGGAGTAATGCCTGATGATGCACAGTCTGTTCTTGAGATGGCTTTCGGAGGGAAAACAGCTTCGGAAATGTTTGACGGTGAAAGGAAGTTTCCGATCCGCCTCCGCTATTCACAGGAGTACAGAAAAGATGAAAATGATATTGCTGCGTTAATGGTTCCTACACAGGATGGTACAAAGATTCCTTTAAAGGAGATCAGCACGATTGAAAAAGATAACGGAGCCGCATTTATTTACAGAGATGATATTAAAAGATATATCGGAATCAAATTTTCCATACGCGACCGTGATTTGGGAAGCACCATTGCCGATGCGCAGAAAGCGGTTTCCAAAATAGACCTTCCGGATGGTTACACAGTAGGGTGGACCGGTCAGTTTGAAAACCAGCAGAGGGCCTCGAAGAGACTGGCGCAGGTAGTTCCTGTAAGCATACTCGGAATCTTTTTTCTTTTGTTCGTGCTTTTCGGTAATATGAAAGATTCCTTACTGGTATTGGCTAATGTACCTTTTGCATTGATCGGAGGAATTATTGCACTACATGTAACGGGAATTAATTTCGGAATCTCCGCCGGAGTTGGAATGATTGCCCTGCTTGGAATATGTATTCAGAATGGAGTAATCCTGATCACAGAATTTCATCAGAATATACGAAGTGGATTACATCTGGATAGTGCTGTTTTACAGGGAGTTAAATCAAGAACCCGTCCTGTAATCATGACGGCATTGATGGCATCCATCGGGTTAATGCCGGCTGCACTGTCCACTGGAATTGGCTCCGAATCGCAGAAACCGCTGGCAATTGTGATCATCGGAGGATTAATTACGGCTACCGTTCTTACCTTATTGATATTCCCGATCATCTTTTGGATATTCAACAGAACAAAAAAATCCCAGCAGATCTAAATCTTTCATTTATATTCAAAAAGTCGGGGTGGAAAACTTTTTTCCGCCCCGACTGCTATTGAAATAATTATTATGAGGTTAAAATCCTAATCCCACAGCAAAGCCTCTCACGGCATTAGGGAAATCTGCAACCGAAGTTGCGACTCCTGTTGAAGTATTAATGCTGTAAATTTTCGTAGATGTTCCTACAGTTGCCAGTAAATATGCTTTCTGGCTCATACTTCCGATATCGAAGCCATTGGTGTTGGTAATGTTGATATTTAAAGAGCCGGTTTCGACCAATGTACCGTTGTTTGGCGGATTTTGCTGATACAATTTATCGGTATTATGATCGATCACGAATAAAGTTGTTGATGTTGCTCCGGAGAAATTATTGGTATAAGCAGCGGCTCCTACCATGGGACTTCCCGGATTAAGAATTCCGTCTACTGCAGTAATTCCCCCGGTAACGGGATCTAACCTAAGATTCTGCCCCGTATTGCTGATCACTCTGATTTTATCAACAGTAGGGTTGAAATCAAATCCGAAATCTGTTCCGGCTAATAATGTTGTAAAAGGAGAGGCACCAACAGCCGTGGCCGCTCCGGTTCCTAAATTAATGGTATACAGTCTGCTCGTACTGCCCAATGCATATAGCTGTCCGTTCAGTGGTCTGAAGTCAATCCCGAGAATATTTTCCCCGCTCTGAAGTCCTGAAATGGCTTTTGAAACAGGCATCGGACTGTTCGGATTGAAGATCTGCAGGTTGTTGGAATTGTCCACCGCATAAGCTACCGGTTCCGTAGGGATGGCAAGATCAATAATTTGCTGCTGAAGCATCCCGATGTTCGTGGCCTTGCCATTGTTAAGATCAATAGTATGGAGATTATTGTTCACAGCTAATAAAGCCGTGCTGTTGTCGTATTTAATATCGAAAGCAGCCTGTCCTGTAAAAGTTGTTCCCAGGCTTCCGACTTCTACCAATGTTCCGTTATTGGGAGGATCTTGTTTAAATAATTTCCCTGAAGTCATGTCAATATCATACAAAACAGTGCTGGAAGCCCCGGATTTACTGTTGGTATAAGCAATTCCGGCTACTGAAGGAGTTCCGCCTCCGTTGATATTCATGTCTGTAGCTGCTACAGCTCCGGTTTCAGGATGAAGTCTTAAATTTTGCCCTGTATTGCTTACCAGTCGGATTCTGTCTACTGTAGGATTGAAATCTATTGAAGCAATAGTTCCCGAAACCGCAGGAGAAAATGCTGTGGTACCCACCACTCTTGCAGAAGCACTGGATGTATTGATGATGTACAGTTTGCTTGCATTTGAAAGGGCATACAGCTCTCCCGTTGCAGGCCTGAAGTCTATACTCATCAGCTTTTCCCCGGATACTACTCCTGTAACGGATACTTTGGAGGAGAAATTTTTAGGATTATTGGCGTTAAAAGATACCAGCTCGTTGTTTGAGGTAATTCCGTATACCATTAAATCCGGTCCCTGAGCAGTCATGTCCATGGGCATCATGTCTTCGGAGTCATCACATGAAAACAGGATGATAAAGCTGAATACCGCAGTAAGTAAATGTAATAGTTTTCTCATAATATTAATAGTTAAGGGTTCGTATTTTTATGTACGATAAAATGAGAACAGTGGTTTTATTATAACAAGTTTTTTTATCTAAACTTATATTTGCCTTTTATGTGATTCAGAATTAAAGAGATAGTTTATAATTTGATGAAAAGGCCCGGAAGGATTTTTTCAATTAAGAAATTTGTGTAAATTTGCAATCTCAATACATTGAAATATAAGGTTTGTACTTCATTGGATTTGAATATTGAAACTTTTTTTAAGAAAAAGGTTTTGGTATTTAAAAATTCATTATATTTGCACACCGAAAATTTGAAAAACAATAAATAAATAATTTTAAATCATGGCAAAGGAAACGTTTAATCGTAACAAACCACACTTGAACATTGGTACTATTGGTCACGTTGACCATGGTAAAACTACTCTTACAGCTGCTATTTCTGCTGTATTAGCTAGCAAAGGTC
>CAJYWN010000005.1 GCA_913778275.1 uncultured Chryseobacterium sp.
TCATCAGAGTTAAGTAAAATTACTTTATCGGGTTTTATGAATTGTAAAATTGCCATATTATTGGGTTGAGCAAAAATTTGATTAAAAAATTATTTAGAGTAAAGTTCGACGATAAGCTGTTCCTTGATGTCTTCCGGAATTTGGATTCTCTCAGGAGCAGAAACGAAAGTACCTTCTTTCTTCTCATCGTTGAATTGTAACCACTCATAATTTGCTTTAGAAGCCAATGCATTGGTAACTACTTCAAGAGATTTAGATTTTTCTCTTACAGCGATTACATCACCTGCTTTAAGCAAATAAGATGGAATATTTACCAGCTCTCCGTTCACAGTAATGTGTCTGTGAGAAACAAGCTGTCTAGCTGCAGATCTTGTTTTAGCAAAACCTAATCTGTACACTACGTTATCCAATCTGGATTCGCAAAGTTGTAATAGAACTTCACCAGTTACTCCTTTACTTCTGTGTGCTTTATCGAATAAGTTAGCAAACTGTCTTTCTAAGATACCATAAGTATATTTAGCTTTCTGCTTTTCAGCCAACTGAACTGCGTATTCAGATTTTTTAGCACCTCTTCTTTTGTTAGGACCGTGTTGTCCCGGCGGTTGGTTTTTTCTTTTCTCGAAGTTTTTGTCATCTCCGTAGATTGCAGCACCAAACTTTCTCGCAATCTTAGTTTTAGGACCAATATATCTTGCCATAATGGATAAATTCTAAAAATTAAACTCTTCTTCTTTTTGGTGGTCTACATCCATTGTGTGGCATAGGCGTCACATCAATGATTTCGCTAACTTCAATTCCTGAATTGTGAATAGATCTGATGGCAGATTCTCTACCTGCACCTGGTCCTTTCACAAACACCTTCACTCTTCTTAATCCAGCCTCGTGAGCTACAGCAGAGCAATTTTCAGCTGCCATCTGAGCAGCAAATGGAGTATTCTTTTTAGAACCTCTGAAACCCATTTTACCGGCAGAAGCCCAAGAGATAACCTCTCCGTTTTTATTTGTTAAAGAAATGATGATGTTATTGAAAGAAGCCTGAATATGCGCTTCACCAATAGCCTCAACTTTTACTTTTCTTTTCTTAACTACTTTAGTTTGTTTTGCCATAATTCCTAACGATTATTTACTAGCTTTTTTCTTGTTAGCAACAGTTTTTCTCTTTCCTTTACGGGTTCTAGAGTTGTTTTTCGTTCTCTGGCCTCTTAAAGGTAATCCAAGTCTGTGACGTATTCCTCGTTGGCATCCTATGTCCATTAATCGCTTAATGTTCAATTGCACTTCAGATCTTAATTCTCCTTCTACTTTAATGTTTTCAGAGATATAGTTTCTGATTGCAGCCAATTCATCGTCATTCCATTCGTTGACTTTCTTGTCTTCGCTGATACCGGCAGCTTTAAGGATTTCTGAAGATGTACTTCTTCCAATTCCGTAGATGTAAGTTAAACCGATAACACCTCTTTTGTTTTTTGGTAAATCAATACCTGAAATTCTCGCCATAATTTAATTTTAGCCTTGTCTTTGTTTAAATTTTGGGTTTTTCTTGTTGATTACGAATAGTACACCTTTTCTGCGTACGATTTTGCAATCAGCACTTCTTTTTTTAATTGATGCTCTTACTTTCATTTTGATAGTATTTATTTTTTAACAATAGCCAAATGGAACGTGTGCTCCATTTGGCAGATTGTTTTTAGTATCTAAATGTAATTCTCCCCTTCGACAAATCGTAAGGAGACATTTCTAATTTTACCTTATCACCAGGTAATAACTTAATATAGTGCATACGCATTTTGCCGGAGATATGAGCGATGAGAACATGCCCGTTTTCCAGTTCAACGCGGAACTGCGCATTCGAAAGTGCTTCCGTAATAACGCCGTCCTGTTCAATATGTTTTTGTTTTGCCATAAATTAATATCCAGTCGTTCTTGATAATTTAGACTGCATTAAGCCATCATAATGATGGTTCAGCAGATAGGTATTAATCTGTTGAACAGTATCTAAAATTACTCCCACCATAATCAATAGTGACGTTCCCCCGAAAAATAAGGCGAACGCATCTGTCTGAACAAAGCTTCCGTGTACAATTGCCGGAAGGACTGCAAAGATAGATAAAAAAATTGCACCTGGCAAGGTAATTTTTGATAAAATATCATCTAAATAATCAGCGGTCTCTTTTCCTGGTCTTACTTTCGGTACTAAACCTCCGTTTCTCTTCAAATCATCAGCCATCTGGTTTACCGGAATTGTAATTGCAGTATAGAAAAACGAGAAGATAATAATTAACAGCGCAAACAATACGTTGTACTGCCAGCTAAAAACATTCTTGAAACCTGCAAGAAAAGTATTGGATTCATCCACTTTCGTTAAAAGTCCAGGTACGAACATCAACGCCTGCGCGAAAATGATCGGCATTACACCGGCAGCATTTACTTTCAATGGGATCCACTGTCTTGCGCCCTGCATTAGATTTCTGTTTACACCTCCTCTTGCCTGAGCTCTGCTTACATACTGGATAGGAATTTTTCTCACAGCAACGGATAAAACCACTGCTAAAAGAACTACCAACATCCAGAAAATTACTTCAATAAGGATCATGATAGATCCCATTCCTCCTTTTCCGTTCTGAACTGCCATTTCCTGTACGAATGCTTCCGGTAATCTTGAAAGGATCCCCACCATAATAAGGATGGAGATACCGTTCCCGATACCTTTGTCGGTGATTTTCTCACCCAACCACATTGCGAATACTGAACCGGCAACCAAGATTACAATACTTGGCAACCAGAACATGATGGAATTTGGCTCTACATAGTATGCAGATGAGAACTGAGCATACGGTAAGAATAATTGAGTAATAGAAGTTAAATAAGAAGGTGCCTGTACAAGACAAACTCCGATTGTTAACCATCTAGTGATCTGGTTCAATGTATTTCTACCTGACTCTCCATCTTTCTGAAGTTTCTGAAGATAAGGAATAGCCATCCCCATCAACTGAACAATAATAGAAGCAGAAATATAAGGCATGATACCTAACGCCATTACGGAAGCGTGGCTGAAAGCTCCCCCCGTAAACGACGAAAGCAAGCCAAGGAGACCTGCTCCTTGCTTGTTACCGCCTTGATTTTTATAATGCTCTAAGAGATCTCCTACTTCTGCAAGGTTAATTGCAGGCAAGGAGATATAAGATGCGAATCTATACACAAGGATAATTCCTAAAGTAAAGATAATTTTATCTCTAAGTTCTTTAAGACTCCAAATATTTTTGAGGGTTTGTATAAATTCTTTCATTAGTAATTATTATAAGGTAATTGCTTTTCCACCTGCCTTAGTGATAAGCTCTTCAGCAGATTTAGTGAATTTGTCAGCTGAGATTGAAACCGCAGATTTCAATTCTCCTCTACCCATAATTTTCACTAATTCGTTTTTAGTAATTAGACCGTTTTCAATCATAACTTCCTTTGTAATATCTCCTGTAATGGATTTATTTTCAATTAAAGTCTGGATTGTGTCCAGGTTAATACCTCTAAACTCTTTTCTGTTTACGTTTTTGAATCCGAATTTAGGTAATCTTCTTTGTAAAGGCATCTGACCTCCTTCAAAACCGATCTTCTGAGAATAACCCGCTCTTGATTTCTGTCCTTTGTGACCTTTTGTAGAAGTACCACCTTTTCCGCTACCCTGTCCTCTACCAATTCTTTTTGAGTTGAAAGTAGATCCTGCAGCTGGCTTTATGTTGTTTAAATTCATTTTAAAATTATTTTAAAAATTATTTTTGAACTTCAAGTAAGTGACTAACTGCAGCTATCATTCCTAAGATAGAAGGCGTAGCTTCGTGTTCTACAACTTGGTGAAGTTTCTTTAATCCTAATGCTTCAAGCGTTCTCTTTTGGGTTTTTGTTCTTCCAATAGCGCTTCTTACTTGCTTTACTTTGATTGTTGCCATTGTTTTATTATTAACCGTTAAACACTTTACTTAGTGAAACTCCTCTCATTCTAGCAATTTCTTCAGGTCTTCTGATATCCAATAACGCTTTGAAAGTAGCTTTCACCACGTTGTGAGGGTTTGAAGATCCTTTAGATTTTGAAAGGATATCGTGAATACCAGCAGATTCCAATACCGCTCTTACCGCACCACCGGCGATAAGCCCTGTACCGTGAGAAGCAGGTCTTAAGAAGATATCTGCACCACCGTATCTTGCAGAAGTCTGGTGAGGGATTGTGTGGTTCATTACAGGAACTTTCACAAGGTTTTTCTTAGCATCTTCAACTGCTTTAGCAATTGCAGAAGCAACCTCTTTAGATTTTCCTAAACCGTAACCGATCACACCTTCTTCATTTCCTACAACAACGATTGCAGAAAATCCGAAAGCTCTACCTCCTTTGGTTACTTTTGTTACTCTGTTAACAGCTACGAGACGATCTTTAAGTTCTAATCCTCCCGGTTTTACTCTTTCTATATTATCTAGTCCTAACATATTTCCGAAATTTAATGATTAGAATTTAAGTCCTCCTTCTCTCGCACCGTCAGCAAGAGCTTTGATTCTCCCGTGATATACGAATCCGTTTCTATCAAATACAATATTTTCGATTCCTGCAGCGATGGCTTTGGCAGCGATAGCCTTACCTACGGCAGCAGAAACTTCAGTTTTGGTTCCGTTAGCTTCAACGCCTTTCTCTCTTGAAGAAGCAGAAGCCAAAGTTTTTCCACTGTTATCGTCGATTAACTGAGCGTAAATTTCCTTATTACTTTTGTATACAGATAATCTTGGCAATTCAGAAGATCCGGAGATTTTCCCTCTTACTCTTCTTTTGATTCTTATTCTTTTTTCTACTTTAGTTAATGCCATAATACTTATAATTTATTAAGCAGATTTACCAGCTTTACGTCTAACAATTTCTCCTACGAATCTTACCCCTTTACCTTTGTATGGTTCAGGCTTTCTGAAAGAACGGATCTTTGCAGCTACCATCCCTAGAAGTTGGTTGTCGTGAGACGTTAAAGTAATAATTGGGTTTTTACCTTTTTCAGTCAATGTATCTACTTTTACTTCGTTTGGAAGTTCCAGTACGATACCGTGAGAGAATCCTAAAGCCAACTCAAGTTTTTGACCTGCGTGTGAAGCTCTGTATCCTACCCCTACTAATTCCAGTTTCTTTTCGAAACCTGTGTTTACACCAACAATCATGTTGTTGATTAACGCTCTGTACAAACCGTGAAGCGCTTTGTGTTGTTTAGCATCAGATGGTCTGTTTACATTCAGTTCGCCATCTTTCTGTTCTATAGTAATTCCGCCTGTAAGTTCCTGAGAAAGTTCTCCTTTAGGACCTTTTACAGTTACCACACCATTGTTTTCAGTGATTGTAACCCCTGCTGGAACTGTTATAATTGCTTTACCAATTCTTGACATTTTCCTGTGATTAAAAATTAATAAACATAGCAGATTACTTCACCGCCTACTTTTTCTTCTCTAGCTTTCTTGTCAGTCATTACTCCTTTGGAAGTAGAGATGATAGAAATACCCAAACCATTTAGTACTCTTGGAAGTTCTGTAGAACCTTTGTACTGTCTCAAACCTGGTCTAGAAGCTCTCTGGATAGACTTGATAGCCGGTTTGTTGGTTTGCTTGTCGTACTTTAAAGCGATTTTGATCGTTCCCTGAACAGCGCTATCTTCAAACTTGTAGTTTAAGATATACCCCTGATCAAATAAGATCTTAGTAATCTCCTTTTTGATTTTCGATGCAGGAATTTCCACCACTTTGTGGCCTGCGCTTTGTGCGTTCCTTACTCTTGTTAGGAAATCTGAAATTGGATCTGTTACCATTTTTCTATTATAAATTATTGGTTAAAGAACAATCAGTATTGTAAGGACTTGAAGAGTAAAATATCAGACCTCAGAAATCTTAAGTCTGATATTTTTATCTTTAGTATCCAGACAACTTAATTGTCCCGATTTTTAATTAGTAATTATTACCAACTAGCTTTTTTCACTCCAGGGATAAGACCGTTGTTTGCCATTTCTCTGAAAGTTACTCTGGAAATACCGAACGTTCTCATGTATCCTCTTGGTCTTCCTGTTAGTTTACATCTGTTGTGTAATCTTACAGGTGAAGCGTTTTTAGGCAATTTTTGAAGTCCTTCGTAATCACCAGCTTCTTTAAGAGCTTGTCTTTTAGCAGCGTATTTAGCAACCAGTGCTTCTCTTTTGCGCTCACGCGCTTTCATTGATTCTTTAGCCATTTCTTAGTTCTTTTTGAATGGTAAACCGAAGTGAGTTAATAATGCTTTAGCTTCTTTATCTGTTTTCGCAGTAGTAACGAAAGTGATGTCCATCCCCTGGATTTTTTTCACTTTGTCGATTACGATCTCAGGGAAGATGATCTGTTCAGTGATCCCTAAGTTGTAGTTTCCTCTACCGTCGAAACCATCAGCTTTGATACCAGAGAAATCTCTGATTCGTGGCAGTGCAGAAGAAGTTAATCTGTCTAAGAACTCATACATTTTGTTGGCTCTCAAAGTAACTTTAGCTCCTACAGGCATTCCTTTTCTCAATTTGAAAGCAGCTTCGTCTTTCTTCGAGATTGTACCAACAGCCTTCTGACCGGTGATGTTCGTTAATTCTTCAACAGCATAATCGATAATTTTCTTATCTGCGGTAGCATCTCCTAAACCTTGAGATAATACGATTTTCTCAAGTCTTGGTACCTGCATTACAGATTTGTATCCGAATTCTTCCATCATTGCAGGAACAATCGTTTCTTTATATGCTTTTTTGGGTCTTGCTATATATTCCATGTGTTATTTAAAATTATAAAGTTTCACCCGTTTTTTTGTTGATTCTTACTTTCTTATCTCCTTCGGTTTTGTAACCTACTTTGATCGCTTTTCCGTCTTTTCCAACTAAAGCTACGTTTGAGATATGAATAGAAGCTTCTCTTTCAACGATTCCTCCTTGAGGATTTGAAGCTGAAGGCTTAACGTGTTTTTTAACGATATTAAGTCCTGCAACCACAACTCTAGGGTCTCTACCTTCTTTTTTGATCACTTCAATAACTTCACCAGTTTTACCTTTGATATCTTTCTTACCAGTAGTAATGATTACGTTATCTCCTCTTTTTATTTTTAACTTTGACATTTTTTTAAAAATTTTAAATATTAAAGTACTTCAGGAGCTAATGAAATGATTTTCATATATTCTTTGTCTCTCAACTCACGAGCAACCGGTCCGAAAACACGGGTTCCTCTCATTTCTCCCGCTGCGTTTAGCAATACACAAGCATTGTCTTCGAATTTGATGTACGAACCATCTTTTCTTCTTACTGCTTTTTTAGTTCTTACTACTACAGCTTTAGATACCTGACCTTTCTTAGCGTTTCCTGATGGTGTAGAATCTTTGATAGTAACAACGATTTTATCACCAACTGAAGCATATCTTCTTCTGGTTCCTCCCAGAACTCTGATAACCAATACTTCTTTAGCACCTGTGTTATCAGCAACTTTTAATCTTGATTCTGTTTGTAACATTATTACTTAGCTTTTTCAATGATTCTTACTAATCTCCATCTTTTGTTTTTGCTCAAAGGTCTAGTTTCCTGGATTAAAACTGTATCTCCTTCTGCGCATTCGTTGTTCTCGTCGTGTGCAGTATATTTTTTCGTTTTCAATACGAATTTACCGTACATCGGGTGCTTTACTCTCGTAGTTTCACTAACAACAATAGTTTTTTCCATTTTATTGCTGGAAACCACTCCGATTCTTTCTTTTCTTAAATTTCTATCCATTTTAAAATGAAATTATTGTTTGTTAGTTAACTCAGTGTTTAGTCTTGCGATTGCTTTTCTCAAATCTCTGATTTGGATCGGGTTTTCAATTGGGCTGATTGCATGAGCCAATTTCAATTTAGAATATTGAGCTTTTGCTTCAGTTAATTGAGCTTGAATATCACCCGCGCTTAAATTTTTAATATCAGCTTTTTTCATTGTATTCAAAGATTAAAGAGGTTTTACAAAATCGTTAGCAACTACAAATTTAGTAACAACTGGTAATTTTTGTGCTGCAAGTCTAAGTGCTTCCTTCGCTACTTCGTAAGGAACACCTCCAACTTCAAACATAATTTTACCTGGTTTTACTACAGCTACCCAATATTCCACAGCACCTTTACCTTTACCCATCCTTACTTCAGCTGGTTTTTTGGTAATTGGTTTATCCGGGAAGATTTTGATCCATAGCTGACCTTCTCTCTTCATATATCTTGTCGCAGCGATACGAGCAGCTTCAATCTGTCTAGCAGTGATCCAAGCACCTTCTGTCGCCTTGATTCCGAAAGTTCCATAAGCAAGTTGACTACCTCTCTGGGCACTCCCCTTCATTTTCATCTTATGAACTCTACGGAACTTGGTTCTTTTTGGTTGTAACATAATTTCTAAATTTTAGATTTTAGATTTTAGATTTTAGATTTTTTTTATTTTAAAAAAGTAACGGTAATTTAAAATTCAAAATGTTCTAATCTAAAATTTTTAATTATTATTGTTATTATTATTGTTGTTTTTTCTAGGTCTTCTGTTGTCTCTGTCTCCTCCTCTGTTCTCTCTTCTGTCAGACTGACCTCCTTTTTTCTGTTGTCCCACTAGTGGAGAAAGCTCTCTTTTACCGTAAACTTCTCCTTTCATGATCCAAACTTTTACTCCTAGTTTTCCGTACTGAGTTAATGCCTCACCGATGTGGTAATCGATATCTGCTCTGAAAGTAGACAATGGAATTCTTCCGTCTTTGAAAGATTCTGATCTTGCCATTTCAGCTCCGTTCAATCTACCGGAGATCTGAACTTTGATACCTTCTGCACCCATTCTCATTGTACCTGCCATCGCCATCTTAACAGCTCTTCTGTAAGAGATTCTGTTTTCGATTTGCTTAGCAATGCTGTCTGCTACTAATACTGCATCAAGCTCAGGTCTTTTGATTTCGAAGATGTTGATCTGAATATCCTTTTTAGTCAACTTTTTCAACTCTTCTTTTAATTTATCAACTTCCTGACCTCCTTTACCGATGATAAGTCCCGGTCTAGCAGTAGTGATTGTAACGGTTACTAATTTTAATGTTCTTTCAATATAAATTCTTGAAATCCCACCTTTAGATAATCTAGCTTCAAGGTATCTTCTGATTTTGTAGTCTTCCGCGATTCTGTCTCCATAATCGTTTCCGCCAAACCAGTTAGAATCCCATCCTCTGATGATACCTAATCTGTTACCAATTGGATTTGTCTTCTGTCCCATACCTTGATTAATTTTCTTTATTACCTAAGATTAATGTAACGTGGTTAGATCTTTTTCTGATTCTGTACCCTCTACCTTGTGGAGCTGGTCTTAGTCTCTTCAATTGTCTTGCGCTATCCACGAATATTTCTTTAACGATAAGGTTTGCTTCCTCAATGTCAGCCCCTTCGTTTTTTACTTGCCAGTTGGCAATTGCAGAAAGAAGTAATTTTTCTAATTTGTTAGAAGCTTCTTTCTTAGAATATTTAAGGATATAAAGAGCTTTATCTACTTGCTCTCCTCTAATGATATCAGCAACTAATCTCATTTTTCTCGGAGAAGACGGGCAGTTGTTTAATGAAGCTTTAACAACATCTTTGTTTGCTTCTTTTCTTGCGATTGAACTATCTTGTTTTCTTGATCCCATGATTATCTGCTTCCTTTGTTTTTGTTACCACCATGACCTCTGAAAGATCTTGTTGGAGAAAATTCGCCTAACTTGTGACCTACCATGTTTTCTGTAACATATACAGGGATAAAAGATTTCCCGTTGTGTACAGCAATAGTTTGTCCTACGAAGTCCGGAGAGATCATCGATGCTCTAGACCAAGTTTTGATAACTGTCTTCTTACCAGACTCTATATTTGCCTGAACCTTCTTATCTAAAGTATGATGAATGAACGGTCCTTTTTTAAGTGATCTTGCCATAATTATTTTCTTTTAGATACGATGTAACGGTTAGACACTTTGTTTTTCTTTCTAGTTTTGTAACCTTTAGCTGGTTTACCGTTTCTAGATCTTGGGTGACCTCCTGAAGAACGTCCTTCACCACCACCCATCGGGTGATCTACAGGGTTCATTACTACCGCTCTTGTTCTTGGTCTTCTACCTAACCATCTGCTTCTACCTGCTTTACCTGATACCGTTAACTGGTGATCTGAGTTTGAAACTGAACCGATCATTGCGATACATTCAGTAAGGATCATTCTTGATTCTCCTGAAGGCAATTTGATGATCGCATATTTTCCGTCTCTTGAAGTCAGCTGAGCTGAAGAACCTGCACTTCTTGCTAAAATTGCACCTTGTCCAGGCTTCATTTCAACACAAGAGATTACAGTACCCAATGGAATATTTTTCAATTTCATTGCGTTTCCTACATTTGGTTCTACGTTCTCACCTGAAACCACTTTTTGGTCTACTTTAATACCGTTTGGAGCGATGATGTATCTTTTCTCTCCGTCTGCGTACTCTAATAAAGCGATGAATGCAGTTCTGTTTGGATCGTATTCTACAGATTTTACTGTTGCTTCAACATCGAATTTGTTTCTTTTGAAGTCAATAATTCTGTATTTCTTTTTGTGTCCACCTCCGGTGTAACGCATGGTCATTTTACCTGTTTGGTTACGTCCACCTGACTTTTTAATACCAACTGTAAGAGATTTCTCTGGCTTGTTGGTAGTAATTTCCTCAAAATTGTTTACAATTCTGAATCTCTGTCCCGGGGTGATAGGTTTTAATTTTCTAACAGACATTACTATTATTTATAATATTATAATTAATTTACAGCAAAAATATCGATAACCTCACCTTCAGCAAGTTTGATTACCGCTTTTTTCAATTTATTCGTCTTTCCAACCTGAAGACCTTTCTTAGTATATTTCGCAGAAACTCTAGGAGCATAAATCATTGTATTTACGTCTGCTACTTTTACACCGTAAGCTGCTTCCACAGCTTTTTTAATCTGGATCTTATTCGCTTTGGTATCTACCAAGAAAGAATAAGTACCTCTTAAATCCGTAAGGTAATTAGCCTTTTCTGAAATAACTGGTTTAATAATAACTGACATGATTTATTTCTTTAAATTTTCCTGGAATTTTTCAACTGCACCTTCGAAGAAAACGATCTCACCTGCGTTTACTAAATCGTAAGAACTTACTTCGTTGAAGTTCATTACTTTAGTTTTAGGTAAGTTTCTTGAAGATAAATACACATTCTTGTTAGCTTCAGGAAGAATGAATAAAGACTTTTTACCGTTCAATGTTAATGCATCTAATAAAGTAATGAAATCTTTAGTCTTAGGAGCGTTTAAGCTCACATCTTCTAAAACTCTGATACTGTTGTCTCTCATTTTCTGAGATAGAACAGATTTTTTAGCTAATCTCTTAAGCGCTTTGTTCAATTTGAATCTGTAGTCTCTTGGTTTCGGTCCGAATACTCTACCTCCACCTCTGAACAATGGAGATTTGATATCCCCGTATCTTGCAGAACCAGATCCTTTTTGCTTCTTAAGTTTTTTAGTAGAAGCAGTGATCTCGCTTCTTTCTTTTGCTTTATGAGTTCCTTGTCTTTGTGCAGCAAGGTACTGTTTTACTTCTAAGTAAACCGCGTGCTGATTTGGCTCAATTCCGAATACTGATTCGTCTAGAGTTACTTTTCTTCCGGTCTCTTTTCCTGATGTATTTAATACTACTAGTTCCATTTTCTGATAATTACATAAGAATTTTTAGCTCCCGGAACAGCACCTTTTACTACTAAAAGATTTTGTTCTTGATCCACTTTTAACACCTGAAGGTTTTGTACAGTTACCTGCTTACCTCCCATTCTTCCAGCCATTCTCATCCCTTTGAATACTCTTGAAGGGTCTGAACCAGCACCGATAGAACCTGGAGCTCTAAGTCTGTTGTGCTGACCATGAGTTGCCTGCATTACACCTCCAAAGCCGTGTCTTTTAACAACACCTTGGAAACCTTTACCTTTAGAAGTTCCTGTTACGTCAACGAATTCACCTTCAGCGAATAATTTTACAGTTACTTCTTCTCCTACTTTTACTTCATCAACGAATTCTCTGTAGAATTCTACCAATTTAGCTTTAGGAGCAGAACCAGCCTTTTTAAAATGACCAGCTAACGCTTTACCAACGTTCTTCTCACTCTTGTCATCGAAACCTAACTGAACTGACTTATAACCGTCTTTTTCAATGGTTCTGACCTGTAAAACCGAGCACGGACCAGCTTGGATAACTGTACAAGGAATGTTTTTTCCTTCTTCGTTAAACAAAGATGTCATACCGATTTTTTTACCAATAATACCTGACATTGTTTATATTATAATAAAATTTATCCTTTATTTATCATCATTTCCAGGAAGTCTGAAGTAATTTCTACGTTTGATGTAGGCATACTACGCCCCTAAAATGAGTGTGCAAATTTATGAATAATTTTATAACTGACAAATATTTCACACAAAATATTTTGATTTTTAATCAATTAGATCATTTTTGTAAAATCGCAGGGAAAATTCGGCAGAATAATTTGTGAATAAGAAAATCTTTTGATAACACCATGCATAATTGCAGTAATTACGGTTTGATTTTTGTTACGTTTAAAATTATTTATAAACCTCCTGATGATATGAAAACCACATACAACACACTTATTCCGAATCTGAAGAATGCATTGAATAATCCTTTTAAATTTTTTGAAAGAAACATCAGTAATGCCGTAGAAGCTATCAATTCTGCTTTCACGTTTGATGATATCGATTTTTATCAGTAATGAGAACACTCAGATTCTTATGTATTCTGCTGTTGATATTGTCGTGCAGTAAGAACCAGGATCATCCGTATACCTTTTATTACTGGAAAACCAAGCTTGCCCTTAATGCCCAAGAAAAAGAAGTCCTTTATAAAACGACTGTTCCTTTTTTGTATACCCGCTTTTTTGATATAGATAAAACAGGAGAAAAATTTCAGCCTGTGGGCGTTATTACCAAAGACCAGAGTTTTGAACTTAAGCAAAAGATAGTGCCTGTTGTTTTTATCACCAACCGGAGCTTCCTTTATATTAAAAGGGAAGAAATCTCTTTTCTAGCCCGGAATATCCATCAGCTGATCCGGAAGAAGATTACAGATTATCATTTAAACGCCGGCAACGAAATACAGATCGACTGCGACTGGACCTCAGGAACTCGTGATGATTATTTTGCGTTTTTAAAAGAACTTAAAAAAATTTCAGGTAAGGAAGTTAACTGTACGCTTCGCCTTCATCAGGTTAAAGATAAAACAGAAATGGGAATTCCGCCGGTTGACAAAGTTTACCTTATGTGCTATTCCACCTCTTCGCCACTGGAAAACTCTGATAAAAATTCTATTCTGGATGTAAATATTCTCAAAAGCTATTTAGCCCATATTGATCAATATCCTATCGGAAAAATAGAGGTTGCTCTGCCAATCTACTCGTGGGGAATCGTTACCAATTATTTAGGAAAACATAAGCTGATTAATGCACTTTCCGAGAAAGATCTGCAGCATCCCGATTTTAAAAAGATTTCAGATCGTGAAATTGAAATACTGAAAGACGGATTCTATTTCGGAAACTATATGAATAAAGGCTTCAGAATTAAAGTTGAATCCATTTCCGACAGCCAGCTTTCTGAAGCCGTGAATTTTCTGGACAGAAAAATTTCAACCTACTCTATTATATATTATCAACTTGACAGTAAATTTGTTACCAATCACAATTTAAATTTTTAAATTCCTTAAGACGATTAGTCTAAGAATCAAACAATAACCAAACACTGCTATACAATGAAAAAATATCTTCTGTCTCTCGCCGTTGTTTCGCTGTTCTACACAGAATCCCAAGCTTGTGCCTGGTCTGATCCGGACTATGAGTATTTTAATCTGTTTACTCAGAGCATTATTAAGGATAAATCTTATCTGCCTTTTCTCCATAGCTATTCAACAAGATTTTACACAGATTTTAAACCTTCCGTGATTCCCGATGAAAATATTGATTCCTGGAAAAAATATTTCAACAATCAGTTAAGCTACGCCCAGACAGAATATCTCGTAAATAAAATGAGTATTAATGATCTGAATGCTTTAAAGAAAGGAGCACCTACAAACCAGCTTCTGGTAACTTTGGGCCCGGGATTCTACCAGAAATACCGCGAGGGAATTGATTATCTTATTGAGGCCAAGTATCTGGAGCCTTACATGAAGATCAATTATATTGAAAGTGCAGATTCATTTTATTACTCGGATCCGGGAACAGGAAAGAATGCAACTAACCTCGATTATAACAAAACCATTGCTGTACTAACCTCATTATACAGTGCTGCAAGAAATCCCGAAATAAAGCAGCGATATGGTTTCCAGCTTGTCCGTTTTAATCATTATACAAGAAATTACGATTCCGCTGTAAAAGCATTTAAAACTTATGTAGAACCCTTAAGATTGAAGGGTGCTCCTTACATTATGGCACTTGACCAGCTTGCCGGTGCCCAGCGGGGATTGGGAATGAACAGCGAAGCGAACTGGAATTTCTTTCAGGTGTTCAGGGACAGCAAAAGCCGAAAAGAATCTGCTTTTGTCTCTATGAAACTTTCTGATACAGCTTCATTTAATAATATTTTGAAACGTGCTTCTACGAGTGAGGATAAAAACATGGCTTATTTCCTTTTAGGCTATGAAGATTTCAATAATCCGATTCCTATTATGGAAAAGATGTTTGAGATTAACCCGGATTCTGAGATCCTGAAAGTAATGGCGGTGAGAAGCATCAATGAGCTGGAAAGAAGCTATCTTCCTATTTATTATTATACAGATGAAAACGGTTCTATTATTGAAAAAAAGCATTCCGGGAATAGTACAGAGCAAAACAAAACGGAAGCTGCCGAGCCCAAAAAAGAAGAGCTTTCGTTCTGGCAGAAAATCGTGAGATTTTTTAAAAACCTTTTCAGCAGTAAAAAGGATAAAAATTCCGCAGCGGAAAAATCAGATCAGAGTGATGATGAGCTACTTGATAACCCCGACAGAATTCCGGTATTTACCAGAAACAATTACTGGTATGATGAGAAGACCAGGGATTTTCTGGATGACCTGGAAAAATTCACCTCCAAAACAAAAGAAAAATCTAAGGACGAATACTGGCAGATTGCAGATGCTTATCTGAAATTCTTAAAAAAAGACTATAAAGCAAGCACTGAAATCCTTGAGAATATTAAAACTTCCAACCCCGAATATCTGGAAGAAATCAAAAGGATGAAAGTCTTAAATGATATTGTTTCACAACCTAAAATTGATGCCGATTATGAGGATCATCTCATGAAAGATTATGCAGAATATTTTACAGAAAAACCGGAAGTAAAAGACAGCACCGAAACAACCGAATATGATTATTATGGAGAAGTTCCCTCTACGGCAGATTTCTTAAAAGATGTTCTTGCCAACCGCTATTTTCTCCAGGGTGAAGATGGTAAATCTTTCCTCATGAATAATAAACTCTCTGATTTGCAGTACAATCCTAATTCAAGCCTGGTAAAAAGCGTGGAAGATTTTTACCGAAAACCTAATAAAACTCAGTTTGAGCAGCAGATTATCGCTAAAAACATTAATGATGTCGGGAACATAGACGCCTTTTTTGCTGTAATCTACGGTGACAGAGCGATGAGACAGGCAGATTTTGAAAAGGCTAAATCGTTTTATGCAAAAGCGCAGAACTTTTCCGGAATCCCAAGGTCGGAATGGAATTATGAAGAGAAAAAAGAGACACCTTTAAAATATGCTAACGGAAGCTATAACGGATTCAGCAATATTTCCGATTATGTTTTCGGTCATAATGTATGGGAAAGCTACCAGAGTTCTCCGGAAGAAAGTATGAAAAAAGAAGATTATTCTGCATTTCCGTTTATAAAACCTTCCATGAATAAACTGGAACTGGCAGAAGCATTGATCCAGCTGAAAAAGACAGGAACCGGAAAAGGCGAAAAATCTGCCACGGCCAACCAGTTAATAGGAAATGTACTGTATAACACCTCCATCCTCGGATACTACAGACAGCTTTTTGTAATGGATCTTGATAATACAAACGGCGGAAAATATGATTTTCAAAATACAGAGCAAAAGAATCCGTATCAATATTATTACAAAAACTTCCTGAACAGAACTTATGTTGAACCGGACAATTTTGATCTGATCATTAATTATTATAAAAGAGCATTAGCTTCTTCCACCGACAAAGAACAGAAGGCAAGAATTATTTTCCAGATGGCCAGTGCGGAACAAGGCAAGTATTATCAATATGAGGCAAAAAATCCCTCCAAAATTGATTACTCTGATCCGAAATGGAGCGAGAAAAGCGATGCTTATCAGAAGCAGCTCAATCAAATTAAAAATCAGAAATACAGAACTTATTTTGCCTTGTTAAAATCTCAGTACGCCGATACGGAAACAGCTAAAGATTTGCTGGGAAGCTGTACTTATTTTGGTTATTTTATGCAATAAACTATATTAAAAAGGAATCAGTTCGGTTCCTTTTTTTGTTGTTCCTGTAACCACTCTTCGTGTTTTTTTCTGAAAATCCTGTCTTTATGGTCCTGATTTCTCTGTGCAGCATCGATAGAATGTGAAGAGTGAATATCGTCATCTTCTTCGGCAAAATCTGCAAGCTTTTCATAATAACAGTGGAGCTGGTCTAGTTCCTTTTCGGTAAGATCTTCAATATCAACAATTCTGTTGCTGGCTTTTTCGTTAGCGGCAATCAGTTCATTCAGTTTAATCTGAATTGCTTTTGAATCTTTATTCTGAGCCTTTTGAATTAAAAATACCATCAGAAAAGTGATAATTGTAGTTCCGGTATTGATAACGAGCTGCCATGTTTCTGAGTAATTGAAAACAGGGCCTGAAACAGCCCAAATAATTACGATTAAAGTAGCTCCAATGAATGCATATGAGCTTCCTGTAAATTTCGTTGCCCAATTTGAAAATTTTTCAAATATACTTTGATCTGACTTAGACATTTTATTAATTTTTTCAATAAAAAGGCATCAAAAACTCCGCCGAAGTAGCGGAGTTCCCGGTTAAATTAATTAGTTATAAATTTAGTTATAGTGTATCGCTTTATCAAGCTCTATAGGATTGTTGTTTTTCTTAATGTTTTTCTGCATCATTTCAGAAAGTTCTTTAAACTGTTCGGGGCTTTTTACTTCGATTCCCATCACCATAAAGTGCGCACCGGGATTGGTATTATTTTTATAATGTTCTTTAAAGGTGTGAAGCGGATCATTGTAAAAATCAAGCATCATTTTTTTAAGCTTGGATTCAGGAATTTTAACCGGATTCTGCCCTCCGAATTTTTCAAGAATTTCCAATGTATCGTATGTTTTGGAAAGTTTGTAGCTTTTTACCAGGGAGAATTTGAAGTTGTCTTTGTCATCATAAATCTCAAAGATCATTCCTGGCAGACCTCTGAATTTATATGGTCCCTCATTTAAGGTCATATCTTTTGTAAACCATGCAGTCCAGTTCCTCCCACCATATTTTGCTGTTGCCTTCTGTACTTTATAACCTCCGGTCATTTTTGTTTCATTAGTAAGATTCCAATCTATTTTATCGTTAGTTTCTACAATAAACATGTTCTGTACCATAATATAATTTGAGTTTATAGTAGAATTTTTCTTTCGGGTAAGCGCAGGTGTATCGTCCCAGATTACATTGTTTTCGCCTCTGGTTTTATTGATGGAATCGGTGACCACAAAATCATAATTATAAAATTTGATGTCTTCCGGATTTACATCCAGCACCATGCTGACCTTTCTTTTTTCGGCTGCGGTAGAGTCGGTCTTAAAATGATATTCGTAAATGAATCTGTGCGTCTGTGCAGTGCATGATAAGCTAAACATAATCATTGCGAGTAGAAGTTTTTTCATTGTGATAGTTGTATGTTATTGCTGACTTATTTTTTCACTTCAGGATAATGAACAGCTTTATCAAGTTCGATAGGATTATTATATTTTTTGATACGCTGTTGCTCTTCAGTGGCGTATTGACGAAGTTCTTCCGGCTTGTAAATTATTCTTCCATCTTCCAGGGCCAATTTATTATCCTCATTGATTTCTATCTGTCCGCTGTTGATAAATTTTATAGGATCATGATAATAACTTAACAGCATCGACTGATATTTAGAATACGGAATCTCTACTCCTCTTGCTTTTGCATTTTTATAGAAACTGATGAATTGTGTTTCAGTAAAATTCTCAGATTTATTGAGCGAAAAATGATAATTCTCGTTATCGTCATAAATTTCAACGATCAGTCCGGGCAAACCATAAAATTTGTACGGGCCTTCCTGAAAAGGAATATCTTTAGAAAACCATGCGATCCAATTTCTTCCTCCAAACTTTGCCGTAGCCTCTTGAAGCTGAAGGGACGATGTTTTTTTTGTTTCTTTTTCAATCTTCCAAGATATTTTCGGTTCATCTTTCAACTGGTAAATATCAAAGCTCTGGATGCTGTAAAGAGTATACTCCCTGGTTTTAATCTTTTTACTCATTAGATCGTTAGCTTTTCCACTGAAAGTTCTTAAGCCGGAGGCTTTTTCAATAGAATCGCTTACAAAAAAGGGACGTTCATAATAGAATGTCTGATCCGGATTGATATCAAGATAATAATTAGCTTTGCGAATTTCTGTTGATGCAGAGTCTGGTCGATAAACAACATCATAGACAAAACGGTGGGTCTGAGCGGTTACTGAAACAGCTAATAATATGATAAAATACAAAGTTTTCATACTAATATTTTTTACAAATATACATATAAAATAGAACCTTGCAATACATAATACTAATTTTAACAATTAATTATATATTTTAGTTTCTGCAATAAAAAAATCCCTCTTCTTTCGAAAAGGGATTTATTATCATAGCAAAGTTTGATTTTGCACTGAAACTTTACGCTTCAGTTTATTATCACACTTTAATTTCTACGTCTACACCTGAAGGAAGTTCTAATTTCATTAGAGCATCAACAGTTTTAGAAGAAGAAGAGTAGATATCCATCAATCTCTTGTGAGCTGATAACTGGAATTGCTCTCTTGCTTTCTTGTTTACGTGTGGAGATCTCAACACAGTGAAGATTCTCTTGTTGGTTGGCAATGGAATAGGTCCGTTTACAACAGCACCTGTAGCCTTTACCGTTTTTACGATTTTCTCTGCAGATTTATCTACTAAGTTGTAATCGTAAGATTTAAGTTTTATTCTGATTCTTTGTGACATTTTAATCTAATTTAATATTAACCTTTAGCCTTAGCGATTACTTCTTCAGCAACGTTTGTAGGAGCAGCTTCATATTTCTCGAATTCCATAGAAGATGTTGCTCTACCTGAAGATAACGTTCTAAGAGAAGTTACATAACCAAACATTTCAGAAAGCGGAACGAAAGCTTTGATAACTTTAGCGTTATTTCTGTCATCCATACCGTTTACCGTACCTCTTCTTCTGTTAAGGTCACCTACGATATCACCCATGTACTCTTCAGGAGTTACTACTTCAAGCTTCATGATCGGTTCCATGATAACCGCTTTAGCAGCTCTACCAGATTCTTTGAAACCTAACTTCGCAGCCAATTCGAAAGATAACTGATCCGAGTCAACCTGGTGATAAGATCCGTCTTTTAGAGTAACCTTCATAGATTCAACCTCAAATCCAGCTAAAGGACCATTCTTCATGGCTTCTCTGAATCCTTTTTCAACGGAAGGAACGAATTCCTTAGGAATGTTACCTCCTTTAATTTCGTTAATGAATTCAAGACCTGTTTTACCTTCTTCTGCAGGACCGATTTCAAATACGATATCAGCGAACTTACCTCTACCTCCAGACTGCTTTTTATAAACCTCTCTGTGGTTAGCTTTTTGTGTAAGTGCTTCTTTGTATTCTACTTGCGGCTGTCCTTGGTTAACTTCTACTTTAAACTCTCTTCTCATACGGTCTACGATGATATCCAAGTGAAGCTCACCCATACCGGAGATGATGGTTTGTCCTGAAGCCTCGTCCGTTTTAACCTGGAACGTTGGATCTTCTTCAGCTAATTTAGCCAAAGCGTTACCCATTTTATCCTGGTCAGCTTTCGTTTTAGGCTCAACAGCGATACCGATTACCGGATCCGGGAAGATCATTGATTCAAGAACGATTGGGTTCTTTTCATCAGATAATGTATCTCCTGTTTTAATATCTTTAAATCCTACAGCAGCACCGATATCTCCAGCCTCGATAAATTCAACCGGATTTTGCTTATTTGCGTGCATCTGATAGATTCTTGAGATTCTTTCTTTGTTGTTTGAACGGGTATTCAATACATAAGAACCTGCGTCAAGTCTTCCTGAATAAGCTCTGAAGAATGCCAATCTACCTACGAACGGGTCAGTAGCAATCTTGAATGCTAATGCAGCGAAAGGCTCATCAACAGATGGTTTTCTTTCGATATCAGCGTCAGTTCTTGGGTCTGTTCCTTTGATATTATCCTTATCCAGTGGAGAAGGAAGATATTTACAAACAGCATCAAGCATGAACTGTACTCCTTTGTTTTTGAAAGAAGAACCACAAGTCATTGGGATAATAGAAAGATCAATAGTAGCTTTTCTAAGAGCTTCGTTGATTTCTTCTTCTGAAATTGAATCCGGATCTTCGAAGAATTTCTCCATCAAAGTCTCATCGTAATCAGCTACAGCTTCTACTAATTTCTCCCTATATTCAAGAACTTCATCTTTCATGTCTTCCGGAATTGGAACTACTTCATAAGTAGCACCTTGTCCAGCTTCATCCCAGATGATCGCTCTGTTTTTAATTAAGTCTACAACTCCTTTGAAATCCTCTTCAGCACCGATTGGTAAAACGATTGGAACGGCGTTGGATCCTAACATTTCTTTTACTTGTTTTACAACGTTCAAGAAGTCAGCACCCTGTCTGTCCATTTTGTTTACGAATCCCATTCTCGCAACTTTGTAGTTGTCAGCAAGTCTCCAGTTTGTTTCAGACTGAGGCTCTACACCGTCTACGGCAGAGAAAAGGAATACCAAACCATCTAATACTCTCAAAGATCTGTTTACTTCTACTGTGAAGTCAACGTGTCCCGGTGTATCAATAATGTTGAAGTGGTAAGGCATTGTTTCAGGTAATTTCTTACCTTGATCTGTTGGGAAATTCCAGTTACAAGTAGTTGCAGCAGAAGTAATGGTAATACCTCTTTCTGCTTCCTGTTCCATCCAGTCCATTGTAGAAGCACCGTCGTGAACTTCTCCAATTTTGTGGTTTACACCTGTATAGAATAAAATCCTTTCTGTAGTGGTTGTTTTACCTGCATCAATGTGAGCAGCAATACCAATATTTCTTGTAAATTTAAGATCTCTTCCCATTTCAGATTAGAATTTGAAGTGTGAGAAAGCCTTGTTAGCTTCCGCCATTTTGTGAGTATCAGTTTTCTTTTTGAAAGCAGCACCTTCTTCTCTTGAAGCAGCTACAACTTCGTTAGCTAATTTCAAAGCCATAGACTTATCATTTCTAGCTTTAGAATATTTGATTAACCATTTCATTGCCATAGAAATTTTTCTATCTGCTCTGATTGGCATCGGGATCTGGAAGTTAGCTCCACCTACTCTTCTGGAACGTACTTCTACGTGAGGCATAACGTTTGTTAATGCATCTTTCCAGATTTCAAGGGCTGTTTTATCAGTATCACCTTTTTTAGTTTCTACAATATCCAACGCATCGTAGAAAATTTTGAATGCGATTGACTTCTTACCGTCAAGCATTAAGTTGTTTACGAATCTAGTTACCAACTGATCATTAAATTTCGGATCTGGTAACAACGGTCTTTTTTTAGCTTTCGTCTTTCTCATTGTCTTATTCCTTATTTAATGATTATTTTTTCTTTCCTTTTGCTGGTGCAGCTGGTGCCTGACCTGGCTTAGGTCTCTTAGCTCCATACTTCGATCTTCTCTGTGTTCTTCCATTTACACCTGCAGTGTCTAATGCACCTCTTACGATGTGGTAACGTACTCCCGGTAGGTCTTTCACCCTTCCGCCTCTTACCAATACTATCGAGTGCTCTTGAAGATTATGTCCTTCGCCCGGGATGTAGGCGTTGACTTCTTTACCGTTAGAAAGTCTTACCCTTGCAACTTTTCTTAGTGCAGAGTTCGGTTTCTTAGGAGTGGTAGTATATACTCTCGTACATACACCTCGTCTTTGTGGACAAGAATCAAGGGCAGCCGATTTGCTCTTCTTGGCAAGCGTGGCTCTTCCTTTTCTTACTAATTGTTGAATAGTAGGCATTTAATTGCTTTTTATTTTAGGGTGCAAAAATAATAATATTTTTTTAATTAACAAGCAGTTATATAGAAATAATATTTTTATTTAAAAATTAATTAACAGACACTTACGGCTGAGCCATGATTGTTACCTCAACATTTTTATTCCATCTAAAGCTTCTTATATTTTCTTTAAGTTTTTCGAAATTATCCTTATCAACAGCATAAATAGATACCTTATCTCTTGCTACGGTAACCGGATTTTTTATTTTCAGCTCAGCGGCTTTTTTCCAGTTTGTGGGGATATGGTTTTGAAGCCATGCATCATAAATAATGGCAATATCATATTTATTACGGATCGTATAATATGTAAGAAAATTTTGGAATTCCGTATCCGGAGATTTTTTATTTTCATTAAAAACAATCGTTTCCACAGAGCCTAAGCCAGCAGTATCCAACAAATGAATATCTGTAAAATAGGTAATGGCACCGATATCATTTGCCACTACTTTTGATTCATTATAATAGGTATGCAGAAATTTTGCGGACTGCATTTGCTGTTCATAAATATTTTTACCACCATTTTCCAGCATCAGGTGCGCGAAAGAACATTTATAAATCAGCAAAAGAATGTTTATCAGCACAATCCCTGAAATTATTTTTTCATTTTTAATAAAGGCCCCGAAATTCTCAAAAAGATTTTTCAGTTTGGGAATAAGAGCCATTGAAAATCCGGTGAGAATATAAGCCTCATACCGGAACATGCCTTTAAAATCCGCAAACATAGAATGACAAATCGTGAGGAGAGAGATCACTATTAAAAGGAGGTTGCTTTTAACAAGTTCACGGAAATTCTTTTTATTATAATCCCTTAAAATGAAAATAACGCTCAGCATCAAAGGAAAAAAGCCAATCTTATAAAAGCTTATATTCAACAAAAAGTTATCAAAAAAGATGGTCTTTAACTGATATGGAAAGGTTGAGTCGAGACTTAGTTTTGTACCTTTTACAATAACTGAATTCGGGAATAAAAAACCGTCCTGCTGATAATTAAACCAGCAAAACAAGATGATCGGGATAAATCCTGTGGCCAAAACCAGCAAAGTTTCTTTCCATTTTTTCGTCAAGGCAAAAACAAAAGCAAGAATCACAAAATAAAACATACTTTCGAAACGCACCAGTCCCATTAATAATAAGGACAGATAAAACCCGGCAAGCGAATATTTATTGTTAATCGCAGATAAACAGTATATATTCACCACAAATAAAAAAACATGAAGAACATGCTCCATTCCGGACAGCACCTGAAGATGCAGCACTGAAAAAAACAAAGTAAAAAATACCGAAATAACAATATTTTTACTTGTATCAAATATTCCCGAAAAATACCGGCTTAAAAAATATACCGTCCCGATCCCGAAAGCTATATTAAAATAAAGAGAAATATGATCATTATTTCCCAAAAGCCTGATGAGCACACTGAGGAGATAGGTAAAAAGCGGCGAGGATGAAGTTGAGGAAAACTCATATCGTGTAACTCCCCAGACATCATGCAATGCAAAATTTTTGGCCATTGCCAGATGAATGTATGCATCATCTATAGGATAGATATAATGACTATCTGTTTTAGAAACAGACAATAAATAATATCCGGCGCATACCATTGTAAAAACAGCCATTGAAATGAAAAAGCTTTGTAAGGCAAGCTTAGATTTACTCAACATAAAAATTAATTCTAAGAATTTCAAAGATAAGTATCATCAATCACGAATTACACATTTCGGCATAATATTTACTTAAATTTGTTTTAACAAAAAATAAACTATCATACAATATGAAAAATGCTAATATTATAGGACTTCAGGAAGAAGACTGCCAGAAAATAGCGGAAAAGCTTAATATACTTTTAGCCAATTACTCCATATTCTATCAGAATACAAGGGGTTCGCACTGGAATATTAAAGGAGATCAGTTTTTTACCCTTCATCCAAAATTTGAGGAACTGTACAATAATCTGGTATTAAAGATTGATGAAATTGCAGAAAGAATTCTTACGCTGGGTGCAACACCTGCTCACAATTATTCAGATTACCTGAAAGTGGCAACAATTAAGGAGAGCCAGGAAGTAAGCGATGCAACCAAAAGCGTAGAAAACATTCTTAACTCTTTTAAAGTAGTGATCGATTTGCAGAGAGAGCTTCTCGACATCACTGATCAGGCCGGGGATGAAGGAACCAATTCCCAGATGAGCGACTATATTACCGAACAGGAAAAAGAAGTATGGATGTACAACTCTTACTTAGGGAAATGATAAAATTTTACCTTTACAATTAAAAAAATCACCTTACATTTAGGTGATTTTATTTTTATTAATTATATTTGCGTATAAATTACACAATCATGCACGACGTTCGTTTGAATTCCATCCTCGATAACGATTTCTATAAAATCACCATGCAGAATGCGGTAGTAAAATTATTCCCGGGGTCTGTAGTAAAATATGAATTTATCAACAGAGGAAAACACCAGTTTCCAGCAGGTTTCGATGTTGCCTTACGGGAAGCCGTCAACAAAATGGCAGAACTGAAACTTACCAAAGATGAAAAAAAATTTATGGCCAGAACCTGTCCGTATATCGATCTGCCCTATCTTGATTTTCTGGAAGGTTATCACTACGATCCGTCAGAAGTAAAAATCCGCCAGGAAGGAAGCGAACTTTCCGTAACCGTGGAAGGACTGTGGTACAGAACGATTCTTTGGGAAGTTCCTTTATTGGCATTAATCAGCGAGCTTCATTATGAGATGAACCACATGGAAAGAGATCCCAATGAAGTCGTAATGAACAGAACACTCGAAAAGGCCGCTACTTTAGAGAAACTCGGCGTTAATTTCGCAGAATTCGGAACCCGGAGAAGACATTCCCAAAAAGTTCAAAACCTGGTAATGGAAGCTTTAACCCAGAATAAAAACTCAACATTTATCGGAAGTTCAAATGTACATTTCGCAATGAAATACGGAGTAAAGCCTATAGGAACCCACGCCCACGAATGGTTTATGTTCCATGCAGCAGAATATGGGTTTAAAATGGCCAACGAACTCGCTCTGGAGCATTGGGTAGATGTTTACCGCGGAGATTTGGGTGTAGCTCTTTCAGACACGTACACTACCGATGTTTTCTTTCAGCAGTTTGATAAAAAATTCGCCAAATTATTTGACGGCGTACGTCACGACAGCGGCGATCCGCTTGAGTTTGCCGATAAAACAATTGCCCACTATCAGAAACACGGCATTAATCCTCTATTTAAATATATTATTTTCTCCGACGGACTCAATCTTGAAAAAGTGGAGGAAATCACCAATTACTGTAAAGGAAAAATCGGGGTATCTTTCGGAATCGGAACCAACCTTACCAACGATGTCGGCTTAAAACCTATGAATATCGTGATGAAACTAATCGGGGTTCAGGCTCCGAACAAAGAATGGATTCCTACCGTAAAGCTTTCCGATGAACATGGGAAATATACAGGGGATCCTAAAATGATTGAATTGGCTAAAGAATTTTTAAGAATAAATAATTAAAAAAATAAATGCAATGAAAAAAATTATTTTATCAATATGTCTCTCCGCGGCATCAGTTTTAGGGGCACAAAAAACAGCAGAAAAACCAAAATTCAATGAGAAGCTGGCAACAGAACTTGGTGCCGATCAATACGGAATGAAGCCTTACGTGATCGTCATGCTCACCACAGGCCCTGCTAAGATTGAGGATAAAACCAGAATAGGAGAACTGATGAAAGGCCACTTAGCGAACATTGATAAACTTGCCAAAGAAGAAAAAATAGTTGTCGCAGGTCCTTTTTTAGGAAAAAATAAAGAAAACTACCGCGGCATGTTTATCTTTAATACTCAATCAAAAGAAGAAGCTGAACAATGGGTAAAGACCGATCCTGCCGTTCAGGCAGGGGTTTTCAGTTATGAGATTTTCCCGTGGTACGGATCCGCCGCACTGCCGATGTATCTGAAGCATCACAATGAAATAGCAAAAGAGAATCCGTAATACTAATCTTTGCTGAGTGTTAACGCCTTTGCGAACTTAAAAACAGTATCATTTGCAAAAACTCTTTGAGGACTTTGCGTTAAATATATGCATACCAAAATCAAACTCGCTAAATACGTAAGGTTTTATTATATTTAACCAAAACAAACCGCCATGAAAACCATTGAAGAAGTTCTGAAAAAACTAGACGCTGTTATCCTTTGGGCAAAGCAGAACCAAAGTCCTGTTGGATATTTTGCCTGCACGTACCGGATCATGACCGCACAGGTTCTGAAAGGAATCCAGCAGAAAAAATTTGAGGACAATCCAAGAATGATTCAGCTTGATATCGCTTTCGCAAACCGCTATCTCGAAGCATGGGAAGCGTATTCCAAAGGAAAAAAATGCACCCATTCATGGTATATTGCTTTTGAAGCGGCAAAGAACAAAAACCTGCTGATTCTCCAGCATATTTTTCTGGGCATGAATGCCCACATCAATCTTGATCTGGGAGTTTCAGCGGTGTCCATCATGCCGTACAGGAAAATTAATCCTTTGAAAAAAGACTTTGAGAACATCAACAACGTCATTGCGTCGATCAACCAGAAAGTTCAGGACTCATTAAATAAAATCTGTTATTCGGTAGATTTAATCGATAAAATTTCAAACGGAAAAGACAACGCTGTTCTGGATTTTGCCATTTCAAAAGCAAGAGAAACCTCATGGGCATCGGCCGTAATCACTTCAAACACCCCGAATTTCCTCAGGGAATCCGTTATCGGGATCATTGATTACGCTGCAGCAAAAGTAGCTACGCAGATTGTAAACCCAAAAATAACAACTTCGGCTTTAATAAAAGAATTAAAGAAATGCGAAAGCAATGATATCGTAAAAAATATTGAAATCCTGGCTTCAACCCAAAATATATAAGGGGCCTACTTTATTCCTAGGCTTTTCATCAGGATAGATTCCATTTTCTCATATCCTTTTGCAGTAGGATGAATTTCATCTTCCGTATAGATTTTATCCAGCCCGTTTCGTGAATCTTTCATTTGGGAGTGGTAATCTACATACGGGATATTGTGTTTTTTGGCATAGCTCTCAATCATTTTATTGAGGGCAATTACTTTGTCAGCCGGATGCATATTCTTCCTCCACCCGAATTCATAAGCAGGAAGAAGAGAGCATAAAACCACTTTAATATTGTTTGCTTTTGCCAGTTCCACCATCGAAACAATATTTCCGAATACTTTATCCAGAGAAATGGGACCCTGATTTTCAGCAATATCATTGGTTCCTGCAAGAATAATCACACGTTTCGGTTTTAAATGAATAACATCTTCCCTGAATCTCAAAAGCATCTGCGAAGTCACCTGCCCGCTGATTCCTCTTCCTACAAAATTATGTTTCGTAAAGAATGACGGATCCGTAGAAAACCAGCCTTCGGTAATGGAATCTCCCATAAATACAGTATTGGGAGCTATATTTTTGGATAAGATTTGTTGGTTCTGCATTTCGTACTTGGCATAGTTGGCAAAATCCTGTGCTGATACAATGGCTGAAAACATAATGGCTGCGATCGTTAAAAATTTCATTAAAAATATTTTAAATTTAAATTAATGGAATCGTGAATAATATTTACAAATATACGTTTTGAAACGTTCACAAACTTTCCATGAACCAATATTTAAGAAATTTATTCCTGAATTAAAACTTACGGTTTTCCGTAAAAGAAATCAGTTTTCCTTTTTGTAATTTTGAAAAATGGAGATCATGTATTTAATCATCGGATGCATCGCGGGCGGAATTATCGGGGCGGTCATTCAGCATTTTGCCTTAAAGTCGTCAATGGTATCAAGAACATCCTTTGACGAACTCAATAATATGTACATCAAAAATAATTCCGACCTGGAAAATTCCCATCTCAAAATTCAGGAGCTGAATCAAAATATCTTGAATGACAAAGAACTGAACCTTCAGCAAGCCGATCTTTTGAATGATTTAAAAAATGAATTTGCAAAAATTTCAGCGGAATACACTTCATTAAACGCACAGTTTGCAGAGCAAAAACTAGTACAGTTAAAGCAGACCTCACAAATCGAAAGTCTTCTGTCTGAAAAGCAGGATTTATTTGCAAAAAACTCGGAGCTTTCGGCGATTAATGAAAGTCTACAGAAATCTATTGAAACCCAGAAACGGGAGATTACCAAAATCCAGGAAGAATCCAAACTGCAGTTTGAGAATCTTGCCAATAAGATTTTAGAAGAAAAAGCAGAAAAATTCACCACGCTGAATCAACACAATCTCAAAACGATCCTGGAACCTTTTCAGGAAAAAATTACCGATCTCAAGAACAGGGTTAATGAAGCCTATGAAAAAGAGAATAAAGAACGTTTCTCGCTTGCAGAAAAAGTGAAAGAACTTGCCGAACTGAATCAGCAGATCTCCGAGGATGCCAAAAAACTGACGCGTGCCTTAAAGGGCGAAAGCAAAACCCAGGGAAACTGGGGAGAAATGATCCTGGAAAGCATCCTGGAAAAATCCGGGCTGGTAAAAGGCAGGGAATATTTCCTGGAACACGAGCTTAGAGATGAAGACAATAAAGCACTGTTTTCTGAATTCTCCGGAAAAAAAATGCGTCCGGATGCTGTTGTAAAATATCCCGACGAACGAAATGTAATCATCGATTCGAAAGTTTCGCTTACCGCTTTTACAGAACTTGTGGATGAAACCGATCAGGATGTATATCGGATCAAACTGAACCAGCATTTATCCTCCATCAAAAACCACATCACGCAACTGAGCCAGAAAGCGTATGATGATTACGGAAAATCTCTTGATTTCGTGATGATGTTCATCCCCAGCGAACCGGCTTATATTGCCGCTATGCAGGCAGACCAGGATCTCTGGAACTATGCATATGAAAGAAGGATTTTATTGCTTAATCCAAGCAATCTTATTACCTCTTTAAAATTAATCGCCGATCTCTGGAAACGAGAATACCAAAACCGTAATTCAATGGAAATTGCAGACCGTGGGGCCCGGCTGTATGACAAATTCGTTGGTTTTATCGATAACCTGGAAAAGGTAGGAAAGAATCTTGATCTTGCAAAAAATGTTTATAATGAAGCCTACAAACAGCTTTCTACAGGAAATGACAATTTGGTGATCCAGACACAGAAGCTAAAGCAGTTAGGCATAAAAAATAAGAAAGAGCTTCCTCAAAGCCTTATCGACAGTTCGCAGATACATTTGGATCTTTCAGGAGAGTAAATATTATTAATGAAGCATCAGCAGCTCCGGCCTTCGGCCGGAGCTGCTGATATAGAATAATGCGGCAATGTTCTTAAAAAGATTTTACATAATTTTGCAGCATGTTAATAGAAAGCTTTCAGAACGAAAAAGTAAAGTACATCACCAAACTACTTACCGACAACCGGTTTCGTAAAAAATCCGGTGTTTTTGCAGTAGAAGGACAACAGGAAAACGACCGCGCACAAACCTTCGGTTTTGAACCTGTCGAATTTTTCATCTGTGAAAGTATCTTCCGGAAAGAACTCCCAAAAGGCAAAATTCATCTTATAAGTGATAAAGTGTACGAAAAAATCGCGTACCGCGGAAGTTCGGAAGGAATTATCGGGGTGTACCAAACAAAAGAAGCCGATCTGTTTTCGTTTAAGCCTAGAGAAAATTCCACAATCATCGTGGTAGAGGGCGTTGAAAAGCCCGGGAATTTAGGGGCCATTTTAAGAAGCTGTGAAGCTTTCGGTATAGACGGACTTATTATTTCCGACGGAAAAACGGATTTTTACAATCCGAATGTTATCAGATCCAGCGTTGGCTGTCTTTTCGGGATGAATGTTTTTCAGGCAGATAACGAGCAGACTTTGGAATTTCTAAATAAAAATGACTACAACATTTATACAACGATCATGGATGAAAGCTCACAGGATCTTTCCAAAAGGGATTTCAGAAAAAAATCAGCTGTCATTTTTGGGACAGAACACTCGGGGCTCAGTGATTTCTGGTTTGGAAAAGGCAGAAATACTTTAATTCCGATGGCGGGAAGTATAGATTCCCTAAATCTGAGCAATGCTGTTGCTATTACCTGTTATGAAGCTTTGAGACAGAAAAAATAACTGATAACTGTTATTGTTGTTACCGTTATACTATAAAGCATAAAAAAACCGCATCACTGGGTGAGCGGTTCTTTTATTTTAAAGCGTGCTTTAATTATTTTTTAGCAGCGTCTTCTTTCTTAGCTTCAGCTTTAACTTCTTCTTTAGCTACGTTAGCATCAGCTTTAACTGAATCTTTAGCAGCATCAGCGTTAGCTTTTACTGTATCAACAGTAGCGTTAGCTGTAGAATCGATAGCAGCAGTAGCTGAATCAGCTGTAGCGTTTACTGAATCAGTTGCAGTTTCAGTAGAGTTAGCTTCAGTTTTTTTACAAGCAACTAGAGAGATAGCAGCGATAGCAGCTACGAATAATGACTTTTTCATAATAAATTAAATTTAATTTTGTTAATATTGTTTTATAAAATCTTTTTCTCTGTTCGGTTATTTGAACGAGACAAAGGTAGAGCAGATAGAAAATTTGTTTAAGAAAAATAATTGTAATACCTTTGTAAAATAGTTTTACAATTAAATACAACTGATAATCAATAATTTAATTATTATAAAATAAATTGACTGATTTAGATTTATTACACTTTGAGCAGCTGAAAAAGGATGTACAGGCTCAATATCTGAAAGAACATACCCCTTCCCATGATGATATTTCTAAATGGAAGGGAATCGATATCATCTATTTTCAGGAAGATCTTCGCAAAAAAGCGAAAGGAAACATCAGCGAAAAATCTTTTTATACCTATTTCAAAAATTCTCCTGTTACCAAATTACCGAGAATTGATATGCTCAATCTATTGAGTGTTTATGCAGGGTACGACTCATGGTACGGATTCAAAAAACAGCATCTTTTTGCAGGAGAATTATTGAAAGATGATGAAGAAATCAGCGATGAAAAACTGACGGAAATTGAGCAAACAGTTTCCGAATCACCTGTTCTTCCCGAAAATGATTTTTTAACTCAAAAACAGCATTCCAACACCCCTGAAAATACAGATTTACAAAAATCAATATCTGAAAACCAATTGTTTACCAAAAATCCGAAAGAAACAACCATAAACAATATCGAAGACGCAAAACCTAGGAAAAATTTCATCCGAAAGAATGTCTGGGCACTGGTAACTTCGGTTTTGGTTATTCTCACAGGACTTTTAGGTTTCAAAGATGTGATTTTTTCAAAAACGTATAAATATTGTTTCACGGATGCGGACCGGGGAGTTGGCGTTGTGAACACCCTTGAAATAAAAGTGATCAAGGAAAACGAATCACCGATTCTTTATAAAATAAAACCGGGCGAATGCTTTTATTATTCAACGAAGGATAAGAATCTGAAAATGCAGATCAGTTCCCCATTTTATGAGTATCTGGAAATCAACCGAAGTCTGGAGAATGCTCCCGATGAGGAAATTATAGAGCTAAAACCGGATGACTATAAAATGGCAGCTTATTATTTCTCTATTAAAGACGCCAACGGCGATCCGGAAGAACTTAAAAGAAAAAGAAACCAGCTGGAAAGTTTAATCAGTAAAAACGCTGTTATATACCAGATTTATGACAATAATATTTACGGAATAGAAAGACTGGACAAGCAGAAATACATTACACTGGTAACCACCCCAACAACTTCATTGAAAAATTTAAGTGTAATCGAAATGAAAAAAGACAATAACGGAAAGATCATCTCTATTAAATTTAAAATTGCAACAGATGAAAAGAATAAATAACTTTCTAATTTTTACAGTTTTGCTTCTTGCATTTGTTTCCTGTAACAACAAAAAGACAGAAATAAGCGATCTGGATAAGCTCAGAAACAGCAACAATACCAAAACCTATCCTGCGGTACAGATGGACAGTGCCCAGGCGATCAATTATATCACCAAACAGAAAGTTCAGGAACTTCTGGATCTTTCAACGCTTTATTTATCAGGAAACAGAAATACGGAAATCGATACCGTCATCTACTCGCAGATGCAGAGTTATTTCCATAAGCCGGACAGCCTTACTTTCAAAAAACTTTTTCATGAGTTGGACAGCCTTAAGGTGAAAACCGTTAAAGTAAACAACCTGGAGGTTTATAAGGATGTGCACAATCAGGATACGCTTGATTTTGCCAAATTCAGTGTGGAATATTTTGACAATAAAAATAAATCGTTGGGGATGTTTGAGAAAAACGCACAGTATATTCTTGTTTCTACACCTAATACAAAAAAGGAGTTTAAATTTTTCTTCCTGAATTTTTACTCCAATCCTTTATTAAAGAAGGACAGTACGTCTGTGGGAGTAACGAGATAATCCAAAGGAATATCTTCTTCCCGGACATCATCGATAATTTCATCGGGGTTAAAATAATTAATCCCGATTTTTTTTGATTCTTTGGAAACACCTTCAAAAAAGCCGTCATAAAAGCCTTTACCATAGCCTACTCTATTTCCGTATCCATCACAATAAAGCAATGGCGTGATAATATAATCGAAATCGGAAATTCCGGAGTCTTCGTTGGAAACAGGTTCTGAAATATCCCACTGGTTATATTCAAATTGGGTATCCTTTAAAATTTCCACGGAAATTAATTTTTTATCTACTATTTTAGGGACGAAAACTTTGATATCGCGGCTAAAGAAATAGTCTGTAAACGATCCGGTATTAACTTCCCTGAATTTACGAATCGGGATGAAAATATGTACCTTTTGTTCTGATAGAGGCCTAAAATATTCAATGAAGTTATTGAAAATATTTTCAGACTGCTGAAAAATTTCTTCATCAGACAAAGACATTCTTTTTTCCAGATATTTTTTTCGAAGGTCAGACTTTTTCATGTCTAAATTTATAAAAAAGATAGCGCTCCTACGGAGCGCCATTTATTATTTTCAAATTATTCTTCTACAAAGATAAAACTCATACGGAGTTTTAATTCCTTAAAAATATTACTCGGTAATTTTATATAACTTATCCGATAGACGAACTCTGAAAGGCAGTTCAAAGGTAATCTGATCTCCTGTCTTTGCTACATCGCTAAAGCTTCCGTTCACAAAAATCTGTGATATTATAACTTCCTGCTCTCCAGTTGTCGGTCCGGAAATCAACACTTTATCTCCTACGGAAAGCCCGTTGTTTTCAATGAGAAACTGAGCAATCTTAGATTTTGAATAATAATGCTCTGCTTTTCCAATTAATGTTTTTTTGACTTTAATCTTCTGTCGGATATCTTTTGTTTCAGGTTTTGCAGCTTTTGCCAATGGCTTATCTGTCAAGTCACCTGATTTTTTGAATTTCAAAGCTTCAGATTTTCCTTTTCTGAATACTTTATTTCCTACCTGCAGTCCTTTTCTCAATTTCACCTGCTCTTCCCACGGTAAATGAATGGTTTCCTGACATTCCGTTGAACAGCAGTTCTCCATAGCTTCCTTACATTCATCACACTGGATAAACAGCAGATGACATGCATCATTCGCACAGTTGGTGTGATTGTCACAAGGTTTTCCGCATTGGTGGCACTGCGCAATAATATCGTCGGTAATCCTTTCCCCTAACCTGTGATCGAATACAAAGTTTTTACCGATAAATTTACTCTCAATCCCTTCCTCTTTAATCTGGCGGGTATACTCAATGATTCCTCCTTCCAGCTGGAATACATTTTTGAAACCCTGATGTTTGAAGTATGCACTTGCCTTTTCACAACGGATTCCTCCGGTACAATACATCAAAAGGTTTTTATCTTCTTTGAAATTCTGTAGCTGCTCATTGATAATGGGCAGGCTTTCCCTAAAATTCTCAACATCAGGTGTGATAGCGCCCTCAAAATGTCCCACTTCACTCTCGTAATGGTTTCTGAAATCAACAACAATGGTATTCGGATCTTCAAGCAATTCGTTAAATTCTTTTGCCTTTAAGTGAACGCCTTTATTGGTTACATCAAAAGTTTCATCGTTCAGACCATCGGCGACGATTTTGTTTCTTACTTTGATGGTTAATTTTAAAAATGAATGATTATCCTGCTCTACTGCTACGTTAAGACGAATACCCCTCATGAAGTCATATGCCTCAAGCGTTTCGCGAAATGCCTCAAAATTATCCGCCGGAACACTCATCTGAGCATTGATTCCTTCATGAGCAACATAAATACGACCTAATGCATCAAGCGCATTCCAGGCTATAAATAAATCGTCACGAAATTTTTTGGGATCTTCAATTTTGGCATACGCATAGAAAGATAATGTAAGGCGCTCTTTTCCGGCCTCATCTATAAGTCGAGCTCTTTCTTCTGCGCTTAAGGTGTTGTACAGTTGCATGCTATAAACGTTTTAAGTGAGAAAATTTTTGCAAAGATAATTATTTTTGGAATAATGCGAAATATAACATTTATCAACTTGAATTGGCAAGACTGGTACTCTTTTGGTGATATTGAGTTGAACTACCTTTTAACTTGTGACAATACAGACATCAATATGTCAGAATGTCATTAAGATTTTTTTAAGGTTCGTTAATTGGAATTTTAAATTTACGGGATACAACATAAATTATTACAATTGCTGTTAAATTTTAGTTAAAATTGAAACATTGCACGCCAAGTGCATACCTATTTAGCATTAAATTTGTTCACAATAAAACGAAAAGTTCACAATAATAATTAAATAAGAAAGATATATTATAATGAAGAGTACTTTAAAAAAACTATTACCATTTGCCGTAGTAGGAGTTATTTCAGGAGCTACTACCGTTGGAACATTGCAATATTTCAATCATGACTCCAACAGTGCAGACCAGTCATATTTTACCAAATCTGCTTCCGATGTTACCTTTGCAGGGATGAATTCTTCTGCCGTAGGGGATGATTTCGTAAAAGCAGCAAAGACGACCGTTCCTGCCGTAGTGACGATTAAAAATTACCAGTCAAGAAGTGCAAACCGTGCTTCCGAGCAGGATCTCTTTGATTTCTTTTTTGGTGATCCGTTTGGAGGTAGAGGCCAGCAGAGACAAAGACAGCAACAACAGGTTCCTGATAATATGCCTTCAGGAATGGGTTCAGGAGTCATCATTTCTCCTGACGGTTATATTATCTCAAACAACCACGTTGTAGCAGGTGCTAATAAGCTGGAAGTAGTTTTAAGCAATAAAAAATCGTATATCGCAACATTGGTTGGTACAGACCCTAATACCGATATTTCCTTATTGAAAATCGAAGAAAAGGGACTGCCATACCTGAATTTTGCAAATTCTGATAATATTGAGGTAGGACAGTGGGTGCTTGCCGTAGGAAATCCGCTTGGATTGAATTCTACCGTAACTGCCGGTATTGTTTCGGCGAAAGGAAGAGGAATCGGAATTTTAAGTTCACAGGGTAAAGCAGCCAATCCAATTGAAAGCTTTATCCAGACCGATGCCGCCATTAACCCAGGAAACTCAGGAGGCGCTTTGGTGAATACGAATGGAGATCTTATCGGTATCAACTCGGCGATCCAGTCTACGACAGGATATTATCAGGGATACGGTTTTGCGGTACCTTCCAATTTAGCCAGAAAAATTGTTGAGGATATCAAGAAATTTGGTATTGTACAGCGAGGTTTCCTTGGAGTACAGTCTCTGGATCTATCCAACGATATGCAGGTAGCAGCTTACAACAAAGAGAAGAAAACAAACATTAAAGCCGGTTCCGGAGTGTATGTAACTGGTTTCGGGGATAACAGTGGTGCTGAAGATGCAGGATTAAAAGTAGGTGATGTTATTACGAAAATCGACAATACTGCCGTAACGGATTTTGCAGACTTATCCATTGCGATCGGAAGCAAACGTCCTGGTGACAAAGTTGCTGTAACTTATCTGAGAAATGGTAAGGAAAACATGACTACCGTGACATTGAAAGACCAGAAAGGAGGAACCTCAACCCGAACTAAAGCGGATCTGAGCGTTACTGAGAAGATCGGAGCTGAATTCAAACCTCTTGACGAGAGATTTAAAACAGATTATGGATTAAATAGTGGGGTAATTGCGACAAATGTAACAGAAGGAAGTGAGATTGCCAAAATTGGAATCGTAGACAATTACATAGTTATTGAAGTTAACGGTAAGCCTGTCAATTCACAAAAAGATGTTGAAAAGATTCTTGATAAATATTCAGGGAACGTATCGGTGAAGTTTGTGGATGCTTACGGACAGATTTATACAAGAGGATTTAAAATGCCTTAATCAATATTTTTCACATTCATATCAATAAAAAGGGTTGCCAATTGGCAGCCCTTTTTTATAATTGATTATTTACCTTTTGGGAGATTCTTCTTTTGTTTTTACGTTCATAAATAACTTCCACAATTTTACCTCCAATCCAGGAAAACGGAAAAAAAGTAAGGAAAATAGAGATCTTATAGAACGTAGGGTGGTAAGGGAAAACAATGATATCCAGCATGGCCAGAAAGAGCATAATAAACCCGATAAGAATGGCATAAGCAACTTTCGCATATTTTACGATGATAGCCGTAGCCACACCACCTACGGTCGTTCCCAATCCGGAAATAAACAAAAGAAAGCCAAAGAATGCATCATCATTCTGCATGCTTTGAAGAAATCTTTCCCAATGCTCAAAAGGAGCAAAAGCTTCAAAAGTAATCCATTGCGGAAATACCCTTATTCCAAGAGTAATGATGAGCCCTGCAATTCCGAGGCCTACAATAACCGCAATTGTATTTCTTATAAAATTCATTAATCCTGATGAGCGATCATAGAAATTTCGATATCCACATTTTTCGGCAGGCAGGAAACCTGTACTGTTTCACGAGCCGGGAAACTATCTGCATCCAAATACGATGCATAAATATCATTCATTACTGCAAAATCATCCATACTTTTAAGGAAAATCGTAGCCTTTACAACATTTTTAAATGTGAGCCCTGCTTCCGTAAGAATTGCTTCTAAATTTTTCATTACCTGATGCGTTTCCTTTTCAATTCCTTCCACCAATTTACCTGTTGCAGGATCTACAGGAATCTGACCCGAAATATATAAAATTCCGTTTGCCATGTTGGCTTGTGAATAAGGTCCGATTGCTGCAGGAGCATTTACAGTGTTGATTATTTTTTTCATTAGAATTTATTTTGGGTGCAAATATAAAATTTATATTCTATTTCTATAATCAAATATCAAATCTGATGCTAGAATGGTGCATTTGGCTGCGTAAAACTTCTGTCTTTATATTTCAGCGCATCGCTTAAGATATTGGCTTTAATCCCAATAAAGAAGTCATAGACCTTATATTGTCCAAAAGGTACCCAATTAAAATTGATGGTAAAACTTCGCTGATCTCTTGAAAAACCTATTCTCGTATATGCCAATTCTTTGGTCACCATATCATAATGGGTACTTCCGTTGATATTCCAGAACGGGGTAAGCTTAATACTTCCGTCAAGACCTACCGAAGCCAGTCTTGTAGGCGTTCTTGAAGCATAGCTTTTAGTATACGCATAATTGGCATTTACATTCAGCGTCCAGGCCTGGTCAAAATGGGCATAATTATCATCGTCGAAATAATAATTTTCATTTCTCACCTCACCTTTCGTCCGATACTTTTTGGAATAATCTGTTTTCTCACCGAATAGCTCGCTGCTTAAAGGATAAGAAAGCTGCACATTGAAGCCCTGCACACTGAAACCTCCAAGATCTTCCGTTCTGATTCCAACTTCCTGCCCCGGAAGATAAACAATTTTATAAGGATCTAATGATAAGCTTGTATTTACACTCAATTTATTATCAAAAAAGGAAGACTGCCCGTTGATTGTGATGATGGAAAAAGGATGGTCTTTTGCGGCAAAGTTGTAATTTCCCGATAGGTTCAAAGATTCAAAAAGCTTTATTTTTTTTATGCCGGTAGAATCTTTTTTAGACCTCACCTTCATTTCAACATTATTTCCGATATTGAATCCAAGTGCCCCTACCATTCCGCTGCTCGGAGTTCCTACGATTCCTCCTTCAAAAATGGAATAAGGAGTTAAAGCTCCGTTGGCATCATAATAATTTTTATAATATCCGAAACCGGAACCTCCGAAATCAGGTGAATAAGTGAAACCAATACTAGGCGTCACCATATGTCTGATCGCCTCGATGGCAGAACCTTTTTTGAAATTAGCCTGCCCGTATAAAGTAGTCTGAATACTTGCTGTGGTAGAAAAGGTAGAATATCCTGCTATTCCTTTATCGGTTGCCGTTACGGGTTTGTTTGCTATAGGATCATAGTATTTTTTAACCGTTTTAGTGGTTAAAGCATTATCGATATTTGCTCCCAAGCTGAATGTAAAATATTTCGCAATGGTTGTGTTGGTTCCCAACGCAATATTATTTTTCAGTCCGGTCTGCATTTTGTCCCACATCGCGGCAGTGAAAAGCTCTCCTTCATTAGTCTGTACAAAATTCGTAAGGTTGAGTCCCGTATTCACCGTAATATTCTCCAGCAACCCTGTTCTGGTTCCGGTTTTAGACCCGAAAAGATAAAACTGATTGATGGCCACGTTCATCTGCGGAAGGCGAAGATCTGCTAATCCGGTAGCAAAGTTCTGGGAATACGATGCCGTTGCCGTAATGGTTGCCGGCAGCCTTAAAAACCTTTTGGTAACGGTTACCGTTGAATTTTGCTGGGTATTTAATACGTTTTGATTTAAAATATAATTATTGTTCAGCGTATTGTTGTAGAACTTCGTACTTACAATATCCACCGATGCAGAAAAATTAAGAAACGGGTTTGATTTTGTATCCTGTGTATGTCTCCAGGCAATTCTGTAGGTGCTTGTTTTTCCATAATCATCAAGCCCTTTAATCCCTCTTACTGCTGTTCCGATATCTGCAGAGAAATTACCGGAATAGCGGTATTTTTTGACATAGTTCATTTCGGGACGTAAGTTCCAGCTACCTTTTGTATAAAGATCCGCCAAAACTTTAAGGTCGAAATGTTCCCCGATCGGCTGATAATATCCTATTCCATTAAGGAAAAATCCTACATCCTGCCTTTCCCCGAAGCTTGGGATCAGGATCCCTGCAGATCTTTTATCTGAAAAGGGTAAAATGGCAAAAGGCATGATCAGCGGAGTGGGAACCTGCTCGATATACATCTGAATCGGGCCGGAGATAATGGAAGATTTATTCTTTGTTTTAACCAGTTTAATATTGGAAGCACGCAAATGATAATCGGCCGCGGTATCTTTCTTTTTGATGAAATAATCGTCCGTGGTATAGTTGGCGCGTCTCATAGCAAATACCGAATCGTTGTACTTTTTTGTTTTTTCAGCAACAATTACTCCTTCATTCTCTTCGGTTCTTGCATTAAATGCAATTGCTTTTTTCGTTTTCGTATTGTACTGAAATTCGTCAGTTTCATATTTCTTTCCGGCCTGTGTAATCACAGCGGGTTCAATGTACCTGCCTAAAGAATCCTGCTTTCCGCGGGCATACATAAGGCTTTTGGTTTCATCAATGGAAATATAATCTGCATCAATCTGAACATCCTGGTATTTCACCTGGGCATTTTTATTCAGATAAACCATTTTTTTCTGAAAATCCCTGCGATTATAGTCTGCTTTGGTCTGAAGAACACTTTCCAGAGGTTCTTTTTTCAGAGCGATCGTATCTTGTTTGGGAATAGTATCATTAACCGTATTTTTAGTCAATTTTTCAGGAGTCTGCTGTGCTAAAAAATTGTTAAAAATTAGGATAATTAAAATTTGTAATATATTTTTGGAGACGGTTTTGACCAATTTATTTGTTATATTTATGATATATAATTAAGGCTCAAAATTAATATAATTTTTAAAACTGTAGGATGCACAAAGTAAATTTTAAAATAATTTTATCATTTCTCCTTATTCTTTCGATCAACTTTATTTTTTCGCAAAAGAAATTCACCATTGTTCTTGACGCCGGACATGGGGGAAATGACCACGGAGCCAACAGAACTTATGATGATATAGGCCGAGTTGCTGAAAAAGACATTACGCTTGCCATTACCTTAAAAGTAGGAGCAATGCTTGAAAAAAATAAAGATTTTAAAGTAATTTACACCAGAAAAATAGACGAATACCCTTCTCTCTCAGACAGAACCAACCTTGCCAACAGAAGCAAGGCAGATCTTTTTATTTCCATCCACTGTAATTCTTCCAAAAAACCTACGGCCTACGGAACGGAAACTTTTGTACAGGGCCCGGACCAGAACGATACCAACCTGGAAGTAGCCAAAAGAGAAAATGATGTAATCTTCTTGGATGAAAAAGATAAACAGACCTTCGGTTCTTATGATGCCAGTTCGCCGGAATCTTTAATTGCGCTGAAGCTTCAGCAAAGTAAATACCTGGAGTCCAGCCTGCTTTTAGGAGGATTGGTGGAAAATAATTTTGTAAATAAAGATAAAAGAAGCTCTCGCGGTGTTTTCCAGAAAAACCTGCACGTTCTTCGTATGAACGCGATGCCTTCTGTTCTTATTGAGACAGGATTTATCAATCATCCGGAAGAAAGCCATTACCTCGCTTCCGAGAAAGGGCAGGATGAAATTGCCGAAAGTATATATAAAGCCGTTATTGATTATAAAAAAGCAATCGACCGTAAGTCAGGATACGTTGCGTCAACGAAAAAGCCCGAACCGGAAAAACCTGCGGAAGTGGCCCTTAAAAATGATTTCAGAATTTTGCTGCTAAGTTCTCCGACAAAGTACAATGACGGCGATCCTGCACTAAAAGGATTAAATTACATCCTTCCTATTAAAGAAAACGGACAGTATAAATATTATTACGGCGTGACGAATCTGGCTTCAGTGAGAGATATCAACATCAAAACTGCTAAAGATGCAGGATTCCGAAATGCATATGCCGTAGGTTTTATGCCGAATCAGAAACTGAATACAGGGTATTATACTATTGAAGTGTACACGGGAGATAAACTGAATGGAAATTCATTCATCTTACAAACCCTGAAAGATGTTGAACGAAATAAGGAAAACGGCGTCTTCTATTATACGTATGGCAAAGTACAGACTTTGGAAGATGCAGTGAAACTTCAGAAAGATCTTGAAGCTAAAGGCATTAAGAATACGGTCATTCAAAAAGTAGCTAAGTAAAGCAATATAATTTTGAAGTTAAAAAGTTAATGTTTATTTTTGCAACCTCAAAATTCGGCCTATTCGTCTAGTGGTCAGGACTCAAGATTTTCATTCTTGCAACAGGGGTTCGATTCCCCTATAGGCTACGAAATACAACAATTAATCTCTGATCTGAAAAGGTTGGAGATTTTTATTTGCAAGAAAAGGCTTTCCGTCTCTTTCTCAGGAATCAACTTGTTATCTGTCTGTTTTTATCAGACATTTGTTAAAAAAAATCGTTCACATTTTGAGGTGCTTATCTTAAAAATAGCTCAAAAACGTACAGAAGTATTTTATTAAAAAGAAAAAAATATTATCTTTGCACCGCTTTGAAGAAGAATGAATTATTCTTATAAAAGCCACAAATGTATATCATGCCGGATTTAAAAATACAGGAAGCAAAACTGCTTTTCAAAAAAATCCACTCTAACCCAAAAAGTTACGATTTAAGAATCAATGAAGACGGGATTACAGGCAATGATGATGAAATAAGTTTCAGACTTTACAGGACGGGAGAAAGGGTAAATTTTGCAGTAACGATTGACGGACTTACCTTCACCAATACCACTGGAGAATGGAACAACGCGATGGCCATGCTTACCGCAACCATCAAAAAACTAGAAAGAGAAGAAGAGAATATTAAAATAGAACAGGCAATAGATAAACTCCGAAAATATTTATCAGAAGAAAATTAAAATTTTTTAAAGATAAATTTGGCAGATAAAAAAAAAGTTTATACTTTTGCACTCACATTTGAACGATATGGCAAATCATAAATCAGCACTAAAAAGAATTAGACAAAACGAAGTAAGAAGACTTCGTAACAGATACTACCACAAGACTGCTAGAACAGCAATGAAGGTGTTAAGAAATGAAGAAAACAAAGCTGCTGCTACAGAGCAACTGCCAAAAGTTATCGCTTTGTTGGATAAATTAGCTAAGAAAAACATTATCCACAAAAACAAAGCTGCTAACTTAAAAAGCAAATTAACTAAGCACGTTAACAAACTGGCTTAATAAGTATAGTTGGCCCGTTCGTCTATCGGTTAGGACCTCAGATTTTCATTCTGGTAAGAGGGGTTCGATTCCCCTACGGGCTACAAAATTTAATTACTACTCTAACCTGGTAATTAATAAGAGTTGATACTTATAAAAACAAAAACTAACACACTGTAAAAAGTGGAAGATAGCTGGCCCGTTCGTCTATCGGTTAGGACCTCAGATTTTCATTCTGGTAAGAGGGGTTCGATTCCCCTACGGGCTACTTAAAAGAGATTCAGTTTTGAATCTCTTTTTTATTTGATTTTTTCATATCTGTTAAATTTTTATAGCCTGTTTTTTTGGGATTGATCTATTTAACATCAATCGTGAAGAGAACGATTGACATTTTGGGAAGCACAGTCACAATAGCACTTATTGTTGGGATATTTTACTTGATGTATAACGCAACATATATTTTTTTTAACGATCTCCATAAGATTAATATTAACATTTTTGTTGCGAAAATTGTGGCACTACTGTTATGAATATTTTTTACAACAAGATATTTTGAAACGAAAGAAACTACTGAATTAGGAATAAGAAATAAAAAAAAATCCTATATACGCAGAATTTTAGAATTCTATTTTAGTGTAATTTTTAAAAATAAACAGATGATGAGATAACAACATAATAAATGATTAATTTTTTCGACAATTAAATCAAAAGCAATTATCTTGTTTACTGATAACATATTAAATCATATATTAAATAGAATGGAAAAATAACTTAACAAAATTTTTCGGGCAATCAAGGGATAGGCTTAAAAGAAATAACTCCTCATCAGTAGCAATTCATGAATCAAATTAGGAAAGATGTCGGATATAATAATAAGATTATTGTACAAGGCAGTATATCATCTTATTTATTAACGACTTCGATTGACTTCAATAAAAGTAAAAAACCACAGATATAAATTCTGTGGTTTTAAATTTAATTTCCAAAATCCACGAAAATGCTGAACCTTGATTTCGCTTCACTATCTTCACCGGCAAGATATATGCTATAACGAAGCATTAATTTACTTCCTAAGCTAAATCTTTTTATATGAGATTTCAAAACCAAGTTTTTCTATACAATTTACTCCTGTGGTTTTGCGAATTACTTCTTTAAAACTGCCTGTTCCAGCAGTATGTTTCACTCCATACTCCGAATATTCGGGAAAGAATGCTTTTTGCGTTTTTTCCAAAGTCTGTAAAATCCTGTTGCTGCATACTTACACTGGTTTCCAAAGCGGTATTGCGTTTTATTTCTTCTTTAAATGATACCTGTGTTAGTAATACCTCCAGTTTGTTTTTCGAAAATTATAATTCAACCGTCTGTTAGTCTCAGTTTCCAGTTCCGAACCGAAAACTCGGATCTATTATGGTGATTTTACTTTTCACCAAATTCTCTGATCAGAATTTTCACGCCGAACCCTCCGTTCGGTTGATTAAAAAAGTTTATGGATTAATCATCTTATGAATTCCCATTACATTCGCATCAGTAATTCCTTAAATTCTGATTTTTACCAAAACGATTCTTAATACCTGCATCTTTTAGCAACAAAAATTCTCCCCCAAACTGGATGGGTATTGAATCTCTTCCTGATTATTACTCGGCAAATTTCGGATTGGTAATAAAGTTTTTATCGCTTAAGGTTTTCAAAAATGCAATAATATATTTCTTTTCCTGGCTGTTCATTGGAATTCCGATATGTCCGTTCTGCCTTAAGAGTGGATCGAGATTCGGCTGGCTTTCTACATTATCGGCATAAAAATCCATTACTGCGTCTAACGTATAAAATCTTCCGTCGTGCATATACGGAGAGGTATATTCTACATTCCTTAAGCTTGGAACCCGAAACTTCATATTGTCATTCCAATCCAGTGTTACACGATATCTTCCTCTGTCGTCAAACTGACTATTATAATACATTCCCGTATTACGAAAGCTTTGATCTGTAAATAAATCTCCGGAATGGCAGGACGCACATTTGGCCTGAAACAAATCCATTCCAAGATTTTCTTCAGCAGTAAAAACCGTTGTTCCTTTTTTCATTCTGTCGTATTTTGAATCTGCGGAAACCATGGTTGCCATAAACTGCGAAATGGCTTTCAAAATTCTTGCGCCAGTAATGTTTTCATCGCCGAAAGCTGCCTTGAACATTTTTTTATAAGTGCCATCAGTATTAAGTTTTCCGACGACTTCAGGAAGAGAGCTGTCCATTTCAAAATTTGTGGTAATGGGAACCAAGGACCTTTCATCTAGGTTATGGCTCACTCCGTCCCAAGTATAATTTTTTAGAAAAGCCATATTTTGTATTGGTGGCGTGTTACGCAACCCGGCCCGGTCATCAATGCCGTGACTTATACTGTGACCGTGATGGCTAAAAGCATATTCCTGAATATGGCAAAAACCGCATGAAATGGTATTATTCCGGGATAATTTCCCATCATAAAACAGTTTTTTTCCTAATGCTACCCCATTTACAGTGACCGGATTTCCTGTCATATCAAATGTCATTTCCGGAAATCCTGAAGGTTTTTCAAGTTTATAAACTTCATCTTTTGGTAAAGGTTCAATAACCTCATCGCCATTACAAGACATCAATACAAAAACTATGAAGAAAAGAAAAACCCAAAGAGAGCTGCATTGCTCTCTTTGGGATTGTTGGAAACAATTAATCATTGTGAACGTGATCTACTTTAAACATTTTCGAAACATTATTAGTCACACTAACCAGATGTTGGTTGGATCCTACTGCCGTATCATTGGAATTATCCAGCGTTAACACATTTTGTCCGCTTAGGTATTGATTAAAATCCGCCAAAATATGAATTGATGGCGTAATTTCTTTTGACACTCTTGCAGTGGTTGGCAAGTCAAGTGTAATTTCACGGTAAAGATCTGCAGTATTATTGGCAGAAGTATTTCCCATATTTCCACAATGGTTCACAAATTCTGTAGTGGCTGAAGAGCTTCCGTATTTGCCTTCCAATTTCATAAAGACATATCCTGCGGCCCAAGCCCAAGCCATTCCAGAACTGTTAGCTTTCTGCCAGAACACACCTTGTCCTTCCTGACCAATTAGATAAGCACTCTGACTGATCCCTAAACCTATTTTAATTTTCCTATAATTATTTTTCGGAATTTTTTTCAGGTTAATATAATTAATTCCGGCAACGGCTTCTGCCTGATCTATGATAAATGCTCCGTTGTCCGGATCGTTGTAATAGTATTTAAATTCATTTCCATTTTCATCAATTAAAATGACATTACTGATGATGTATTTGAGAGTTGAAAAATTGTGTTTTTGTCCGTTTAGAGATGTTTGTGTAGTCTGATTTAAAACAATACCTCCTAAATTATTAAATCTGTTTTCGAATTTCAGCTCAAGATTTCCCGGAGTGGAATCCGTTGTATCATCATTTGTTCTACATGATGAAAGGGTAAATAAAGTAAAGGCAATAAATAGTATTTTATAAATTTTCATTTTTTGTTTTTTTAGTAATAAATATGTTGATATATCCCATCTGAAATGGAATGAAAGTACTTATCCTTTTTAGATTCTGACGCTAAGAATGATCTAAAAAGATATGAGTGAATAGCCCTTCCAAGTGACTAAAAAGTCAGGAAAGACATCACTAAAAAAAAATTATACACAAAAAAACCGGCGGCCGGAAAATATTTTGTAAAAACAGATAAGAATATGTAGTTTCATATAGAAATTTGTAGCTTGAAAAGAGTGTGTTTTCTATTGTGTTAATTTTGGTAATCCTAGAAAGAATGTATACATCAAGCAATTTCTGACCTAAACTTTTTGCTTTATCAAAAGATGAAGAATCCGAAGTACTTCTTTTCACAACTTCCTTTGATAAATAATATTTTCCTTTACTATGGATTTTGGGATTTCTTTTCTTGACAAGTAAAATTTCCGCGATATGCATATCATCTGCAACATAATCAACAAGTGGCACCACAGGGCTTAATACCACAAATAAAGCGAAGAATATACTGCAAATTAAATTCATTCAGATTATTTTTACTGATTACTACTTTGTATCTATAGCTGATTTCTTTTAAGTCGGTCACTTTCCAGATAGCGGTAAGATAAGTCTGTTTCTTTTAATGATATACATGCTCTCATACATCATACAGAAATAGGTGTTACAGTCTGCTCCATAACATCCATAAAAGGATTGCATTGGGTAGACGTAAACCAAAATAATAATTTACCAATTTTATCTGCAGAAAGCCAATTATTTCTGGAATTTTCTTCTGTTCCACAGTATACTGAAAACTACGTAAGTTCATTAATAATGAGTTAATTACAGCAAATATATAAAATTTGTGATAAATTTACAGATCCTCAATTAATTTTCAAATTTAAATATTTTATTTAAATTAAAGGTTAAAGTTCTTAAGCAGGAAGTCTTAAATCATTAAAAAAACGTCCCCCATTCATCCAGCTATTATTTCAACAACTTTTTAATATCTTCCATTAAAATTTCCCGGTCCGGATGGTATTTTCCGGTTAGCTTTGGCACCTTCCCTTCCGGATCTTCATAATTCAATCCTGAATAATAAAGGATGGGCATATTTTCTTTATTGTACCGGCAGCGGATATTTCCCTCCTTATCCACTAAGGCAATCATTCCACTGTGGTTCAGGCTTTCGCTTTCATCTTCCTTATCACCGACATATATATTGAACTGATCGGCAAGCTTTCCGATATAGTCTCTGTTGCCCGTAAGAAAATGCCAGTTGGGAGATTTCGCTCCTATTCTTTCAGCATGTTCTTTCAAGGTTTGAGGTGTATCATTTTCAGGGTCGATACTGATAGAAATGATTCCGAAATCGGGACTGCTGATTTCTTCTTCGATAGCTTTCATATTGGTATTCATCACCGGACAAATGGTAGGACACCTGCTGAAGAAAAATTCTACGAGATATACTTTTCCAAGCATATCTTCATTGGTGACTTTCCTGTTGTTCTGATCGGTAAGCTGAAAATCGGGAACTTTCATTACAGTGTACAGATTTTTTTTGAAATAGCCCATTCCGACACCGATTCCCAGAAAAAGTAAAGCAATCACCACAATAGGAACAATTACTTTATTTTTGGAATTGTTGGTTTTCTTATTTTTTGGCATATTTCTCAGGATTCTTTTTAAATTCGTCTTTACAGTAGGCACTGCAAAAACCGTACGTTTTATTTTTATACACTGCAGTATCTTTCATATCTGCTTCTGTGGGCATATTACAGATCGGATCTACCGCATTGGCAAATTTTACTGTTTTTGTATTGGATTTTATTGCTGTTTTAGCCTTTTTATGTTTTACTTTAGGGGTTTCCTGGGCACATGCCATAAGGGAAACAGACAATAATGCCGTTACAATAACTTTTGATTTCATTTTTATTTACATTGAAATGATTAATGATATTTGAATGGATTGATTTTTTAACTAAAACCTAACAATAGATTTAGTTTAACGCTAAGCTCGCAAGTTTTTTGTAACTTAATGTTTACGGGTTCGCAAAGGCGTTAACACTCAGCAAGTGATAGCTATACTTTATTTTTAGTATCGATTCAACTAAACAATTAGCTGAAAATAATATTAAGCTAAAGGAGGATGGAATATTCTGGAAAAATACTCTGAAGTATGGAAATTAATATAACTTGAGTCTGAGTTTCTGTTTAAAATATCAAACTGATTGTAACCTGAAAAGGAAAGAATTTCATGGGCTATAAATACATCCAGTCCCGGAATCTTTACTGTCTGATTGGTATTGGATTGTTTTTCTGTTTTTGCCAGTTCTTTTGCTACATAGCATTTGCCTTTGCAGGTAGATTGGGGAATATTTCTGTTTTCACAAAGATTTTTCACAATATAATCATAGTTAACCGCATAATTCATTAATGGCAAAATGGGACGTAATGCAATGGTGAAAATGATCAATATGGAAATGAGAAACTTCAATGACGTATTGTGTGTTACAAATATACTAATGAAATTTTGTTTTAATGCAGATTATGATGAAAGTCAGCTTCAGCAATTATTTCGTAAATGATTTATTTCCCCACGGATTTTTTAGATCGCACAGCTTTGGATGAACAAAATAATTTAAGTATTAAAAATCTGCGAAATTGTGAAAGCTGTGGGAGCTTTTATATTTCTCAACCACGGATTACACGAATTTTCACAGATGAATACAGTTCTTTATCATGAAACTAAAGAGAATCTACGGAATCTGCGGGAGAAAAATAAATTTTGGCTAAAGCCAAATTGAAAAAATTATCCTTGCAAACGGGCTAAAGCCCGTTCCTGTTGATGAGTAAAACTCATTTTGACAATATATGCGCAAATACTATAAACTTCTATCCTACTTCCCTCTTCCGGTTTATTAAAACTTCATCCGTTGAATTCTCACTGCATTCAAAATGGCTAATAAAGCGACTCCGACATCGGCAAAAACCGCTTCCCACATCGTTGCCGATCCACCCGCACCCAGTATAAGAACAGCAGCTTTAATCGTAAAGGCCAACGTCATATTCTGCCACACAATCTTCCTGGTCTGTTTTCCGATATTGATAGCCATCGGGATTTTACCCGGCATGTCATCCTGAATGACAACATCAGCCGTTTCAATGGTGGCATCACTTCCCAATCCGCCCATTGCTATCCCCACATCACTTAAAGCGATTACCGGAGCATCATTCACGCCGTCTCCCACAAAAGCTACGGTTTGATTTTTTGCTTTTATCTCCTTCACCTTGTTTACCTTATCTTCGGGAAGCAGATCACCATAAGCATTTTGAATTCCTAATGTATTGGCAACATGCTTGACAACGGATGATTTATCTCCACTGAGCATGGTGGTTTTTACTCCTAAAGATTTCAATCTACTGATCGTTAATTGCGCATCCGCCTTAACAGAGTCTGCTATTGTTAAATACCCGACAAACTTTCGATCATAAGCCACTGCAATTAATGTATACACCATATTTTCAGTCTGAATATCATATTTGATGCTGAATTGATCCATTAATTTAAAGTTTCCCACCAATAGTTCCTTTCCATTGATGACTGCCTTTATACCATACCCTGCGATTTCTTCCGGATTTTCAAATATAACCGAATGGTCGACTTCTCCAACATATTCATGGATCGCGGTTGCTACAGGATGCGAGCTTTTACTTTCCAGGGCATTGACTAACTTTAAGATTTCGTTTTTATTAAATATATCATTAAAGTGAACTTCCTGAACTTTAAAAACACCTTGCGTTAACGTTCCGGTTTTATCCATCACTACATTCTGAATATTGGCCAAAACATCCAGAAAATTGCTTCCCTTGAATAATATCCCGTTTTTGCTCCCTGCCCCGATTCCTCCAAAATAGCCTAAAGGAATAGAAATCACTAACGCACACGGACAAGAGATCACGAGGAAAACCAATGCTCTGTACAGCCATGCTCTGAACTGATAATCTTCTACAAATAAATAGGGTAAAAATGTGATTCCTATAGCAAGAAATACGACAATCGGGGTATAGATTTTAGCAAATTTCCTGATGAATAATTCGGTGGGAGCTTTTTGAGCAGTTGCGTTCTGAACAAGCTCTAAAATTTTGCTCAGCTTACTGTCTTTATAGGCTGTTGTAACCTTGACTTCGCTCACCCTATTCAGGTTGATCATTCCTGCTAAAACAGTTTCTCCTTTTGTTTTGGTATCGGGTTTACTTTCTCCCGTTAATGCAGAAGTATTGAAAGAGGCTGTTTCAGATAAAAGCTCTCCGTCTAATCCCAGCTTTTCTCCTGATTTTAACTGAATAATTTCTCCGATATTTACTTTCTGTGCTTTTACTGTTTCCGGTTTTCCATTTTTTAAAATCGTAACTTCGTCGGGTCTTTGATCCAGCAACAGCTTAATATTGGTTTTGGCTCTGGTTACGGCCATTCCCTGAAAAACTTCTCCAACAGAATAAAACAACATTACGGCTACCCCTTCAGGATATTCTCCTATAGCGAAGGCGCCTACGGTGGCGATTCCCATTAAGAAAAACTCGGAAAAGATATCTCCGTTTCTAATGCTTTCAAAGGCTTCTTTTAAAACAGGCAATCCCACCGGAACATAGGCAACTAAATACCAGATGAAACGGATGCTTCCTGTAAACCATTCCGGTTTTATAACGTTGTCTAAAACAATTCCTATTAATAATAACATGAAGGAAACAATTGCAGGAAGGAACATTTGAAATACCGGCTTGCCGCCTATATCATGAGAATGTTCGTGGTTGTGGTCATGCTCTTCATGGTCATGTTTATGTTCCTGCTTGGGCTTTGTACTGCAGCATTCTTCCATAATTCTTTAATTTATTTCAAATGTACAGACAAAATACGTGCAACACTATTGCAAACTCTCCAGACAGCCCTCACAGATTCCTTTGGCAAACAGCCTCATTTCATCAATCCTGAAATTGGCCTGAACATTTTCCGGAAAAGAGATATCTTCCCTGCAGGTCGTCTGCTTACAGATTTTACAGTAAAAGTGAAGATGCCAGTCTTTGTGCGTATTTTCGTTGCATCCGTCGTGGCAGAGTTTATATTTGGTTGTTGTATTTTCCTGAATGCTGTGAACAATTCCTTTTTCTTCGAATGTTTTTAACGTTCTGTAAATGGTGGTGCGGTCTGCCGTTTCAAAATGATTTTCAATTTCGGATAATGACAGCGCTGCTTCCTGAGAGCTCAGAAAATCATACACCAAAATCCTCATGCTGGTGGGTTTCGTGTTTTTGCCTATCAGTTTATGTTCAATATCCTTATTCATAATGCTGAATCATTATCATTTTTAGCATGTAGCGAGCCGTTACTGTACAGAATTACTTTATCAAAGTTAATAGTTTTAAGATAGATAATACGGTCGTTTTGTAGGAATTTCTCGGCAGTTTATATCAGATATTTTGCTAAACTACTAAATCATACTGTAAAAACCGTTAATTTTATAACATGAAAGTTTTAATTGTAAATGGTCCCAACTTAAATTTATTGGGAACCCGCGAACCGGAAATTTACGGAACAACAAGCATGGAAGATTTCCTGGAAACTTTAAAATCCGAGCTCTCTTCTCATGAAATACAATATTATCAGTCTAATATTGAAGGAGAAATTATCAATCGGCTTCAGGAAGATGATTTTGATGCCCTGGTCATTAATCCCGGAGCTTTTACACATTATTCTTATGCGATCGCAGATTGTTTAAAAAATATTCAGAAACCCAAAGTGGAGGTGCACATCAGTAATATTTATAAAAGAGAGGAGTTTCGTCAAAAGTCAGTAACCGCAGCCAATACAGATGCGGTATTGTCGGGATTCGGAATGGATGGATATCGATTGGCCATTTTAAGTTTAAAATGATTAAAAAAATAAAGATGCTTCGACAGGCTCAGCATGACAGACTCTAATACTAAATGTTTTATTTAATATAAGTTTTAACGCCTAAGCATATACAAATAAAAAACCTCATCAAACGATGAGGTTTTTACATTTATTTAATTGTTTGTCCCTGCAGCTGAGGACCTGAAGCGACTAATTTCTTAGCTTCTTCAGAATTGCAGTACTGTTCAAAGTTTTTGATGTATTTTGCAGCAAGGTCTTTTGCTTTATCTTCCCATTCTTCAACATTGCTGTATGTATCTCTTGGGTCAAGAATACCTTCAGAGACGTTTGGCAATGAAGTTGGTACTTCCAGATTCATAATCGGAATTCTTGTTTTCGGAGCATCTTCGATAGACCCGTCGATAATGGCATCAATAATTGCTCTTGTATCTTTTAAGGATATTCTTTTTCCGGTTCCGTTCCATCCTGTATTCACAAGATACGCTTTTGCACCATGTTCTTTCATTTTTCCGATAAGCGTTTTAGAATACATTGTCGGGTGCAGTGTTAAGAACGCTTCTCCGAATGCGGGCGAGAAAGATGGTTCAGGTTCTGTAATCCCTCTTTCCGTTCCTGCTAATTTTGAGGTATAGCCGCAAAGGAAATGGTATTGTGCCTGATCTTCATCCAATACTGATACCGGAGGTAGTACTCCGAACGCATCAGCAGAAAGATAAACGATCTTACTGGCATGTCCCGCCTTTGAAGGCAAAACAATCTTATTAATATGATAAATAGGATACGATACTCTTGTATTTTCCGTGATAGAATTATCCGTATAATCTGAAATACCGTTGTTCACCACTACATTCTCAAGAAGTGCATCTCTTTTGATAGCGGCAAAAATATCCGGTTCTTTTTCCTCAGACAGGTCAATCACTTTTGCATAGCATCCGCCTTCATAATTGAAAACGCCATTATTGTCCCATCCGTGCTCATCATCCCCGATCAGGTATCTTTTCGGATCAGCAGATAAGGTAGTTTTCCCTGTCCCGGAAAGTCCGAAGAAAAGCGCCACATCCCCTTCTTCACCTACGTTTGCCGAGCAGTGCATGGAAGCCATTCCTTTTAACGGAAGGTAATAATTCATCATGGCAAACATTCCTTTTTTCATTTCGCCGCCATACCAGGTTCCTCCGATGATCTGAAGCTTCTCGGTAAGGTTAAACATAATAAAGTTTTCAGAATGCAATTCCTGCTCTTTCCAGTTCGGGTTTGTTGTTTTGGATCCGTTGATTACCGTGAAATCCGGTTCTCCGAAGTTTTGCAGTTCATAGTGAGAAGGACGGATGAACATATTCGTAACGAAATGCGCCTGCCAAGCCACTTCCATAATGAATCTCACTTTTAATCTGGTATCTGCATTGGTACCGCAAAAAGCATCCACTACATAGATTTTTTTTGAGGTTGAAAGCTGATCCAGCACCAATTCTTTACAAGACTGGAAAATTTCCGGTGTTGTAGGCAGGTTCACTTTACCATCCCAGAAAATCGTATCTTTCGTAACATCATCCTGAACAATATATCTGTCTTTAGGTGAACGACCTGTGAAAATTCCTGTTTTTACTGATACTGCACCAGATTCCGTAAGCTCAGCTTTTTCAAAGCCCTGATTTTCAGGAGAAACTTCAGCCTGATACAATTCTTCGTAAGAAGGATTATAAACGACTTCATAGTTTCCTTTAATCCCTAATTTTTCTAAATCCTGGATGATTTTAGCGTTTTTCATTTTACTTATATTTTCTATTTCTTTTTTGGGTCTAACAAAATTAATATTAATTAATTGTTAAAAGTGGTTTAAATATAATGATATAAGTCAAATTGGCAAATAAAAAAACAAGTTTATAATATACTGATTACAAACTAATTAGCTCACGCCATTCAAAAATTGTGTTAAAATCTTTTCCCCAAAAATAGTCCTCAAAGCCATCAAATTTTGAGCTCATGACAAAATCTCCACCCCATGCCCCCAAACTTTTCACAAAAACGGGGCAATCTGCGAAAAAACGGGCCTTAACTGCAGGAATTTCAATAAAATTTGATATTTTTTGCTCATGAATCAACATTAAGTCTGAAAAATTTTCCAATTCTTTGCATAACAAAATTTTTCTTGTAAGATCCGAAAATTCATCAACAAGTTTTTGGGACTTATTTTTCGACTTGTACAAATTGATTCCTTCCCGGCTGTCCTGCTTTTGATTGAGGTGAATAAAAATCAGTTCATTTTTGAATGGAGGACTGAAATCTATCTTTTCGTATTTTATTTCAGGTTTGTTCTGATAAAGCACGGCAGATTTCTCTTTTGCTACCGCAATATCGTACCCGCTTCCACCAAGACTTATCGTATTTAAATAGAAGGGATCAGTGTCTGCCCATTCGGCAAGATTATTCATTAAGGTAGAACTGCTTCCCAGTCCGTAATCTGCGGGAAACTGAAGATTGGTGGTAAGATGGTAGGTAAAATTGCTTTTAAATTTAGTTTGAGAAAGCAACTGAACATTTTTTAATGTTTTTAAAATGAATTCAGCGCTTGCAGGAATATTGGTTTCCAGAATCTGCCAGCTTTTATAATCGATGACAGCTTTTAACCATAGTTTGTTCTGGTGATAGGCTTCCCAGAAAATAAGGGATCTTCCGTCCTGTTCTTCTTTAAAAGAAAACTCTTGTCCCAGCCTGGTAGGTACCGCTAAGACAAGAGCTCCGTCCATTGCGAAATATTCTGAAGTAAGCATCAGCTTTCCCGGTGAAAATATTTCGCCCATGACTGTATTTTTAGATTGCAGATGCCACATCTACAGCGCTGTCGATTTTCTTGATCAGTCCCTGTAATGTTTTTCCGGGTCCTACTTCTACGAAATTGGTGGCACCGTCTTTAATCATATGCTGAACCGACTGTGTCCATTTTACAGGGCCGGTAAGCTGTGCAATCAGATTTTTCTTAATTTCATCCGGATCAGAAACCGCTGTTGTAGTAATATTCTGATACACCGGAATGGTTGCTTTTCTGAATTTTGTCTGCTCAATGGCAGCAGCCAGTCTTTCCTGCGCAGGCTGCATCAATGGAGAATGAAACGCTCCGTTTACAGGCAATAACAATGCTCTTTTTGCACCTGCTTCTTTTAATTTCACACATGCTGCTTCAACCGCTGCCGTTTCACCTGAAATCACCAACTGTCCCGGACAATTGTAATTGGCAGGAACAACTATTCCGCTGATCTGGGAACAAATTTCTTCTACTTTGGCATCTTCAAGCCCAAGGATTGCAGCCATAGAGCTTGGATTGGCATCACAAGCGGCCTGCATTGCCTTTGCTCTTTCAGAAACCAGTTTCAGTCCGTCATCAAAAGACAATACGCCATTGGCAACCAATGCGGAAAACTCTCCTAAAGAGTGTCCTGCTACCATTTCTGCACCAAGACCATTCACGGCTTTTAGCGCAGCAACAGAATGTATAAAAATTGAAGGTTGGGTAACTTCGGTTTTTTTAAGATCAGCATCCGTTCCGCTGAACATGATAGAAAGGATATCGAATCCTAAAATTTCGTTGGCAGATTCCATCAGATCTTTGATGTCTTTTCTAGAATCATACAATTCTTTTCCCATTCCTACGAACTGAGAACCCTGCCCAGGAAACACAAGTGCTTTCATGTATTAATTTAAATATTTTTGCAAATATAAATATAATGTTAATAATATTCTTCAGAAGTAATCAGATGATTTACGGAACCAGTCTGATCACACGGTACCCTGTATTCACATAGGCTCCGTTTGCTTTTGATTTTACAAATTCAAATTTGGTAGCCAGCTGTGTCTGAACTTTATTCATCTGTTTAAAAATTTCTCCTTTTTTGTTTTCACGGGTCAGCATATCATTAACGACGTCAAAACCGATGATGGCATATTTCGGAGGTGTTTTACAGTATTTGCTTTTATAAGCGGCAAGAATTTCTTTTTCGAAACTTCCATCGGTGTTGATTTTCCTGTCCATGAGGTACACCAGATTTGCCACAGCGAGATCATCCACTTTTTTCTCAAACGCAGGAACGTAATGCATGCTGAATGCTTTTACGCCCTGAACATCTTTAGACAATGCAATGACCCTGTTTGCAAAAGCTTCTCCTGATGCATCGTTGTCACTTGCAAGAATAGCAATGACAGGAGCAGACTGACCGGTCATCATATTCTGGTCAAGCTGGATATCCGAAGCAGAATTTACCATCGTAACGTTTGGATTTTTCAATATTTTTTCAAGTCCTGCCTTGATATAGTTGGCGTTTTCTTTTTTAGCATCAGCAAGAATATATATTTTCTGGTCAGAATATGCCGCTTTTACCTCTTCTACAATTTTGTCAGCATAGGTCTGATCGTTTGTTTCAACAATGATCAGATTGCTGTAACCGTATAACTCCGGCGAATTGGCAAAAGGTGCCACAACTGGAATTTTCTGACTTTTTGTAAAATCAAGAACGTCTACCACATTCGATTTAAAGAATGGGCCTATGATCAGGTCGGTATTATCCGGGTTGATCTGGGTTAATGAATTTCTGAACGATGCTTCATTTCCGGAGTCTACAATTTTGATGTCTAACTTTTGTCCGTTTCTCGCATTTCTTTCAATGGCTAGCTTTGCTCCGGTAAGGAAATCCAGCGCCATGGTTCTGTACTGTGTTTCTCCGGTACTGTATCCGAAAGGAAGCATTACGACAACACTCAGTGCGTCTCCGTTTTTCTTCACATAGGCCGGATCAAGCTTTTTGATTTTTAAAACCATTCCTGCTTTTAATCCTTTTGATAATTCCGGGTTTAATGCAATTAATTCATCAATAGAAATTCCGAATTTATTGACAATGGAAAATACCGTATCTCCCTGCTGAACAGTGTATGTAACATAATCATCAGCGGCAGTACTGCTATCTTTTGAGGAGCTTTCGTTTCCGGAATCTACTTTTGCTTTTGAATTTTTTGTTTCTTCAAAGACATCCGCACCGGATTCGTTTCCGCTTCCCGATTTTTTAACTGAAATTTTTTCACCAGGTTTAAGACCTCTCTCTTCAAGTCCCGGATTTAAAGCAAAAAGCTCTTCTCTCGTAAGATTGAACTGTTTTGAAATTTTGTAATAATTGTCCTTCTGCTGAACAATATATTCTCCCTCGGAAGCTGTAACAGCAGGTGTTTCCACGATCTTTTCCTCAGGTTTCACCGTTGAAGCTGCTACTGCAGTCTGCTGGCCGGCTCCATATTTTTTAATGCTTTCAAGAGGCAGTGTAATTTCATCACCAATCTTCATATGAGAATCCAGATCAGGATTGAGTTTTCTGAGATCAGTTTCCGAAATTCTGTATTGTTTTGTAATTCCGTAAATCGTCTGTTTCGGCTGAAGGACAATTTTTCCCAGCTGTTCGGTTCCGGCAGGTTTTGTGGAACCACTCGCTTTGGATGAGGATGCCGTTCTATCGTTTTTAACCGTTAAAACTTCTCCAATTGCCAGTTTCCCGTCTTTTACAGAAGGATTAAGCTTAAGCAATTCGTCTACAGTAAGGCCGTATTTTTTAGCAATATTATAAGGAGTATCGCCTTTTACAACGGTGTGCGATTTCTGAGCAGACACCCCCAAAACCATACATAAACTGGACAGAATAAAAAACCTCTTTATCATATTGGATCATTATATTTACAAAAATACTTCTTTAAAATTAAATGGCAAGAATTATTAATCTGGACTCGTCAATTTGCATTTCTTCTAAACAAGTCTCAAGCCATGCATTGCCGTGGTCTGCAAAAAAGACACTGAAGTTATATACTCTTTCCTGCCAGTTTTTGGATGGATGTACATCAAGAAACAGATTTTCAAGTCTTTCAAGCATTTCTTTCTGCTTGATTTTTTCGGCGTGAAGCAGTCTTTTTTTCATTCTTTTAAAAGATTTCACCTGTCGCACTTCTTCCGCTTTCACCAAATTCCCAAACGACTTTTCGGTGGTTTCCGCAGCTGTTTTCAGGTCTGCAAAATGATGTATTAGCTGACTTTCCTTTTCTTCAAGCAATCTTAAGATCTCATGATTATCTAAGATTTTATTATTGGTAATGGCTGTAAAGTTCCGGAAAAAATCTTCTGTTTTTAATTGAAGCTTTTCAATTTTCCCTAATGTTTTTTGATTCAGAAATAACATTGAGTTTCGTGGAATAAGAATCGGGAAAGGCAGATTAATTCTGGTGAAATAATCTTTCAGTTCCAGCCAGTACATGATTTCGGCATTTCCTCCGATATATGCCAGATTGGGCAGTATGGTTTCCTGGTAAACAGGGCGCATTAATGCATTCGGACTAAATTTCTCAGGATGACTTTCCAGTTCCTTCAGAATTTCTTCTTTTGTAAACTGTCTGTTTTTATCAACAATGATATATTGATGCCCGTTAAAATCGATTCGGTCTCTGGTTTCCGTAAGGTAAAAAAGATTGATTTCACGAGGGTTTACCTGAACCCTGCCATACTTTTCAGTTAAAAAGTCTACTTTTTGTTTCGATTCTTTATACAGAGTGGAATTTACAAGTTCATCTTTGAACGTTTCTTTCATTTGCGCTTTCAGTTCTTTCGAATCTCCGTCAAGAATGAGCAGACCAAATTCTGAAAAAAGGCGATTGACTAATATTTGAATGGCCTGTGTTAACGTATTGCCAGCTTTGTAGGCTTCTTTTAACATTAAAATCAATTCAGTTCCGAAGACAAAGTCTTTAAATTCTTTTTCAAATTCTGAAATGAAAAAGGTGTCGGTTAAAGAAATTCTTCCTACTGCTCCTCCGGATTTTTCATTGATTTCGTAATAGCTGTTTTCGGTTTTAAAATGATTGATTTCTGCAAAATCGTGATCTTCCGAAGCCATCCAATACACGGGCACGAAGTTGAATTCCGGAAAGTTCTCTTTTAAATAAGAACATGTTTTGATGGTCTGCAGGATTTTATACACAAAAAAGACCGGCCCTGAAAAAAGATTCAGCTGATGACCTGTGGTGATCGTAAATGTATTTTCAAGCTTTAAATCCCGTACATTCTGCTTTTGTTCCGGTGAAAGGGTAAGACCTGAAAGCTGCGCCTCTAATGTTTTAGCAAGAACTTCTCTTTTCTCCGATTTGAAAGAAATTTGTTTTTCGGAGATCTTATCTTTAAAGTGTTGTAAAGAAAATGTATTTTCTTCGAAACCTTCTATTTTCTGATTTAAAAAATCTTTTACCAATTGAGGAATACTGACGATATCCTGAAAAGATATTCTGTTAATTGTTTTCAACCTGTATATAATTTTAGTTGAACAGATACCATACAATCCCGATATTCAGCCTGAAATCATAGGTTGGATAACTTGGGAATGCATAAGCTTTATTGTGTGATGCAAGAGTTCCGATCTGTTGGCCTTCAATAAAGAAGAACATTTTTTTAACTTTCATATTAAAGTAGACATCGGCAATCGGCTGTCCGCCAATGGAGAAAGAATCTGTTCCGGGCAGAATATATTCATTAAGAACCGGGAAGTATTCTCTGGATGCAAATTTTGAGAAGTAATATACTTTTATCCCGGCCTGCACTTCGGCTGCATTTTTAAAGGCTTTTGACTGATAAAAGAAATTAGCACGCCCGATAAATCCCGGCAATGGCAGAAGGTCTTTGTTCGTCAGTACATTCTGGAACTGCAGTCTTGTATTTAAATGGAAATTCCCATAGCTGAAAGTTGCATCACCTCCGATTTGTGAGATATTCACTGAACTTTCGCTTTGTTTCGGCATTGCCGCCATGTCAAAGTAGGTGTAATTTTCAATTCTGAAGTAATTGACAAGCAATTCGGTTTTGAACCATTTCAGATTCAGGCTTCCGCCCGCTTCCATCACCGTCTGGTTTTTTGCATCCTGCAAATAATAATTGAAATTGTTATAAATTGAAGTATTCAGAAGATAGTTGAATGACGGGTAAGCAGTCTGGAAGTTCAGCTTTGCATTCACAAAATAGTCTTTTACCGGTTCAAATTTCAGATTATTTGCCGTTCTGAGATAGCTTCCAAACTGGCTTCCGTTTGAGAATTCCAAAAATGAGTTGAGCTGAAACTTATCAAATAGCTTTATCTGCAAATTTCCCACTGCCCCGATTCTGTTTTCTTTGATTTCAGTAGGGATCTCGAGCAAAGGCAAAATGACCTGACTTGAGCCTAATTTTAAGATCTGATAGCGAAGTCCTGCATCGAGCTTAAACTTTTCGTTGTCCCAAACCAGACTTAGTGTATTGCTAAAATTGTCTGAATATTTTTTTGAGGATAAAGGCCCGTCCGGTACAAGCTGTTGTGGCGCTTCGTACCAGAATGCTTCCGGCGCCCCCTGGGTATAATAATATTTGTTTCCCTGATGGGAAATGGTATGTCTTATTTTAAAAGGAATCTTATCAGAATTAAAAGGAGCCAACTGATGGGTGAGGTAATATCTTCGGTACGAAAACTGGGAACTTGAAGACGCCAGATTCACCTGCATATTCTGCCTGTTCCGGGAGTCACTGTTTCCGTTCTGGAAAAGGCTGTCCACTGCTATTCCTCCATTTTCCTGGTTATTCACATTCTGATGCAGATAGTGGGCAAACAATTCATAGTTTCCGGTTTTGGAAACATAGTGTCCGGAAAATAAAGTATTGTTATTGGAGGCTAAGGAGTTCCTGTACATTCCCTGGGATCGTAGTCCGCTGTATTCGAGAGAAAAATTGAATCTTTTCCCGATATTCTGTGTATAGGAAGATCTCAGTGCCGCCCCGTTTTTCATGGCATTATGGTAAATGAATGTTGCGGTTGGCGTTTTTACATCGTAGTAGTGTATATCATTAACACCCAGAATACCGTAGGATTTGTTGGTTGGTAACAGTGCCAGATTCTGTTCGGGATTGAGTTCATAAGAAATAGGATTAAATCCTGCTCCGATATTTGCCACCTGAACTCTCCCAAAGTTATCCCTGTTGTTGTATTGGGAAAAGATATAGGTTTTATCAAAAGTCATTACGGTATCAAATACTTTCTTCTCCGCGAACTGTGTCTGATACAAATAATCGTTAATGGTGGGCTTAAATATTTTCATAGAATCCTTTGTTCCGGAATCAATGACCAGGGTATCTTCTCCTTTTTTAGGAAGCTGATTTGAATCGGTCTTGTTTTTGACCTGCGCGTTTACCGTGAGACTGAAAAAGAGTATGACTGAAAGTAGATACTTCATGTGTTGATTTTTATACAAAAATGCAAGTGCAGATTTTGTAAGGCAAAAATAAGAAATAATAGGGAATAAAAAACCCCGCATTTGGGTGCGGGGATTTATAAAAATAATCAGCTTAAATTGATTTTAATAGCCTGGGTTTTGTTGACAATTTGGATTAGCAGCTGTTTCATCCAAAGGAATTGGTAAAGTATACCTATAATCCCCATTAGGTAAATTTGTAACCGTAACAATATCATCGGTAGCATTTCTATTCATTGTTACTCCAGCCTTAGCCGCAAGACGTTTAAGATCAATATAGCGATGCCCCTCTAAGGCCAACTCTACTCTGCGTTCTTTTAGAATATCTGCGTAGGCAACTTGAGCACTTGTATAAACAGGTGTCGTTGCTAAACCTGAATAATTTCTCGCTACTCTAACTTGTTGAATAAGTGATTGAGCAACAGATAAATTATTAGCAGACACTTCCGCTTCCGCTAAAATGAAATACATTTCAGATAGTCTAAATAACTTTAAATCATTTCTTGTAGCGGCGTTTGTTTTTCCAGGATATTTATCAATTACTAACTTATCTGTATTAATTGGAGCTGTACTTGTTGCATAATTTGGATCAATTATAGACGTAGGGTCAATGTATGTGTATCTCCTAATATCTCCCTGAACATTTATTAAGTTGAATAAATTTCTTCCCATAAACCACATTGGAACACCGGAAACAGTAGACGTATTTGTATTCCATCTTGTTCCAATGCTGCTTCCATTGCCTGTTGCCAACCTATTTAAAGCAAATATTATTTCGCCTCGAGAGGAATCATTCCATAGATTTCTATAAGGATTAAACGAAGATGCAATTCCGTAAAATGCCGTATTCCATGCTGATGTTTGACTTACAGGTAAAGTAGCTGGAGGTGTTGGATTTGTAAAAACTGCTGAACCACTACTGATTGGAGTAGCAACTGTTAATGTTAAGCCTGAATTAGAAATTACATCCTGAGCGTATTGTTTTGCCAAAGCATAATTACCTCTATAAGCATTAAACCTTGCTGAAAGAGCATTTACAAAACCCTTATCTACATAAAATCTAGCAGCTGCATTTGTTGCTGAAGAATATGTTAAAACACTTCTTGCATAATCCAGATCGGCATTGATAAAATCATAAACTTCCTGATTTGTTGATCTAGGCAATTGAGCATCTGTCTCTGGAATATCTTTTAATAATATAACGCCTAAAGCATTTGGGTTTGTCATATCAGTTGAGAACAGTGATTCTAATTGAACATAAGAAAATGCTCTTATTGCTCTGGCTTGTGCAATAATACTGTTATATTGTGCAGTCTCTGATGAGGTTGGAGTAATTTTACTTGCCCCTTCCAGAAGTCTGTTCACTCTATTTATAACTCTGTAATGAGTTAGCCAAATTCCCGAAACAAGACCTTCTGAATTATTCAAGAAATATCGATGCAACTGAAACTCTTGTCCCCCGCTACCACTTCCAGGTTTAACCTCATCAGAAATTACAGCACTTACATAAATTTCATTATTTGTATCTAAATTCCCATAAACCGAACCTATTAAGAAATCATTTAAATTTGAAACGCTTGTAAATATTGCCTCATCGTCAATAACGCCGGGCTGATCTATATTAACTGCATCATTACAACTATTGAAAACAGTACTCACAGCTAAAAGTGAATATACAACGATTATATTTTTAAATATTTTTTTCATGTTTTATTCTATTTTAAAAATCAATATTAGCCCCTACAGATACAGTCTTCGGGTTTGGAAAAACATTCAATGAATACGTGGTTACCGGCTCTGGGTCAAAGCCTTTCCAATTAGACCAAGTGTAAATATTCTCCGCCTGGATAAACAATTTGATTGATCTTACCGGCAAATTTCCTAACTGGCTTTTTGTAAAATTATATCCAAGCGAAATATTCTTCAGCCTTATAAAATCTGATTTGAACAAGAATCTATCAGAAGAGCCTTCTAATCCTGCATTATTAGCATTTAAAGACGGAAGATTAGATCCCGTATTTGTAGGAGTCCAAGAATTTAATAAATCTGCTGAAACATTAATGTTATTACCTGCGTAGAAAGGATCCATTACCCAAGAATAGAGGTTATCATAGATATACCCGCCTTGTTGGAAGGAAAACAAAGTATCTAAAAAGAATCCTTTATAATCAATATTAAATCCGAAACCTCCTGTAAATTTAGCATTTGGAGACTTTCCTGTTAACCTTCTGTCATTAGCCGTTGGAGATTTGGTTATATTTCCGTTTATATCCAAAAATAATTGCTCTCCATCGGCAGGATCTACCCCCACATATGGATACAATTGGAATTGGTTTGCAGGACCACCAACTGCATCTACAACATCACCAGTTAAATTCTCCTTATCCATTGATACAATTTTGTTAGAATTATATGCGACATTGGCAAAAACAGACAGTTTGAAGTAATCTTTTTTAATAGCATTATACCTTAAAAGTCCTTCAATACCTTTATTATCTAAAATACCATTATTTCCAGGATCAAGCGTATAAATACCAGTTACGGCAGAGATATTTATAGGATTATATAATCTTGATGTTCTTTTTTGATAATAATCTACACTCCCAGTTAAAATCCCTTTATAATTGAAGTCTAAACCAATATTGGATTGTTTTACAGATTCCCATTTCAATGCAGTATTACCTAAACTACCCAATCCATATCCAGGTAAGTTTTGATAACCAGTATTACTACTATACACATCTAGATATGAAATTGGTGATAAAGTTAAAGGATTGACGTTATTTGTTGGTGCAACTGCATTTTGATTACCAGAAGTACCCAAGGAAGCTCTTAACTTTAACATTTCAAAACCAGAACCTTCCATAAAAGCCTCTTTATCTAAATTCCATCTAGCTCCTACTGACCAGAATGTTTCCCATTTGTTTTCCGAACTAAATCTATATGATCCATCCCTTCTTACCACAGCATCCAAACCGTATTTGTTCTGATAATCATACTCCAAAGTAGCAAAATATGCTAATGTACCTGCAATAACTTTTTGGGCTGAAACAGTAGGTCTATAAATATTCGGCGTAGCCTGGTTAAATGGTATATATCCTGTTCCTGCGCCAAAGGCCCAATTAAGTGGATTTAATCCATTTTGCTGTTGGGTATTATTCGCCCAATGTACTTTCAGATAATCTAAGTAAGCCGAAACAGTAACACTGTGATCTCCAAATTGCTTATTAAAAGTAACATTGGTTACAGAGTTGAAAGTCAAATCTTTCGTTGTATTAAACTGCTCAAAACCACCATATTGAGCGTTTTGACCCGCAGCTACAACTAAAGACAGGTAGCCATTTGCAGCCCTTGCAAAAATTCTTTCAAACTCCTTATAGTCAATACCCGTTCTATTACCAATTGTTAAATAATCAGTAATTTTATAGCTTACATTGGCGTTGGCTGCTATACTAATTTCTGTAAATTGATTTCTTACACCTCCACTGATAATGTCCTGAAGAATCCAAGGCCGATTTCCGGCGGTATCAGTTCCAATGGCATTAAACAAATCCCTCCCATTAGAATATGGGGATGGAGCCACATAAGTAGGAGAAAGAATAGATCCAAATAATGGGTTTTGAATAACATTCGCATTAATTGCAGTATTAGTTTCATCATCAAGCTGATTTCTTCTTGAATAGCCCAAAGCAATGATTGTCCCATAATTAAGTTTTCCATTTTTAGACTTTCCATTTAAGTTATTCCTTAATGTAAATCTTTTAAAATCAGTAGATTTTATAATACCTTCAGATTCTACATAACCTAATGATGTATAGTTATTTATGCTTTCTCCCCCCAGAGACAAACTCAAATTATGTTGTTGAGAAATCCCAGTCCTCATAAACTGTTTATTCCAATCTGTATCAGTGGTCCAATTATCTATTTGCTGCTGAGTTAATGTAGATCCAAAGCCACCCCCATATTGATTCTGAATAGTTAATAACTGCTTACCGTTAGACATATTATAATCTGTCTTCGGATAGGTCGAAAAAGAAGTTAAAGCGTCATAAGATATTTTTAAAGCGGAGTTATACTTTCCCCCTTTTGTTGTTATTACAACAACACCAGCAGCCGCTCTGTTACCATAAATTGAAGTGGCCTGTGCATCCTTCAAAATAGTAAAGGTATCGATATCAGCAGGATTCAAATTTCTGAATTGTGAGGCTGATGTGATTAATCCATCAACAACATATAATGGATCAGTAGATCCATTTAATGAACTAATTCCCCTTATTAGAATATTGAATTTGCCAGAACCTGGCGATCCTGAATTAGAATTTGCAACTATCCCGGGAGCTGTACCTTGTATTGAATTAAGAACGGATATGTTTGGTCTATTTTCTATTGTTTCCGATCCCACTGTAACTGATGAAACTGTAGAGGAGGCTTTAGTAGCAGTTTTACTATACCCCAAAACTACCACTTCATCAATGATTTTCTCTTTTGGAACAGTATCATTTTTTGTTTTCTGCGCCAGAAGTGTTCCTCCCATAAAGAACAAAACTCCCGCGCTTAATACTTGTAATTTCACATTCATATTAACAAATTTTAATATTTAATGGGACAAATATGTTAATAAATATTAAAATCACCAAACTGAAATATTTCGCAACTTATTGATATGCAATGTTTTATATTAATATAAAAGTAGTATTATACTAATATTATAAATTCATAATAATTTTTATCGAAATTTTTTTTTGCTAAAAATATTTATGGATGCATATTTTTTTTGAAAAATTTATTATTTAGAATTATTCTAAATTTACAAACGCTTGTTTATTAATTGAATACAAAACTAATTATGCAGCAATTTTTAATTATTAATGTTATAATTCCAATTTGTGATGCGTACACAATACGAATTGTTGAACATTGCCCTCTTCCATTATCTGTTAAAAACCTTCGATTATAAAGCAATTTCAAAATTTTAAAATAATTACACATTTTATCTGCTTAATTCACTGGAAGACTAGCTCAGTTTATTCATATTATGATAAATGTTAAACAAAAATTAAAATTATGCCTGCAACTGGTAGTGATTATTGAAAGGAAATAATGATTTCTTTATATTTAATTGTTTAATTATAAAAACACATGATATATGAAAAACAGAAAAATGTTCCTGCTTCTTGTTTCTTCAATCTTTTTCTCAACATATGGCCAAAGTGTAGAAGAACGAATAAAAATTGCATCCTACTCTAATAAAACAGCCAATATTTTTTTACAGCAAAAGCTAAATGCTGAAAAAATAGAGCGTAAACTCAGATTATCAAGATTTCTCAGCCAACACCCTGAATTTTCCAAAAGAACCAGCCTGCCAAATTTTGGGATTAAGGAACTTATTGATGTTTTGCCCAGTGGTGAACATATTTACGCCCAAACCGACAATGCTGGCGCCTCCACTACAGCAAGGGCTCATAAGCTATATGGCGGTGGGGGTTTGGGAGTGAATATTCAAGGGCAAAATATGGTTGCCGGAGTCTGGGATGGCGGAAGCGCACGGATTACACATCAAGAGTTTATGGTGGGTGGAAATTCTAAGCTCACAAATATGGATGGAGCAGGTAATATCGACCATGCAACCCATGTTACCGGAACTATTTGTGCACAAGGAGTTCTTTCTACGGTTAGAGGTATTGCGTTCAATGCTTCAGTCCTTAATTACGACTGGAATGACGATCTCTCTGAAATACTATCACAAGCATCTACCGGACTTTTAACTTCCAATCATTCATATGGTTTTGGTGCATTGAGTAATATCTGGTTTTATGGCGCTTACGATTCCCGGGCGCAATCGTTTGATGAAATCTGCTATAATAATCCCTATTACTTACCTGTTGTTTCGGCAGGAAACAGTAGAAATGACACAACTTCACCGGGATCTGTTCAGATTTCCAATAAAGGTGGATATGATTTAATATTTGGTCATGGCAATGCAAAGAATGTAATGACAGTAGCAGCTGTAAACGAAGTTTCAAATTATATTGATGAGTCCAGCGTCACCATGTCTTCTTTCAGCAGCTGGGGACCCTCGGACGATGGTAGAATAAAACCGGATATTTCCATGAAAGGAGTAAGCGTAAGGTCTACATTAAGTACATCTAATACTGCTACTGGTACTTCATCCGGAACATCTATGGCTTCTCCCGGAATTACGGGAGTTGTACTGTTGCTGCAACAGTACCATAACCAACTCTATTCCAGCTATATGAAATCTGCTACCGTAAAAGGCCTGATCTTACATACTGCGGACGAAGCGGGAAATTGGCCAGGTCCTGACTATGAATACGGATGGGGATTGGTAAATGCAGAAAAGGCCGCAATTGCAATACGAGATAAAAATTCTACAACTTCTACAAAAAGTATTATTAATGAGTTATCTTTAAGCAATGGGTCTACGTATACAAAAACAATTACCGCAAGTGGCACAGCGCCTTTAAGAGTATCCATCTCATGGACAGATCCTCAGTCTTCATTTTCTAATTCCGGTGCTGTTGATCCAACTACAAAGTATCTGGTAAATGATTTAGATATCAAAATTACGAAAGATGGACTCACGTATTATCCCTGGAAAATGCAAGGCATGGCTGCGCCCTATGATACCGCAACGAATTTAGGAACTAATGATACAGATAATTTTGAAAGAATAGACATCAACAATCCTTCAGGCACCTACACTATAACTGTTACACATAAGGGCTTGCTTTCAGGTGGCAGTCAAAACTTTTCTTTAATTGCGACTGCAGGCTCTCTAAGCACCTTAGGCGTAAGTGAGACTTATGAAAAAGAAACGCCTGCTTTTTATCCGAATCCCGCGACGGAGTATATTTATCTTAATGAAAAGGAAAGCAATCTGCAGGTAATGATATATGATGCCTCCGGAAAGATGGTTTTACAATCACAATTATTAAACAACAGACTCGACATCCGGAATTTAATAAATGGAAATTACATCGTCACTTTTACAACCGGAAAAGGAATAAAAAAGAAATTCAAGCTGGTTAAAGAATAAAAAGGCGGACTCAAAGTTTATGAGTCAGCCAATTTCAATAAAAAAGACCGTCTCACAGGTGAGACGGTCTTTATTTATAATCAGTTTAAGCCGCTTATTAATAACCAGGATTTTGCTGGAATGCAGGCGTAACATTGATTGTTGATTGAGGGATTGGCCATTGCCATCTAGTGTCACTTGGCGCAATAGTCTGTACAACAGAAGCAGTACCGGTACCATCGATATTTGGTCCTTCACCAGTTCTTTGCATAGGAAGCCCTTGTCTTTTTAATGTATAGAATCTATCATTTTCAAAAGCAAGTTCTAATCTTCTTTGAAGCATGATCTCATTCCAAAGAGCAGTTCCTGTTAACGTTACCGGAACATATCCCGAATATCTTTGAGCTTTTAAAGTGTTAAGAAGAGAGTTTGCCAAAGTCAGGTTACCAACTTTATAAGCAGCTTCAGCAACATTTAAATATACTTCTGCAGTTCTAAGATACTTTACTTCAACAACGTTTAAAGGTGTTGCACCTCCTGTATTGTAAGCCCACTTGATAACGTGGTTTCTTTGTAATCCCTGATAAGAACTTCTTCTCATGTAGGCAGTTTTTCTAACATCGGTGGTTGTAAACAAATCATACAGAGACATCGGAACAACATACTCTGATCTGATGCTTCCACCTGTTGCAGTTGCCCCCTGCTGATAAGCAACACCTACTGTTACATTCTCCTGAGTAGAGTTAAGCACTTTGAAAAGTACACCATCAACATTATTGGAAGCCCAAACATTAGGGAAATTTGTAATCGACCCTACACTTGGTGATAAAGCAATACTTGCATTTCCTGCAGTAACAGCATTGTTATAATCTCCTTTGTAAAGGTAAACTCTGGAAAGTAGACCGTAAACAGCTGCTTTAGAGAATTTAGACTTATCTGCCGGATTATCAGTAATATTATTTACAGCAAAATTAAGGTCATTAATAATATTATCATATACCTGTGCTACTGTAAGGTTTCTGATTGTATTATTTTCAAGAGGGTTAAACTCCGTAATATATGGGATCCCTAAAGAAGCATTTGCATCTGCAGATTGAGTTGGTATTTTAGCATACGCTCTTACAAGATCAAAATGAGCAGCAGCTCTTATCGCTCTTGCATGTGCTTCAATATTGTTTCTAAATGCTCCCGGCTCTAGATTATTGATATATTTCAAAGGCATGTTAGCTCTTGAAACAACGAAATAAGCCTGTGTAAATAATCCTGTTACAGAACCGTTATTCGCCGAGAACCCCCAGTTGTAAGCAGTAAAGTTTGAACCTCTACCCTGAGGATTGTAGATCAAGTTATCTGTTGTTAAATCCGGAACAATAATCTGGTTACCTGTATCCGTTGAGAAATATCCTGACCCTTTAATTGCAGTATAAGCACCGTTGATAGCCTGAGTAAAGTTAGTCTGGCTCGTCATTGCCTCATCAAGAGGGATTTGGCTGTAAGAAACCTGATCCAACTCTCTTTCGCAAGAAGTTAAAGCACCAAGTGTAAATGTACTTAGTATTGTTAATTTTAATATTTTATTTTTCATAATTAAATCAAATTTAGAATTGTAATTCGACACCGAAGGTTACAGTTTTTTGAGTTGGGTAAGTATATAAGGTATATGATCCTGGTACATCGGTGTTTCCTTCTCCTGAACCTACAGCAACTTCCGGATCACCTTCATATTTAGTCCATAAAAATAAGTTCTGAGCCTGAGCATATACTCTTATAGAGTTTAAAGGAATTCTTTCTCCAAGGAAATTTTTGTCAAATGTATATCCGATATTTAAACTTCTGAATCTTACGTAATCTGTTTTTTGCAAGAAATAATCAGTCATCCAGATACCATCCGGGTTTGGCTTAGGCAATACATTTGTATCTCCTGGATTTTGCCAGTAATTAACTGCATCAGTACGCTTGTTATCTGTAAACTGTGAAGGATCAAGCATGTTAAGCGCTTCGTTATTTACAGCATATGCTCCTAATTTATAAGTGAAATCAGCGGTGATATCAAAGTTTTTGTAAGTAAATGTCATACCGAAGCCCCCGAAATATTTAGGGAATGGAGACTTATCTTTAATATCCTGAATATCATTGGTAGAGTATACATTCGTAGCTGTTCCTCCAGGTAAGTTATAGAAAGTTTCTCCCGGATTTGCAGTCGTTCTTGTTGTATAATATAAAGCCTCTCCAGTCTGTGGATCTAATCCTGCAGATCTTACCATTCTGAAATAGTAAGGCGTTTCACCTACTTCCAATTTATTGTTGTTTCCAACATTTCTAGATGTTTCTCCCGGTCTTAGAGCAAGAATCTTATTTTTAATGTTTGATACGTTTCCTCTAAGTTGGAATGTCCAATCCTGCTTTCTGATGATATCAGCAGATAAATCTACTTCTACCCCTTTGTTTTGCATATCCCCGGCATTGTCATAAACGGTATAACTACCTTGTACAGTTGCATTAGGAATCAATTGTAAGAAGTCACTTCTCTTGTTGATAAAGTATTCTGCAGATCCTCTGAATCTATTGTCATAGTTGAAATCTAAACCAATGTTGGTGATTTTAACTTTTTCCCATTTCAACTGCTTATTTCCAACAGTTGTAGGCACTACAGTTGTAGCTCCCGGACCGTATAATCCAAATCCTACATAAGGCTGGTTTACATAATCAGGAATAGGTGCATCATTTCCTGCAATACCGTAAGATCCTCTAAGTTTTAATGCTTTTAGATTAGGAATATTTACAAATGATTCTTTCGCAATGTTCCATGCAGCACTCGCACTCCAGAATACCCCAAACTGGTTATCTAATCCAAATCTTGAACTACCATCTCTTCTGATCGACGCACTTAATAAATATCTTAAATCGTAGTTATAGTCAGCTAATAATGCTACTGAAGTTCTTCTTGTCTGGGTTCTTCCTCCTGTTGTAGCATTTGGAGTAACCATATTACTTAAAATGTCTAATCCTGGTGTTCTGTAATTTCTTCCAGTGGCAGCCATTGTATTGGTGTCTTCAGTACTGTATTCATAAAATGCAGTTGCACTTACTTTATGATTACCGAATTTTTTATCGAAATCCAATCTTTGGTTAGCTGTAAGATAGTACAAATCATTGTTTGACTGGCTTACCTGCCCGTTATATCCTAAAATAACGTCTAAGAAAGATCCAGGCTGTAATACTGATTTTCCTTTTAGCTGCGCAAATGTATTAAATAATGAAGATCTGAACTTTAAATAATCTGTGAACTTATATTCTGCAAAGATGTTCCCGTTCAATCTTAGGTTGCTATTCTGTGAAGTATTTCTTTGTAATGCTTCTAGAATAGGGAAACCAGTATTGGTAGGGTTATATGATCCATCATCCAAGAAAACAGGCTCATAAGGGTTAGCATAATACATAAATGCAAATGGGTTCTGACCATTATTCAAGTCTCTCTGGTTTTGTGTCTTTTGATATTGCAATGACGCATTTAAACCGATTCTGATTTTATCGCTTAGCTGGTTTTCAAAGTTAAATCTTGCACTGTATCTTTTTAATGCATCAATATATTTGATGATACCAGAGTTGCTGTCATAACCTAATGAGTAATAGAATAAACTCTTATCAGTTCCTCCGCTTGCTGTAAAGAAATAGGATTCTTCACTTGAGTTTCTTAGGATATCTTTCTGCCAATCGTGGTTCAATGCTGTTAATCTCGCAACTTCATCTGCACTGTAAGGTGTATTTCCTACGAGTGGAGAAATGGCATTTTCAAAAGCAAGCTTTTGACCAGCATCCATCATCTGGAAATTCATTTCTTTATCTGAAACTTTCCATGATGTACCGAATCTTGATTCGAAGCTGTAATTTGTTTTCCCTCTTGTACCTCTTTTCGTTGTAACGACAAGAACCCCAGAAGCAGCTCTTGAACCATACTGAGCTGTAGCAGCAGCATCCTTAAGGATAACCTGAGATTCTACATCATTTGGATTAATTGCGTTTAGCTGAGCAAAAGATGAATACTGTCCGTCAATAACTACTAATGCTGGTGTGTTAGAAAGATTGGAGTAACCTCTAATGGTGATTGACCCTCCACTTCCTGGTTGTCCACTTAACGTTTGAACTAAAACTCCGGGAGCTTTACCCTGCAACATATTTGTTAAAGACAAAGTATTTGACTGTTGTTTTAACTCTTGACTACCAATAACAGACTGAGCTTGAGTAATTTCGTCAGTTTTTTTAGTACGATAACCTGTTACCACAACCTCTTCGATCTGTTTTTCATTTGGAAGAGTATCTGTTTTTGTTTTTTGTGCAAAAGCAGTCTGTCCTAAAAAAAACAAAACGCCTGCACTTAGCACTTTTAGTTTACCATTCATTATTAACAATATTTATATTATGGATGCAAATATGTTAATAAATTTTAACAACTGCAATATTTTAATATTTAATATTTTTTTAAATTATTTTTACATATATCGCAAAGATAACAACTTATTAACACAAATAACAATAATACATAATTGATTACCAATTAAAAATAAATAAACATGATAATTGCACAATTTAACATAAATGAAATAAGGAAAGTGAAATTATTTAGAACCGTTCTAAATTTTATTTTACATAAAAAAAGGCCCGCTTTGTGGAAAAGCGGGCCTTTTATCTCTATTTAGTGACTTTTATTTTAACTTCTTTTTAACGGCAACTTCCTCGTAAACCTCCAGAATATCACCGATTTCTATATCGTTATAACCTTTCAGGTTCAATCCGCATTCGTAGCCTTTCGTAACTTCTTTCACATCGTCTTTGAAACGCTTCAAGCTTTCAAGTTCCCCATCAAATTTCACAATACCATCTCTAAGCAAACGTACCTTGGATTGTCTTGTAACTTTTCCTGTAAGAACCATACATCCTGCAATAGTTCCCACTTTGGAAATTTTGAATACCTCACGGATTTCAACGTTACCGATTACCTGCTCCTGAATTTCAGGAGAAAGCATACCTTCCATTGCTTCTTTTACCTCATCGATTGCTTTATAGATTACAGAATAGGTTCTGATTTCAATTTCTTCTCTGTCTGCAAGCTCTTTAGCATTGGCTCCGGCTCTTACGTTAAATCCGATAATAATAGCATCAGACGCAGCCGCTAAGTTGATATCAGATTCAGTGATCTGTCCAACACCGGAGTGAAGAATTTTAACACTGATCTCTTCTGTTGATAATCTCTGTAACTGATCAGAAAGTGCCTCTACCGAACCATCCACGTCACCTTTTAGGATAATATTCAATTCTTTGAATTCTCCTAAAGCAATACGTCTACCCAATTCTTCAAGTGTTGTATGCTTTTTAGTTCTGATGGAAAGTTCTCTCTGAAGCTGTTCTCTCTTGTTGGCAATGGCTTTACCTTCACTCTCATCAGCGTAAACACGGAATTTATCACCTGCGGTAGGTGCTCCATCCAGACCTAAAATGGTTGCCGGAATTGAAGGGCCTGCTTCAGAAAGATTTTTACCCCTTTCATCAAGCAAAGCTTTTACTTTACCGTGGTTCTTACCTGCAACTACATAATCTCCCACTCTTAAAGTTCCGGTTTGCACCAACATCGTTGCTACGTAACCTCTACCTTTATCAAGAGAAGCTTCAATAACAACTCCGTTTGCTGAACGATCAGGATTTGCTTTTAATTCTAGTAATTCTGCCTGTAATAAAACTTTCTCAAGCAATACATCTACATTGTTACCAAATTTAGCTGAAATTTCCTGCGCCTGAACATTTCCTCCCCATTCTTCTACCAGGATATTCATCCCGGAAAGCTGCTGACGGATATTATCAGGATTTGCATTCGGCTTATCCACCTTGTTGATGGCAATAATCATTGGTACCCCTGCAGCCTGTGCATGGGAAATCGCTTCTTTTGTCTGAGGCATTACATCATCATCGGCAGCAATTACGATAATGGCAATATCGGTAACCTGTGCACCTCTCGCCCTCATCGCCGTAAAGGCTTCGTGACCCGGTGTATCCAAGAATGTAATTCTTTGTCCGTTTTCCAATTTTACATTATACGCACCAATATGCTGTGTAATCCCTCCTGATTCACCGGCAATTACATTGGTCTTTCTGATATAGTCAAGCAATGATGTTTTACCGTGGTCTACGTGACCCATTACGGTAACAATCGGAGCTCTTGGAAGAAGATCCTCTTCAGAATCGATTTCTTCTTCTGTATCAGATTCTCCAAGGTCTGCATCAGAGAATTCAATTTTATAACCGAATTCGTCTGCTACTAATAACAAGGTATCTGCTTCCAGTCTCTGGTTCATGGTAACCATTACCCCTAATGAGAAACATGCGGAAATTACTTCTGTAGGAGACACATTCATTAAACTTGCCAATTCACCAACAGTGATGAATTCCGTTACTTTTAATGTTCTGTCTGCCGCATCAATTTCCTGCTGACGTTCGTCCTGTTCTCTACGGAAGTTTCTTTTATCTTTTCTGTGTTTTGCAGATTTAGATTTTCCTCCTTTATTGGTTAATTTTTCAAGGGTTTCCTTGATTTGATTTTTCACTTGTTCGTCGGTAAGCTCAACAGGCATGGTTCTCTGTCCCGGTCTGTTGTTTCCGAAACGGTTTCCGCCGCCTTGGCCTTGTGGGCGATTACCTTGGCCTTGCGGACGGTTGCCCTGATTGTTTCCAAAACGGTTTCCACCTCCCTGGCCCTGGCCTCCCTGACCTTGAGGACGGTTTCCTTGTCCGCCACCCTGATTATTGTTTCCAAAGCGGTTCCCGCCTTGTCCGCCTTGACCCTGGTTACGGTTTCCACCTTGACCTTGGCCCTGACCTTGTGGACGATTTCCTTGGCCTTGGTTATTACCACCTTGCTGATTATTGTTACCCCCTTGTGGGTTTTGCCCGGGCTTCTCAATTCTCTTTCTCTTCTTTTTGGCACCTGCTCCCTGTTTAGGGGCAAACTGCGTTAAGTCGATTTTTTCACCAACAATTTTAGGCCCGTCAAGTTTTTGGTAAACGGTTTCAATTTTTTGAGGTTCCTGCTGATCGTCATCTTGTTTTGGAGCTTCCTCTTTCACTTCTGCAGGTTTTGGCGAAACTGCTTCAACTAGTTTAGGCGTTTCTTTTACTACTTCCGGTGTTTTCTCCACAGGTTTTTCCTCTTCTTTTTTATCTTCTGTTTTCGGTTTGTCTTTTTTTACGGGTCTGTTTCGGGACTCGATCTGAGACAAATCTATTTTATCCAGAACTTTGAATTCCTGTTTTTCAGGGGTTGCCTTTACTTCAGGGGCAACTTCTTTTTTCTCTTCAGCCACAGGTTCCGGCTTAGGAGCAGGAGTTTCTTCCACTTCAGGTTTTTTAGGCTCTAAGTCTATTTTACCTAAAATTTTAGTTTCCGGTTTATTAGCTTTAGCTCTTATTACTTCAGGGGTTTTCTTTTCTTCAATTTCCAGTTTTTCTTCCGGAACTTTTGTGATCACCACCTCATGGGAAGCCTTGCGCTGCTCGCCGTCCTTGGCAAACTCAGCCTCCAATGCAGAATATGCCGCTTCTTCTAATTGAGCGTTAGGATTGCTTTCAACCTCAATGCCTTTTGACTGTAAAAATTCTACTAATCTGGACATCGAAATGTTGAATTCCTTAACCGCTTTATTTAATCTAATTTTTGGCATTTATATTATTTACTGTTTTTTAATTCTTAAAATTAAAGTATTTCTTTTTTACTGTTTATTAAAATTTATTTACAAATCTTAATCTTCGAATTCTTCTCTCAGAATACGCTTCACTTCTTCAATGGTTTCCTCTTCAAGATCCACCATATTCAATAAACTTTCAGTTTCTTTATCCAGAACCGATTTTGCCGTAGTAAGACCTACTTTCTTGAACTCATCCAGAATCCATTGCTCGATATCATCATTAAATTCTTTCAGTTCAACATCATCATCTTCGCTGGCTTCTCTGTGTACATCGATCTCGTAACCTGTCAACCAGGAAGCAAGTCTGATATTCTGACCTTGTTTTCCGATCACTTTGGAAATCTCTTCAACCGGCGTATATACCAATGCATATTGCTGATCTTCGTTGATGTCAATTTTATTGATAGTAACATTTCCTAAAGCTCTCTTAACCAAAATCTCCGGGTTTTTAGACCACTGGATCACATCGATGTTTTCATTTCTCAATTCTCTTACCACTCCGTGGATTCTTGATCCCTTCACCCCTACACAGGCTCCTACCGGATCAATTCTGTCGTCGTAAGCATCTACTGCAATTTTTGCCTTCTCACCAGGAATTCTTACTACTTTTTTCAGAATAATCGTTCCGTCCTGGATCTCAGGAATTTCCAGCTCCAATAACTTCTCAAGGAATTTAGGTGCAGTTCTGGAAATAATAATCTGCGGTTTTGAACCTTTGAAATCTACTGTTTCTACAATAGCTCTGATGTTTTCTCCTTTTTTAAAGAAATCGGATGGGATTTGATTTTCTTTAGGCAGAATAAATTCGTTTCCTTCATCATCAAGCAAAATTACGTGCTTATGACGGATATGGTGAATTTCTCCTACAACGATCTCCCCAATTCTGTCTTTAAACTGCTCATACAGCATTGCATTGTTGTGCTCCTGCAATTTCGTAGCCAAAATCTGCTTAAGGGTAAGAATATTTCTTCTTCCAAGCTGGGCAACAGGAATTTCCATGGTAAAATCTTCCCCTACTTCAAAAGTAGGATCTATTTTCTTAGCTTCGGAAATTTCTATTTCAAGATCATCGTCTTCAGACATTTCGTCTTCCACAATGGTTTTATTTAAAAATATCTGAAAATCCCCTTTATCAGGGTTTACAATTACATCAAAATGATCATCCGAATCGTATCTTTTTCTTAAAAGAGTCTTCAGTGAATCTTCAATAATTGCCATAAGATCAATCTTGCTGATCCCTTTTTCGTCTTTAAAATCACCAAAGGATTCAATCAACGCTATATTGTCCATGTATTCTTTTTTCTTTTAAAATTTAATTGTTACTAATGCTTTTTTAATCTCAGAGTAAGGAATTTCCTTCTCCTCTTCCACGTCTACTTTACCCTTACCAATATCTTTAGGCTTGCGGTAGCGCAGGATAAGTGTAATTTTCTCTTCGTCTGCTTTTGCAAGCTCTCCTTCAATTTTTGAAGAGTCATTCAGTAAAACCTCAATCTCTCTTCCGATATTTTTTGCAAATTGTCTGGGAGTCGCCAATGGCTCACTCAAACCGGCAGACATTACCTGAAGGCTGAAATCATGCTCTTCACGGTCCATATTAAACTCTATTGCACGGCTTGCATCAAGGCAATCCTGCAAAGAAACCCCGTTGTCCCCATCCAAAATCACCGTAATATCATCTCCGGCAGAAATTTTCAGATCTATAAGAAATAAATCTTTTCTGGTTTCCAGAAAGTCATGTAATAATTCTTCAATTCTTTTTCTAAACTCCATATGTAATTTAAAATTCTGATTTACCTGTACGAAAAAAGGCTTTCTTCCGAAGGCCTTCCCATGTTTTTCCGTAAATCCACTGCAAATATACGAATAATTATTAAAAAAGCAAAATATCTTATTATCAACACAATAAGTTAATTATTATTTAAAACTTATCCATGATGGTATTTTTATTACTTTTGTATTAATTTTAAAAAGACATTCACTTTGAATATTACTATTGTAGGAACAGGTTATGTAGGATTAGTCACAGGAACGACTTTGGCAGAACTTGGAAATTCAGTATACTGTGTAGATATTGATGAAAAAAAAGTAGAGGGAATGAAAAACGGCATAGTTCCCATTTATGAGCCGAATCTTGAAGAAATGTTTTTGAGAAACATCCAGTCTGAAAGATTATTTTTCACGACCGATTTAAAAGAAGCATTAGACAAAAGTGAGGTAATCTATCTTGCTTTGCCCACTCCTCCCGGAGGAGACGGATCTGCCGACCTTTCTTATGTCCTGAAGGTCGCCAATGATATCGGAGAAATGATGACGAATTATAAAGTCATTGTTAACAAAAGTACCGTTCCTGTAGGTACAGCTGATAAAGTAAGGGAAGTAATTGAATCGAAAACAACAATTCCTTTTGATGTGGTTTCCAATCCAGAATTTCTGAGAGAAGGTTTTGCGGTTGAAGATTCTATGAATCCTTCCAGAGTAGTTGTGGGTTCCAGCTCGGAAAAAGCAAAGGACATTATGGCAAAAATTTATCAGCCTTTTACCAATACGGGCGTTCCTATTATTTTTATGGATGAAAAATCATCGGAGCTAACAAAATATGCAGCCAATTCATTTCTTGCCGTAAAAATTACATTCATGAATGAAATTGCCAACTACTGTGAAAAAGTAGGTGCTGATGTAGACAAAGTGCGTTTGGGAATGGGAAGCGATGACAGAATTGGGCACCGTTTCCTGTTTCCGGGAATAGGATATGGCGGAAGCTGCTTTCCAAAAGATGTAAAAGCACTGATAAAATCCGGAAAAAATGAGGAATTTGATTTTCAGATCCTGGAAGCTACAGAAAAAGTAAACGCAGCCCAAAAAGTAATTCTCGTAGGAGAAATTGAGAAATATTTCGGCGGAAATATAGAAGGAAAAACAATTGCCATGTGGGGATTGGCATTTAAAGCAAATACCGACGATATCCGCGAAGCATCTTCTCTCGATAATATTTCTATTTTATTAGAGAAAGGCGCAAAAATTGTAGCGTATGATTCCGTTGCAGAAAATAATGTAAAAAAACTTCTGGGAGATAAAATTCAGTTTGCCAAAACCATGTATGAGGCAGTGGAAAATGCAGATGCTTTATTCATTGCAACCGAATGGCCGGAGTTTAAAAATCCGAATTTTGAACTGATGGCAAAAAAAATGAACAACAAAGCTGTTTTTGACGGAAGGAATATGTATCCACTGGAGATTCCTGAGCAAAACGGATTCTATTATAAGAGTATTGGCCGCAAAACCATTATAAACTAAAAAGAATGAAAAATATAATCATTACAGGCGGAGCCGGATTTATCGGCTCACATGTTGTAAGAGAATTTGTTAAGAACAACCCCGGGATTACCATCATCAATCTCGATGCCCTTACTTATGCAGGAAATCTTGAAAACCTGAAAGATATAGAAAATGAGGCGAATTATATTTTCGAAAAGGCAGACATTACCGATCCTGAAGAATTAAGAACAGTTTTTGAAAAATATAATCCGGATGCCGTTATACATTTGGCAGCAGAGAGCCATGTAGACAGAAGCATCACGGATCCTATGGCATTTATAAATACCAATGTAAACGGGACCGCAAATCTTTTAAATTTATGCAAGGAATTCTGGACACTTAATCCGGATCATACCCATGGAAGATTCCCGGCTGAAGAAAGAAAAAACCTTTTCTATCATATTTCCACCGACGAAGTCTATGGAAGTTTAGGCGAAACAGGTTTCTTTTTGGAAACCACACCCTACGATCCGCAGTCTCCTTATTCTGCTTCAAAGGCAGCATCTGATCATTTGGTAAGGGCTTACGGAAACACCTATGGAATGCCTTTCATGGTATCCAACTGCTCAAACAACTATGGACCGAATCATTTTCCGGAAAAATTAATTCCTCTTTGTATCTCCAATATTATTAATGAAAAACCTTTACCGATCTACGGTGATGGTAAATATACAAGAGACTGGCTTTTTGTTATAGACCACGCAAAAGCAATCCACCAGATTTTCAATGAAGCAAAAACGGGGGAAACTTACAATATCGGAGGATTCAACGAGTGGCAGAATATTGATTTGGTGAAGGAATTAATCAGACAAATGGATGCAAAATTAGGAAGACCTGAAGGATATTCTGAAAAGCTGATCACCTTTGTAAAAGACAGACCGGGTCATGATAAGCGCTATGCCATCGATGCTACCAAGCTTAATAAAGATCTGGGCTGGAAGCCATCCGTTACTTTTGAGGAAGGGCTGGCCAAAACCATCGACTGGTATCTTGAAAATAAGGAATGGCTGGAAAACGTGACAAGCGGAGATTACCAGAAGTATTACGAAAAACAATATCACTAAACACAAAACAATGAAAGGTATTATTTTAGCAGGAGGCTCAGGAACAAGACTCTATCCGCTTACCATTGCAGTCAGCAAACAACTGATGCCTATTTATGACAAACCGATGATTTATTATCCGCTGTCAACTCTTTTATTGGCTGGAATTCAGGATATCCTGATTATTACAACACCCCATGATCAGGAAGGTTTTATAAAGCTTCTCGGTGATGGTTCCCAGATAGGATGTAATATTGAATATGTAGTACAACCAAGCCCGGACGGATTGGCGCAGGCATTTATTCTGGGAGATCGCTTCATCGGCAATGACGCCGCAGCACTGGTTTTAGGAGATAATATTTTCTATGGTTCCGAAATGGGCACTTTGCTTAAAAATAAAACCAACCCGGAAGGCGGAGTCGTTTTCGCTTACCATGTTTCAGATCCTGAAAGATATGGCGTTGTAGAATTTGATGATGATTTTAAAGCAGTTTCCATTGAAGAAAAGCCACTGACACCAAAATCCAATTATGCTGTTCCGGGATTGTACTTTTATGATAATGAAGTTGTTGAGATCGCAAAAAACATTCAGCCTTCTGCAAGAGGCGAGCTTGAAATCACCGATGTCAATAATGTTTATCTTAAAAAAGGAAAGCTTGAAGTAGGCGTTTTAGACAGAGGCACTGCGTGGCTGGATACCGGAACTTTTGATTCGCTTAATGATGCTTCGGAATTTGTACGGGTGATTGAAAAAAGACAGGGATTCAAGATCGGATGTATTGAAGAGATTGCTTTCAGAAATAAATTTATCAATGAAGAAAAACTTCTGGAAACTGCAGTAAAATATGGAAAAAGCGGCTATGGCGAATATTTGAAACAGCTGGTTTTAAAATAACAAAAGCTGAAAAATAAAAAACAACAGCATTTATTAACCAAAATTATGGCATTGCACAACAAATCCTAATATATCAGCTGTAGCCTTTAATTTTTTTAACCGAATAATAATTTTTTAAGAATAAATATACAAGATATAAGAAAATAATATAAATTTGCAACAAAGAATACACAAATGAATGAACCACAAAAAAAGTGGACCGAAATAATTGAAGCCAGACATTCCCTGTTTGACTTAAAATTAAGAGAGGTATGGAATTACAAAGATCTTGTTTACATGTTTGTAAAAAGAGATTTCATATCCAGTTTTAAACAGACGATTTTAGGTCCCATCTGGTTTTTTATAAACCCGATTCTTACTACCATTACCTTCCTCATCGTTTTTGGCAAAATTGCAGGATTACCTACTAATGGTGCTCCGCCTTTGCTATTTTATCTTTCCGGAGTAACACTTTGGAACTATTTTTCATCCTGCCTTTTGGGTACATCTTCCACGTTCGTGGGAAATGCCGGCATTTTCGGAAAAGTATATTTTCCAAGGCTTGTAACACCCATTTCCATTGTCATTTCAAACCTGATGCGCTTCGGAGTTCAGTTCCTGTTATTCCTGATCGTTTGGGGATATTATCTTTCACAAGGAGAAATTCACCCGAACATATGGATTATTATGACTCCATTCCTTATTGTCCTGATGGCGCTTTTTGCCTTAGGAACAGGGATGATTTTTTCTTCACTTACCACAAAATACAAAGACCTCAGCATGCTGCTTGGATTTGGTGTAAACCTGTATATGTACTCTACTCCTGTTATCTATCCCACTTCGGCATTACCCGGTTTTTTTAAAAAGCTGGCTTTTTATAATCCTTTAACGGGAATTTTTGAGTGTTTTAAATATGCTTGGCTCGGATCAGGAGATTTCTCACCTGTGATGCTTGCCATAAGTACGTGTATGATTCTTTTACTTTTGATAACAGGTACCCTTATTTTCAATAAGGTGGAAAAATCTTTTATGGACACTGTTTAAAAAATTTATTAACATCCCAATTCTATAATCATGCTGGCTTTAAAAGCAGAAAATATATCAAAGCAATACAGATTAGGACAGGTAGGCACCGGGACACTATCTCATGACCTCAACCGTATGTGGTACAAAATCAGAGGGAAAGAGGATCCATATCTGAAGATCGGAGAAGTAAATGACAGAGCTGTAAAAGGAGAATCCGAATATGTATGGTCTCTGCAGGACATTAATTTTGAAATCGAACAGGGTGATGCCGTCGGTATTATCGGCAGGAACGGCGCCGGTAAATCTACCCTTTTGAAATTATTAAGCAAAGTCACCAAACCTACAACCGGAAAAATATATACCCGTGGAAGAATTGCATCATTGCTGGAAGTAGGAACAGGATTTCATCCTGAAATGACAGGCCGTGAAAATGTGTTTCTAAATGGAGCTATTCTCGGAATGACCAGAAAAGAAATCAGCAGAAAATTTGATGAAATTGTGGATTTCTCCGGTGTAGAAAGATATATTGACACTCCCGTAAAAAGATATTCTTCCGGAATGTACGTGCGTCTTGCTTTTGCTGTTGCTGCCCATCTTGAATCGGAAATTCTTATTGTGGATGAAGTTTTGGCAGTGGGTGATGCAGAGTTTCAAAAAAAGTGCCTGGGGAAAATGGGTGATGTCACGAAAGGAGAAGGGAGAACCGTGCTTTTTGTAAGCCATAACATGACAGCCGTGAAGCAACTTTGTGCATCCGGAATGCTGATGAAAAACGGTAAGATAGCCCATCGGGGAAATATCAACAGTGTATTGGAAAATTATATTATCAATGAGCTGTCCCCTAATATTGAATTTAGATATATAGAAGACCTTAGCAAAAAAGCCCAGATTAAAAAAGTGAGAGTCTATAACAATAAATCTGTAGAGACAACAGAATTTGGCCACAATGAAGATATTAATCTTGATATAAGCTTCATTAACCGGGATGTAAATAAAGGAATCAGAGTAAACATTGCCATTTTAGATAAATTTGAAAATGTAATATTCATTACAAGAAAAGTTTTCGAAGAAAAAAATGAAAATAATTTTACTATAAAAATAGAAGGCGGCAAATTAATCCCGAATACTTATGTGCTTTCGCTGGCAATAGATACCCCTTCAGTAGAACTTTATGATGTTATAGAGGGAGGTATCCAGCTTAATATTATCGAAACGGGACATGAAAATTTTCTTGCCGGTGACACAGACAATGGGATCATAACCCCTCCTGTAATATGGATGTAACAGCAATGAATAGAAAAAATGTATTGATACTTTCAACAGGTGATGTAAACGGCGCATATGAAGCCGCTTATAAAGTTGCCCATATTATCAAAAATATGGGGCATAACGTCGTCATGTGTGTAAAGCATAAGACAAAGAATGAAAATTTCATAAAACCATACAGGCATTCTCTTTCATCAGCAAAGCCTAATCTAATGATGAGGATTGTTAATAAGATCAGAAATAAGATCAGTCCTGTACATCCATCAAAAGTGATCAGTACAGACAGCAAATATTCTTTCTTCAGCAAAAACGAATCATCAGAAAATATCCATGTTGAAAGCATGCTGAAAACCGCTGGCTTTACACCTGATTTTATTTTTACAGGAATGACAGTTGATTTTCTCAACAGCACAGATCTGCTCAACATATATAGTGCTACCAAAGCAAAAATATACAATATCACGGTAGATATGAATCATTTTACAGGAGGATGCCATTATTCCTGGGGATGTGAAGGCTACATTAAAGGATGTGATGAATACTGTCCTGCAATTACAAAAGAAGACGAAAAAATAACGGCCAAAAATAATTTTGAAAAGAAATATGAAAATGCTCAAAAAGGCAATTTTCAAATTATTGCTGGCTCAGGATTAACATTACTGCAGGCCCAGCATTCAAAAATATATAAAAGTCAGAAAACAATATATAATATTAATAGCCTGATTGACACAAAACTGCTTAACCGTAAAAATAGATCTATTGCCAAAAAAGTATTTTCCCTATCCCATGACAGCTTTTATATTTTAACAGGTGCCCAAAATATGGAAGACCCAAGAAAAGGATTTTCTTATCTTCTACAGGCTCTTGAAATGTTAGACAGAGAACTGCCGTTGGAAAAGAAAGAAAAAATAGTTCTATTAGTGGTTTCTAATAGTGTAAATGAAGAATTTAACAGCGTTACCTTCAAAAAACAGAAAATAGATTACATAAAAGATTACAGATTATTATCCTTGTTATATCAGGCTGCTGATCTTTTTATCAACTCATCTATTGAAGATTCAGGTCCGATGATGGTATCCGAAGCTCTCGCATGTGGAACGCCTGTCGTTGGCTTTGATACAGGAATTCTTATGAACATGGTTATAGATGATTACAATGGTTATAAAGCTCCCGTAACGGACAGCAGGAAACTGGCAGACGGGATAAGAAAAGTATTTGAACTCAATAAAGATGCTTTTGAAAATTTTTCTACAAATGCCGTAAAGCAGGTTGAAGAATTTTCATCTTATGAATATGCTGAAGAAATTTTCAAGCAAATTCTTGAACAATAAGAGTATGAAAAAGGTATTAATTTTCGGAGCTAATAGTTTACTTACAGCGCATCTTCTAAAACAACATTCGGAAGATAATGTTTCTGTTGTTTATCATAGCAAGCCATCCCGATTGACAGATAAAAACTATCCGCTTTCTGATTTTAAGAAAATTGATCAGAATCAGGATGTTGTATACATTTTAAGCGCCCTGATATCCAACGATACTGAACAGCTGGATAATATAGTAAATATTAACATCCTCCTTATTAAAAATATTACAGAACACTTTGCGAATTCTAAAATAGTATATTTTTCGAGTGTTGCTGTATATGATGGAATACAGAATGGTAAGATAGATCATTCGACTATTCCATCACCATCATCATTATATGGATTAAGTAAGCTTTTTGCCGAAAAAATAGTTGAAAGATGTTCAAAATATGCTATTCTCAGAATTTCATCGATATATGGCTCATCGATGAAAGAAAATACTTTTTTACCGAAAATTGTTGCTGCCGCAATAGAAGACAATACAATCGATCTTTTAGGAAATGGTGATAGAAAGCAAAACTATATTCATGCAGCGGATGTTGCTCATTTGGCAAAAAAACTATCGCTTGAAGATAAAAATAAAATCATATTGGCCATATCACCCAATAATCATACGAATCTTGAAATTGCTGACTTTATCAGGGAGCTGACAGGCTGTGAAATTACCTTTCACGGTAAAGACTTTTCAAGATCTATAGAATATTTTGAAAATGACCTTACTGTTAGCAGTCATGCATTTACATCAATAAAACAAGGGTTAAAAGAACTGATAGAATGGAAAAGAAAATAGTTTTAGTTACAGGGATCGGAGGAAATGTTGGCCAGGGAATTTTGAGAAACATAAAAAAAACTCAATTTCCCATAAAGATTATTGGCTGTAACGTCACTGATTTTTCTGCCGGTAATTATCTCTGTGATACCTTCCACAAAGTTCCTTATGCAGTGGATGAGGATTATATCTCCGCCATTAATTCCATCGTAGAAAATGAAAAGGTTGACCTGATAATTCCTTCCACGGATTATGAGGTTTATTATCTTTCTTTATACCATAATAAGCTGAAGGCAAACGCAGTTGTAAGCGCCCTGGAAACTTCAAAAAATTATTTGGATAAATATTTAACATTTCTGCATCATAAAAAAAACAATCTCCCATTTGCCGAGTCCTATTTACCTGATGACTATGAAAAAGGGAAATTTGAAAATTATATTATAAAGCCACGGGAAGGCCGAGGATCAAGAGGAATTCATATCAACCCTTCCGACATCAAATCTTTTGATGACAGTTATATAGTGCAGGAATTAGTAACAGGAAAGGAAATTACTACCGCTTTTTACGTTTCAAAAGAAAAAAAGTTACATGGATTTATTACCCTTGAGCGAAAATTAGAAAATGGTGCTACAAACCAATGTTTTGTAAACCGTATATATGATGAGCAGCTTCAGAATATTTTAGAAAAAATGATTTCCTGCAATCATTTTATAGGAAGCGCAAATCTTCAGTCTATGGTAAGGAACAACGGAGAAATTGTTCCTTTTGAGGTTAATTGCAGAATATCCGGAACCAATTCTATTCGTTCCAATTTTGGCTTCGAAGATGTGAAATATACTTTAGAAGAACATTTATACCAGATTTCTCCTTCTGAACCAAATATTACCGATGGTAGCGCCATAAGAATTATGATGGATATTATTTACCCCCAAAACATCAATATTAGCGAATTAAAAGACAACTCATCACAACATTATATTTTTTAAATGAGCAAAATAACCCGAATAATACTTTTTGATGCAGCCAATACGCTAATTTACAAGCCTGCCTTGTTTCATAAAATACAAAGCGTCCTGGCAAAGTATTCTTATGAAATTGAAGAATCAAAACTTCAGTATCACCATAAGCTTTTATCGGAAATTATAAACTTTCCCGACAGAACATCAAAAGAATTTTACAGAGAATTCAACACAGAACTGTTGCTATCGCTTGGTATTATTCCTTCAGAAGAAATATTAAATGAAATTTTTACTGCATGCTCATATTTAGAATGGAAAGCTTTTGATGACTTATCCATATTGCATGAACTTCCTGCAGAGAGAGCCGTTTTGTCTAATTTCAACAGTAATTTAGATAAGATACTTGATCAGTTGGTAGGTAAGGACATCTTTTCGGAAATAATAATTTCTGAGAATGAAAATTGTAGAAAACCCTCTTTAGCGTTTTATGAATTAGCTCTAAAAAAATTAAATGTGAAAGCAGAAGAAGTTCTTTATATCGGAGACTCTTTAAAACTGGATATAATTCCTGCCAAAAAACTGGGTTTCAAAACTTTATTAATTGACAGACAAAATATATTTTCCAGCTTTACGGATAGAATCAGCAATATGAAAGATAGTATTAATTATTTATGAAACAGATCGCAATCATAGGTTCAGGACATTTGGGTCAACAGATTCTGTATCACATACATTCTGATACAGTCCATAAAGTTGTTGGCTTTTTCGATGATTTTCAGGAAAAAGGGAGCGCCATAAAGAATATTCCGATATTAGGAAACATCAATGATGTTGAAGATCTTTTTAAACAGAATATTTTTGATGAGCTGATTATTGCCATTGGTTACAAACATTTAGAATTTAAAAAACAACTCTTTGAAGATTTTAAAAACAGAATCCCTTTTCACACTTTTATCCATTCAACGAGTATTGTGGACCCTACAGCCAAAATAGGCCAGGGAACTGTTATATATCCTAATTGCATGATCGATCAGGATGTTGAAATAGGTGACAATGTCATGATCAACATTTCCTGTTCTGTTGCCCATGATTCGGCGATAAGCAACCATTGTTTCTTATCTCCGTCAGTAAGCATCGCCGGCTTTGTAAATATCTCAGAACTTTGTATTCTAGGGATTAACAGCACCGTTATCGACAATATAAACCTCTCAGAAAAAATACAGCTGGGAGGGGGCACTGTAGTGATAAAAAATTTAGATACACCAGGATTGTATGTTGGTAATCCTGCAAGATTTATAAGATAAATATGATCCCATTCAACAAGCCGTTTATTATAGGCAAAGAGCTTTCGTATATAGAAGAAGCAGTAAAGAGCGGTAAAATATCCGGTGACGGAATATTTACAAAAAAATGCCAGACCTTTTTTGAAAAGAAATATAGCTTCCCGAAAGTGCTGATGACGACATCCTGCACAGACGCACTGGAAATGGCCGCTATTTTATGTAATATTAAGCCGGGTGACGAGGTAATTGTGCCCAGCTATACATTTGTATCTTCAGCCAATGCCTTTGCCCTTCGTGGTGCTAAGATCGTTTTTGTAGACTCTTATCCGGACAATCCTAATATAGATCCGGCAGAAATAGAAAAGCATATTACAGAAAAAACCAAAGTGATTGTTCCCGTACATTATGCAGGGATAGCCTGTGATATGGAAAAAATTATGAATATTGCGCATAGGCATAATTTATTTGTAGTCGAAGATGCCGCACAGGCAATCGACAGCTACTATACATTTTCGGACGGAACCAGAAAAGCTTTAGGCTCCATAGGCCATTTTGCTGCTTTTTCTTTTCATGAGACCAAAAATATCATTGCCGGCGAAGGTGGAATGCTTGTTATTAATGATTCCCGGTATTTCGACCGTGCTGAAATCATTCGGGAAAAAGGAACCAACAGAAGCGCATTCTTCCGGGGAGAAGTTAATAAATATGGCTGGGTAGATCTTGGCTCATCTTTTTTACCATCCGAGATTATTTCTGCTTTCTTATATGCCCAGCTTGAAAACCTGGAGATTATCCAGAAAAAAAGATTGGAGATATGGAACAGATACCAATCCGGACTCGTTTCTCTACAGCAAAAAGGCGTTATTTCCTTACCTGACATGCCTACGTATGCAACAAACAATGCTCATATGTTTTATATTGTTTGTAACAATTACGAAGAGAGAACCCGTCTGATTCAGTATTTAAAAGTAAAAGATATTCATCCCGTATTCCATTATTTAAGTTTAAATAAAAGCGACTTTTTCCTTTCTGGTAATCCAGAAATAGACATTCCTCATTCGGATCATTTTACAGATTGTCTCCTGAGGCTTCCCTTTTACTATGAATTATCAGAAACTGAGCAGGATAAAATTATAGAACTGATAAACAGCTATTTTATAAAGTAATAACAGTATCATAGATATGAATTTCTTAAAAAAATATATTATCAATTTTTTATTTGATGTTCTGAATTCTGGGACCTATAAAAGGCATGTCCAAAATAAAATCAATGGATGGGCAAAGAAAAGTTTTAAAAGTTTTGGCGCAAACTCCGTATTACCGGAAGAGCATTGGATAAAAAACCCAAAATACATTTCAATAGGCAAAAATTTCAGCTCATTGTATCATCTGAGGCTTGAGGCCTGGGATCGATTTATGGGAGAAACTTTTACTCCTGAAATAATCATTGGTGATGATGTAATTTTCAATTCTGATGTTCATATTGGAGCTATCAATAAGATCTTTATCGGAAATAATGTTCTTATGGCAAGCAGAATTTATATCTCAGACCATTCCCACGGAGATATAACCGTTAATGACCTTGAAAAGATCCCGGCACAAAGGCCCTTATATTCTAAAGGCCCGGTAATTATTGAAGATAATGTATGGATAGGTGAAGGAGTATGCATTCTTCCGGGAGTTACAATTGGCGAAAACTGTATCATAGGAGCAAATTCCGTAGTAAATAAAAGTTTTCCTAAAAATTCGGTTATAGCCGGAATCCCGGCACGATTAATAAAAACTTTAGAAAAATGATGATGAAAAAAATAAAACCTCTTGCATTCTATCTCCCTCAATACCACCCTGTTCCCGAAAATGACGAATGGTGGGGTAAAGGTTTTACAGAATGGACCAATGTAACAAAAGCAAAACCTCTTTTTAAAGGACATGACCAACCTATATATCCTGCTGATCTGGGATACTATGACCTTCGTGTTCCGGAAGTGAGAGAGCAGCAGGCTCAGATAGCAAAAGATTACGGAGTACATGGATTTATCTATTACCATTATTGGTTTGGCAACAGAAAACAGTTGCTGGAAAGAATTGCAAATGACGTCCTTACCTCCGGAAAACCAGATTTCCCGTTCTGTTTCTGCTGGGCCAACGAAACATGGTCCGGCATATGGCACGGTCTTGCAGAAAAGATTCTGGCAGAACAGGTATATCCTAATGAGCAGGATGTAACGGATCATTTCAACTACCTGCTCCCATTCTTTAAAGATGAAAGATATATCAGGGTAGACAATAAGCCTCTTTTTATTATCTACCATCCGAACCATTTGAATGAAGGAGATCCTCAGTATATATTAAAATTCAGGGAACTGGCGAAAAAGAACGGATTTGATGACTTGTATATAATGGCATCCAATAAGCTCCGCGACGATATTGATTTAAAATCGATGGGGTATGACGGCAAGATATCCAACGCATTTCAAAAAGCATGGATCCCTTATATTAAGAAAGGAGAATATATCTCCCATTATCAATATTATAAAAACAGAATTACACAACTACTCGGATTTAAGAAAAAAATCAAACTGAAAGTCCTGACTCAGAATGCCCAAGCTATTGTTAATGATATGCAGTTTATAGAAAGCAATGTTCCTACTTACCCATGTGTACTGCCTAATTGGGACAACACTCCCAGAAGCGGACACCGAGGAGTTGTACTTACCCATACATCACCGGAACTATTTGAAAAGCAGATTGAAAAAGCAATTGCTTATCTTGAAGATAAAAATGATTATCCCGAACAGTTACTGATCATCAAATCCTGGAATGAATGGGCAGAAGGTAATATCCTGGAGCCAGATAGAAAGTATGGCTTCAGATACCTAGATACATTAAAAAGAATATTGGATAAATACCAAAAATAAGAACAACTAAGTACCTGGTCTGATTACTTATGTATAATAAAAACACATTATTGAATGATAAGAAAAGTTTCCATTATTGTTCCCTGCTTTAATCATGCTCTGTATTTAGAAGAATGCATACGGTCTGTTATGGATCAATCCTATACAAATTGGGAATGCATTATTATCGATGATGGTTCCACAGATAATTCATCAGAGGTAGCTCAAAAGCTCATCAATGAAAAGATCCGCTATATTTATCAGAAGAATAAAGGAGTATCCCATGCCCGAAACAAAGGTATAAAGCAGGCAACAGGAGACTATATTTTGCCTCTTGATGCAGATGATACACTAAACCCATTAGCATTAGAAAAAATGGTAGAAGTTTTTGCTAAAAATGAAGAAACGATGATTGTTTTTTCCGACACCGTGATGTTTGGTCATATCAACAGTAAATTAACAGTAGAAGAAAAATTCGGCATTGAAGAATTATTACTGCAAAATAAATTATTCTGTACATCAATGTTTCCAAAAAAATTTTTCGATCACGGGATAACGTACGATGAAAAGCTTTCACATGGGCTTGAAGACTGGGAGTTTTGGATACAGCTTATTTCTTCTCATCGCAACCTGTCTGTTACCAAAATAGATTATCCGGTTTTTAATTACAGATCTCATGCCGGTAGTTCAAGAAACAATGATGTTCTTAAAGATGACCATAAAAAAGAAATTGTCTATCATATGATTTATGAAAAGCACAAGGCCCTTTTTCATGAATTTTATCCAAGCTACATTTCACTTTTGAAAAGAAAAACCTTTTATGAAAAAAAACTGGAGAATATATACAGCCGCAAACTGTACAGAGTATATAACTTTTTAATAAAATTATTTAGATAGGCCCTTCTATACAAGCAGTAAATGACTCTATCTAACGAATTTTCTATAGTAATATATTGAAGGAATACACTAAAAAACAAATTTCTTAATCAATGGTTGAAAATGGTTAAAATAATTATTGTAAATTATAATTCAGAAAAATGGATTGCCCGCTGTTTATCTTGCGTTGAACGTGCGGGATTAATTGATCATACCATTATTGTAGATAATGCGTCGGCCGACAATAGCGTTCTTTTTATTGAGCAACATTTTCCTAAAGCAGATCTTATCAAACTTTCCTCCAATGTAGGTTTCGGACAGGCAAACAATATAGGGATTAAAAAAGCCTATGAACTAGGATCAGAGTATGTCTTTTTAATGAATCAGGATGTTTATATAGAACGCAATACCATCGACTGCCTGATTAAAGTTGCAGAATTATATCCGGATTTCGGAATTGTAAGTCCTATGCATCTTAATGGGAATGGTTCCGAGCTGGATTTCGGCTTTTCAAATTATATCGTTCCTTCGCAATGCAAAAAATTATATTCGGATATCTATTTACAAAAATTAGCACCGCTATATGAAGTCCCTTTTGTAAATGCAGCAGCCTGGTTGGTAACCAGGAAATGTATTGAAAAAGTAGGAGGATTCAACCCGTCATTTTATCATTATGGGGAAGATAATAATTATTGTCAAAGGGTGCTGTATCATCGTCTGAAAATAGGAATTGCCCCGGAAACATGGATATACCACGACAGACAAAACAGAACTGAAAACCAATATTTTGACAATAGCCTGCTGTTTTATGAAAGAAAATTGATGATCATCTCTTCAGATCCGTTTGATAATAAACACTCGGTCAGAAAAATAGCCATGAATTCTTATAAAATGATGATAAAATCTTTATTGACATTAAGATTAAAGTCTTTTAAGGAACATTACAGTAAAATCAGGATCTATCATTCGCTGGATTGGAAAATAGTTTTAAACAACAAAAGCCAATCCGTCCGTCAAGGCAAAAGTTTTCTGTAAATCATAAACATCAGATTCAAGAATAAACTTAGAGATAAGCCTCACCGAATTGCCATAATAACAATAAGATTTGCACTATTTATTTAAATTTTAAAACACATGATCAGATGAAAATTTCAGTCATTATTCCCGTATACAACGCCGAAAAATATGTTACTCAGGCCGTAGAATCGGCCCTACAGTTTGAAGAGGTCTGTGAAGTCATATTGGTGGAAGACTGCTCTCCCGATAACGCCTTGCAGGTGTGCCGGAAACTTAGCGAAAAGTACGGCAGGGTAAAGCTTTACCAGCATTCAGACAAAGGAAACCATGGCGCAGGAGCTACCAGAAACTTAGGGATAGCAATGGCGGATGGTGATTTCATTGCCTTCCTCGATGCCGACGACTACTATCTTCCCAACCGCTTTGATGCCGAAAAAGAGGTATTTAAAGATCCAAAAGCAGACGGTGTTTACGGAGCAATCGGCGTTCGTTATTATTCGGAAAAAGCAAAGGAGCAGTATTATAAAATATTTGGAGACCGGCTCACCACCGTCTACAAAAGACATCAGCCTGAAAACGTATTTCCCGGACAGCTTAATATGAAAGGATCATTTGGGCTGTTCAGCATTGATGCCCTTACCATAAGGACAAGCTCTATGAAAAAGATGGATTGCTTTTTTAAGACACATTTAAAACTTCATCAGGATACGGAATTTTTATTCCGGCTTTCTTATTATCTGAAACTTTATCCAGGAATTCTTAATAAGGCTGTTGCCATCAGGGGGGTCCATGAGAATAACAGGATTACCAAAGTAGATACAAGGCAAATAAGGCCAGCTTCAACAAAAGTGTTGCTGTGGGAGGAAATGAATAACTGGGCAGAGTATGAGAGCGGCATTTCTGATGAAATTAAACTTCATATTAAAAGAGTATACCGAAGTTTTCGCATTGCCAATGCGCCCTTGTTGAAAAAATGGGGAATGATTGTAAAGTATCTCTTCACGGATTATAAAAGCATTAGCTCCGGATTGTATAATATTAATTTCAGGAAAGATCTTTTCTGATGAAAGTATATCAAAAACAACTCATCTGAAATTACCGGCTTAGTTTTCCCTTTTGAAACCTAATGTTTCTTACAAAGTCTCTCATCGGTTTTTCAACAAACAGGTAAAGAATTGCTGAAACAACCAAGAGCACCAAAATGTAAATCCAAAATATGGTATTGCTTTGAGATATCTGGAAATAATCCCATAAGACCGATCTTAAAATATACAGAACAGGAATATGAATAATATAAATAGCATAGCTGATCTCTCCAAGAAACTCCAGGGGTTTAATAGAGAAAAACCTCGTTATCAAACCATTATTACAGGAAATTAAATAAATCGCAGGAACAAAGAAAACGGCCATTAAACCATTATGAAAATTCAGCGGAATGAAAATTAATGACAGGATAATAAGAACAAATAATAAAACAACCGCGAGGTCATAATTCTTTTCTTTACGGCTTTTCACAAAAAATAAACCCGCAAGATTCCCTGTTAAAAACTCATTGATGTGCCAAAGCGGAAAATAATGACTGAACTCATGACTGTCAGTATGCGGCCCCTTATAAGAAAGCGAGTTGATATATAAATTGGAAAAAACCTGAGTCCCGATCCAGATCAGAATGATAATAACCCAGATGCTCTTATTTTCTTTTACATACAAATAATTATACAGCAAAGGAAAAAGCAGATAAAATAAAAACTCTACAGAAATAGACCAGCCCGGGAAATTGAGGATAAGGGCTTTTCCGGGTATCCAGCTCTGAATGCCCAAAAGATATAAAAAGGCATTATAAAAATTAAAATCAGAATATCGGGTAACAAGATAAAGCAATAATCCGACAACATACAGAGGATAAATTCTTGCTACTCTGTTCCGGTAATAATCTCTGTATCCGATTTTTTCTTTTCTGTGATAGGCAACAATCATGATAAAACCAGAAAGAATGAAGAAATAACTTACTCCTACATTGGCCCGAAGAAAAACATCAGCAATAAACCTGATCTTATATAAAAATAAATCCTTATTAAAATGGGAAATAACGATCGCCATGGCAGCGACAAAACGGGTAAATGTAATCTGACTAATCTTCACAGAATCGCAACATGCTTTACTCTATCAATCCAGCACTTCGGATCCAAAGGCTTTTTTGATATAAAGTGTTAATTTTAAGGCACAAAAATAAGATTTATTCTTAATTATTATGTAAAACAAATTATATTTGTATTCAACAAATGTGAAAAAAAATTCATTATGCTTTATGATATTTTAGCAAAAATACAGAGAAGAAACCAGATTTCTCTTCTTAAAAAACATCCTCATGTTTCTTTCAAAGAAATAAGGCTGGGCATTAATGACCAATTCGTACTGCATAAAAATGTTAAGAATGTAACGATCGGAAATGCTGCCGTTTTCAGAAATTATGTACATATCCTTGTAGAAAAAAATGCCATTTTAGAAATCGGAGATCATTTTTTCATGAATAACTTCTGCTCCATCAACTGCCTGCACAGCATTTCTATTGGCAACAATACATTATTCGGAGAAAATGTAAAGCTGTATGATCACAACCACGCCTATCAAACAGAACCGGAGTTTAAACTATTCCATTCGGATTTTACCAAAGCGCCCATCACAATCGGCAGCAACTGCTGGCTTGGAAGCAATGTCACTGTATTAAAGGGAGTTACCATAGGCGACAATTGTATCATTGGAGCAGGATGTGTAGTTTACAAAGATATACCCTCCAATACAACCGTAGTCAACCGTCAGGATTTAATGCTAAAAGAACAGTCATGAAGTTTTCCATCCTTATTGCACACTACAACAATGCCCGGTTTTTCAGAGATTGTTATGAAAGTATACTTCAGCAGACATATACAGACTGGGAAGCAGTTATTTTAGATGATGCTTCCCCCGAAACCGAAAAGAAAAAGATTCAGGAAATCATTTCAGGGGATTCAAGATTCAGATTTTTTGAAAATGATAAAAATTCCGGGGTAGGCGTTACAAAGAGCAGACTGATTGAGCTTGCTGAAGGGGAAGTCTGCGGATTTGTGGATCCGGATGACGCCATTACACCAACCGCTATTCAGAGATGCATGGAAGTATTTAGGCAGAAAAAAAACATTGTCCTTACTTACTCCAGATTTATGACCTGCGATCAACATCTTAAGCCTATTGCACCATTCAGATCTGCGATGCAGGTGCCGAACGGAAATCCTTATTTCTTCAACTTTCCCATTCAGATTGCACATTTTGTAGCCTTCAGAAAAGCCGTTTATGAGAAAACCGAAAAGATGAATCCGGATTTAAAAATAGGCGAAGACCAGGATCTTTATCTTAAGATCTATGAAAAAGGAAAAGTACAGTTCATCAACGAAACCAATTACCTGTACCGAACACATGAAGGAGGAATTTCACAAAATGAAAATAAAAAGAAATCTCATGAGTATTTTGCCCAAGTGATCTTCAACACAATGAAACGTAGAAATCTTTCAGTAATCAACGGAAAAAAAATTCCCGATCAATATACCAATGCGGATGAGATTTTTGACCTGCTGCAATACCAGCATCAAATGCCCTTTCGCCTCAGAAAAAAAATACAGATCACCTTACAATCAATTTTCGGATAATGTCAGAAAAAAAAATTAAAATATTGTTCAGACACCGTTCTATGGAAATGGGAGGTGTAGAAAAAGTGCTTTTGGGTCTGCTCAATAATCTTGATCCTGAAAAATTTGAAATGACCGTATGCCTCACCCTCAACCAGGGCGAGCTGCGTGATGAAATTCCCGGGCATGTAAGAAAAATCTACCTTACCGACGGAAAAGAAGATTTTTCCGATAATCTTCTGCTGAAGAAAATTCAGCTTGTAGCGAGAAGAGTAAAACTAAAAAAATTAAAAGCCAATCCTGCTATTATCGACCGCCTCATCGATGATGCTTTTGACGTGGAAATTGGTATGGATTACAGGGATTACGATTCCATACTCAATTCTACAAATAAAAAATCAAAGAAAATCGGGTGGTTCCATTCCGAAATCAATGTCCCGAAATTCCAGCCTTTGGTACCCAATATTTTAAATAGTTTCCCACGTTTTGATCATATGGTTTATTGTTCCCATAAGATTAAAGACATGATGCATCATTATTATCCCGATCTCAATTATCCACCAGAAAGTGTGATCATCAATCCTATCCCCGTTGAGGAAATCAAACATAAGGCGCAGGAAGAACCGGATCGTTTTCCGGAAGGGCCCGTTTTTGTTTCCATCGGAAGACTGCATTCAAGAAAAGGCTACCACAAACTTATTGAAGCTCATAAAAGACTTATAGATGAAGGATTTCACCACAGTATTATCATCATCGGTGATGGTGATGAGATGAAGAACCTGTCATCCCAAGCCGCTAAACACAATCTTGAAAAAACCTTTATTCTAAAAGGGAATCAGATGAATCCATATCCTTACATCAGAAAGGCGGATTATTTCATCCTTCCTTCAGAATCAGAAGCATGGCCTTTGGTAATTGCGGAAGCATTAATCCTCCAAAAACCCATCATCGCTACCCATGTGGGAGATGTAGGATTAATGATCGAAGACCACAAAACAGGATACCTCATCAGTTATAAAACAGATGAGATGTATTCCGCTATGAGAACCTTTCTTACCGATTCCGGCCTTGTTGCCCAAATCAGGGAAAATCTCACAGACATTGAAAGCCAGTTTGATAATCAAAAAATATTTAACAGGATTGAAGAAATGATTATAACACTCTGCAAAGATGATTAATGCGCAGAATATCCGCCATCAACCACCAGGTTGGTTCCGGTAATCCATCCTGAAGCATCACAAAGCAAAAAAATGCAGGCATTGGCTACATCTTCAGGATTACCTATTCCCAGCGGATGTTTTTTTATAATTTCTAAAGAGGCCTCTTCACCGATAGCTTCAAACATCTTTTGTAAAATTGGGGTGTTTACCATTGCCGGGCTTATGCTGTTGACACGGATATTACTTCTCGCGAGCTCCATCGCCAAAGAACGCACTCCGGAAACGACAGCTCCCTTACTGGCTGAATAGGCTGCTTTACCAGGCTCTCCCACTATTCCGGCAACAGAAGAAATAAATACAAAACTGGATGTTTCATCTTTATATTTCTTTAAGGATAAAATTTTGGCAATTTCAAATCCGGCTATAACGTTGACCTCAAATATATCGCGGTACAATTTGGAACTGTGCTTTTTTAGCGGCAGTGTTTTTTCGATTCCCGCACAATGTATAAATCCTGATATTTTACCTGAAATCAGAACTTTATCCGCTATCATGGCTTCCAGGTGCTCAGTTTGGGTGATATCCTCTGCAATAACTTCAGCCTTACTTTTGGGATCCAGCAGGGATACGGTTTTCATTAGTTCATTATAATTTCTTCCCATAAGAATCAGATCTGCACCCCTTTTACTGCATTCTACAGAACAGCTTCTTCCAATGCCGGAAGAAGCGCCTGTAATAAGGATCACCTTATTTTGTAATGAAAAAGGATCCATTACTCGTTGAAATTTTCTTTCCCGATAACATTCATAAGATCCGAAACCGTCTCTATATCCTTAAAATGTCTGGTTTCGATTTTCTTACTGAAGTTTTCGTCTACGAAAGCAATAATGGTAAGCAAGCTTATAGAATCATAGCTTTCCAAAGATTTCAGGTTGGTTTCAGGGGTTAAAGTTTCATCTTCTTCAAGCTCTTCCTGAAGCTTTTGTAAAAAAACAGATGTTTTCATTGGTATAAATTTTTTAAAATTTGTGTTTACATTTCCATGATGGTAGCTCCCCAGGAATATCCTACCCCGAAACCGGCCATCAGAATTTTATCTCCTTTATTTACCATTCCTTTATCCATCATATTCTTGAGGGCAATAGGAATGGTTGCAGACACGGTGTTCCCCGTTTTTTCCATATCAATATAGAATTTCTCCGCCGGAATTTTTGTTTTTTTCCGCAGGTAATTGAGCATAAAAGAATTAGCCTGATGAAAAACAAAATGGTCAATATCATCCATTTCCATTCCGTTTACTTCCAACGTCTCTTTTACCAGCCCCGGGATATTTTCAATAGTAAAATTAAAAATTTCCGGACCGTTCATGTATATATTTTCAGGATTAAATTCATGTTCGGGATTGAGTTCGAAATCTTTTCTGAAAGCGCCTTTCTTCACGATCAAATTTTCTGCTCCGCTACCGTCCGTTCCCAGGCAGAACTGATAATCGCGGGAACTTTCGGTTTTTTCAATAATAGCCGATGCGGAAGCATCCCCGAATATGCTCCGGTTTCCTTTATCATCCGGGTGAATATGTTTGGTATAGGTTTCTGAAGTCACCAGAAGAATACTTTTGGCGATTCCGGCTGTGATCAGTCCTTTGGCAAAGGCCAGTCCGTAGACGAATCCTGAGCATCCCAGGTTAAAATCAATAGCACCGATATTTTTCCTCAGTTTCAGGCGGTCCTGAAGGAGGCAGGCTGTGGTAGGCAGAAAATAATCCGGGCTTTGGGTGCAGAATAGAATAAAATCAACTTTATTACGATCGTAGGTCTCAAAAATTTTTTCTGAAGACTTTACCGCCATGTCCAGAACCGTTTCAGTATCCGAAGAAATATGGCGTTGCGAAATTCCTACTTTTTCATGGATTCTTTCCGAACTCCATTCCGGGAACAATTTTTCGAGATCTTCATTAGTCAGCACAGACTGAGGAAGATAAAATTCTATTTTCGAAATTTTCATCGTGTTAATAAATTTTCTTTCTTTGCAAATGTAACAAAACAAATGTACACTTATGATGATTTTTTTATTTAGAATTTTAATAAAAACATACGCCCTCTATCATTCCCTTCTCAACAGGGCCAGCCTTGAAGCTGCAAAATACAGAGGCATGAAAGTGGGCCTAAATTTTAACATGCCCGATAAGGTTTTTTTCGGAACAGAACCCTACCTTATTGAAATAGGAGACCACGTCAATATTGCAGCCGGTGTCAGGTTTGTGAATCACGGAGGAACAACTACCTTATTGAGAAAGCTTCCCGGCTATGAAGATGCCAGAATCATGGGAAGAATAAAAATCGGAAACAACTGCACCATTGGGCTGAACTGTGTGATCATGCAGGATGTACAGATCGGGAATAACTGTATTTTGGGAGCCAATTCCGTATTATCACAGTCTATGCCGGATAACACTGTATTTATCGGAAACCCTGCTCAGTTTCTCTGTACGATTGAAGATTATGGTGATATTGTTTTAAAAAATAATCCCTACTATCCTCGGGAACTGGAAAAGGACAGGAAAAAACTTGATGCCTATATTAAAGAAAATCTTCCTCATAAGTATAAAAAAGCGAGAAAAATTAAATAACTTAGCTCTTATAAAACACAAAAAAGATAAAAAAGAATTGAAAAAGAAAAAAATCCTCATTCGAATAGGCTCACTGCGTCACGGCGGCGCAGAAAAAGTCTTGGTTAATTTTCTGAAAAACCTTTCTCCCGATAAATATGAAGTTGATCTTCTGCTGAACCTGTATTCCGGGCTGTATCTACAGGAAGTTCCGCCCTGGGTTAATCTTCTTTATCTTAAAAAAGGAGAAATGATCACTACCAACAGGCCTAAAGACATTCCCATAAAAGCTTTCAGGGTTCTTTATGAAAAAATGTTCCTTTGGTTTCCTTTTCTGCTCTACAGGTTTATTTTAAAAAATAAAAAATATGACGTGGAGATCGCAGGAATTCATGGTCTTTATAAAGAAATACTTTCAAGCCCACAGAAAAATTCAAAAAAAATCATCTGGGTACATAACGATATTTTTAGCATAAAAGGTTATACAGCAAATGTGATTCGGGAGTTTTTCAGGTTTGACCGAATTCTGGTGATTTCCGACAAAATCCGGGAGGGCATGTTTGGTCTGGCAAAGAACGAAAATGAGAAAGCGGCAGTTATTAAAATATTTAACCCGATCGACCGGAACGATACGCTGAGAAAAGCAGAAGCTGAAACTCATGATTATCCTTTTTCCGACAATATTCCCACGTTTATCTCCATAGGTACCATCTTTCCCCAGAAAGGCTATGACCGGCTGCTGAATGTTCATAAAAAACTGATTGATGAAGGACTGAAACATCAGCTGCTAATCATCGGTGACGGCTATGATTTTGAGAATATTCAGGATCAGCTTAATAAGCTCGGGGTTCAGGGAACGGCGAGAATGTTAGGTTTCACCAGCAATCCATATCCTTATCTGAAAAAAGCGGATTTTTATGTTTTGTCATCAAGGTACGAAGGCTTCCCTACGGTTATTGCGGAAGCATTGATCTTCAACAAACCCGTTTCTGCAACCGATGTTTCCGGAATAAGGGATCTTCTGCAGGACGGCAGACTGGGGAATATTACCCCCAACTCTGAGGAAGGAATTTATGAGGGAATGAAAAAGTTTCTCACCGATAAAAATTTAGCTGAAGAGTATAAAAGGAAAATTAAACAAACCGAACTTCCCTTCACTTTAGAAAAATCGGTGGAACACCTTCAACAAATCATTGACGAAGTTTAAAAATACGTATCATGGCAGATCATTCGATCATTCAGAAAGATTTTTACCGGGAAAGCGGAAATTGGCTCTCCGGATTTGAAATCTGGAAAAAATGCATCAATCCTAATCTTCATTTTGTTTATATTCTAAGGATGGCCCAGAAATATAAGAAAACAACTTTTTTAAATATATTCTGGAGAATGGTTTTGCGGCATTACCAGATTAAGTATGGTTTCCAGATCTATCCCGAGACACAGATTGGAGAAGGTCTTTATCTTGGCCATTGGGGAAGCCTGGTCATTAACCCGGATACGATTATCGGAAAGAACTGCAATATTGCCCAGGGCGTTACGATCGGACAGCAGAACCGCGGCAAAAATGAAGGTTCTCCCGTTATCGGCGATGAGGTATGGATTGGTGCTAATGCCGTTATCGTTGGAGCAGTCACCATCGGAAATAATGTTCTGATTGTTCCCAATTCGTATGTAAATTTTGATGTTCCTCCACATTCTGTTGTTCTTGGAAATCCCGCCAAAATCATTCCGACAGCAAATGCTACAGAAGGTTACATTAACCGGAAGGTATAGCGTATATACAAACTCTTTATAAAACACAATATCATGTTAAAAAAAATAATTCCAATACTCGTTATTATACTATATCTTACGGGTTTTCTGCTTTCTTTTCCCTATATTTTCCAAAAGTTTTCCGGTAAAGAATGGTTTGAAAGCACCAGAAATATTCTGGAATACGGAATCATGTTCTGCTCTTTTCTTGTTTTTAATGCACTCCTTTTTAAAAACAGATATACCTCTGTAATATCATTCATACTTTGCCTATTTCTCAGTATCAACTTTCTGATTTCAATATCTTGCTTTTTTGTTTATCATTCCGGATTTAATGTGGGAATGGCGATCAGTATTTTGGAAACAAATACGGATGAAGCTTTCAGCATGTCTTATATGTTTATTCTGCCTGCCATTTTGTTTTTGATTTTTTTTGGGATGTTATTGTATTCAGTCAGTTACCTGAAAAACAATATCGTTACATGTAATACTAAATTTGTTATTATCGCTTTGTTCTGGATTATTATGCCATTTGCTTTTTATCTTAAACACCGGTATATCAGCAATAAGGGAGGTGGAAAAATGATTAAAAATGTGTATTATCATTTATCCGATTTTACGACAGCAATGAAAATTCAGGATGACATCAATAACATAAAAAAAAACAAACCCATATTCAACGTCAAAAAAATACAGCCGGGAATAGAAAATGTAATTCTGATCATCGGTGAATCCGAAAGAAAGCAGAATATGTCATTATACGGCTACGGAAAAAAAACGACTCCTTATACAGATCAGCAAGCTGAAAATATGATGGTTTTCAACAATGCCGTTTCTCCCGCAGGAATTACCAACCTGAGCGTTCCGCTGATGTTGTCCAGCATTCATCCTGATGAGTACAAAGATCGGTTTGATAAGCTTTCTTACAACGTTATCAATCTTGCCAACCAAATCGGGTACAATTCTTTCTGGCTCAGTACACAGGCCAGCGCCCGAGGCATTACCGCCATAGCTTCGTTATCTGACAATAAAAAATGGATCAATGGATATGATGAGGTGATCGTTCCCGAACTTAAAAATGTTATTAAAACCCAGGAAGATAAATTTATAGTTCTTCATATCATGGGAAGCCACCCGAATCCCTGCAACAGATTACCCTCCGGCTGGAATTTCGAAGGATTGAATTGTTATGACAGTTCTGTAAAATATACGGACTATGTCCTCGGAAGCATTTTTAATATACTTAAAAAGACAAATTCCGTTGTGATTTATGTGTCTGATCATGGTTTAAAAGTACACGGAGATAAGCTGCTGCATATAGACTCTAAAGAATCCACCCAGGTCCCTTTTTTTATATGGTTCGGTAACAAAGTACCATCTGCTTACAGAATTACAGGCCGGGAAAATTTGCAGACACAGACAACCTATATCTATCCCTTGATTATGAAATACATGGGTCTTGAACCTCCGGCTCATTATAAAAGTGAGGGAAATAAATATTTGAATTTAGAAATGAAAAGTATGGATTACAGCAAACTGCCGGATTAAAAAACTTTATGCATTTTTATCTGCTCCAAATGTTCATTTAAAAATAAACTTTCACATTAGCAATGTAAATTTTATATTATATAATTCCCGAATTTTTTGTTCTGCATACCATATTCTGGTTTAGACTTTGTAATTTTACGTTGTTTTAATTTTAGGCGGAAATGCAATAATTTTAAAATAGAAAAATGAACTCAGATGATTTTAAGCATATTTTAATATTAAACTTTGTTAAAACCCCTTGCTTTATCAGTAAAAATTCTATTTTTGTGTTATTATTGATTTAGTCTATTGATTTTAAAAATAATTTACACGAAATAAATAATCAATCAATCAATCAATTATGTCACAATCGTATCAGGTTATTTTTGAAAACAATAAAAAATGGGTAGAGTCAAAGCTGGCAGACAATCCTGAATTCTTTCACGATCTTGCAAAGGCCCAGAATCCCGATTATCTGTACATTGGATGTTCAGATAGCAGGGCAACTGCAGAAGAGCTGATGGGAGCAAAACCCGGCGAAGTTTTTGTCCACAGAAATATTGCAAATATTGTGAATACACTGGACATGAGTTCCACAGCCGTTATCCAATACGCTGTAGAGCACCTGAAAGTAAAGCACATTATTGTCTGCGGCCATTACAACTGCGGCGGTGTAAAAGCAGCCATGACGCCCGAAGATCTCGGACTGCTGAATCCATGGCTTAGAAACATCCGTGATGTTTACAGACTTCATCAAAGCGAGCTGGATTCTATTGAAGATGAAAACCGGCGGTATGACAGGCTTGTTGAGCTTAATGTTCAGGAGCAGTGCATTAACGTCATTAAAATGGCCTGTGTACAGGAAAGGTACATCCTTGAGGAGTATCCTGTTGTTCACGGCTGGGTGTTTGACCTCAGGACAGGTAAGATTATTGATCTGGAAATTGATTTTGAAAAAATCCTTAAAGACATCCAGAAAATCTATAACCTTACGGGTTCCGACTGGGTGATGAGCAGAAAGACCAAATAGTTTTTCTTAAAAAAAGTGAAATGAAACTCTGGAGTATTATTACATTACTGTTTTTCCTGAACTTCACGGCTTTACCGGGTATTGCTTCGGTATTGGGCTGGGATCTCACAAGAACGAATGTTGTAATCAACGAGGAAGAACCGCACTCTCACCCGTCATCTTTTATTGTTTACGAAAAAACCCTTCCAAAAACTTTGGATGTATTTGATTATCTGAAGTTTTTCGAGCCCTCTCTCGAAGAAAAATCTTTTGTCCCGGTAGACGATTCCTTTCATCTATCACCCCTGCTATCCATATTTTCTCCGCCTCCGGAAGCTTAATTTATTATAGTCAATTTTTGATCGTTATTCATATCATCTCTGATATTGAATGCTCATGCTCTATTATTAAATTAAATTTTCAATTTCTTGTAATTGATTTATTCTAAGCAGAATACATCAGTTCTATTCACAGCAGTTATCATCATGAAAAAAACATCATTAATAGGAGGAATAAAGGAAAATTTCCCTTCCGGGCTCGTTGTCTTTTTAGTAGCGCTTCCCCTTTGTTTAGGGATTGCCCTTGCTTCGGGAGCTCCACCGTTATCAGGAATTATCGCGGGTATCGTTGGAGGTCTCGTCATAGGTTCTATCAGTAATTCCAACATTTCGGTATCAGGTCCGGCCGCCGGATTAACAGCTATTGTACTGACGGCGATTACCGATCTCGGTGCATTCAATATTTTTCTTTGTGCCGGAATTATTGCCGGGATTATCCAGTTGTTTTTAGGCTTCGTAAGAGCGGGAAGTATTTCCAATTACTTTCCGAATAACGTTATTGAAGGAATGCTTGCAGCCATCGGGATTATTATTATTTTAAAACAGATTCCGCACGCTTTGGGGTTCGATAAGGATTATGAAGGCCATCAGTCGATCTTTGATAACGGACTGAACTTCGGATATTTTTCGGAATTGTTCGGAGCCATTCAGCCGGGAGCAATTATTGTAACGCTGGTTTCCATATCTATTTTAATCATCTGGGACAGAGTGCACTTTCTGAAGAGAATAAAGATGCTTCCTGGTGCCCTTGTTGCAGTGGTAACCGGTATCGTTCTGAATGAAATTTTTAAAATAACAAGCAGTTCGCTGGCTATAGAAAAGCAGCATCTTGTATCTCTTCCCGTTCCACAGTCGCTTGACGATTTTAAAAACCTGATTACTACCCCGGATTTCAATGGATTTATGAATCCGAAAGTATGGATTGCAGGGGCAACAATTGCTATTGTAGCATCTATTGAAACGCTGCTTTGTATTGAAGCTTCCGACAGGCTGGATGTACAACGAAGAATTACAGATACGAATCTGGAATTAAAAGCACAGGGAATAGGAAATCTGGTAAGCTCATTTATTGGCGGGCTTCCAATGACGTCTGTGGTGGTCCGAAGCTCAGCAAATGCCAATGCGGGAGCAACATCAAAAATGTCAACCATTATCCACGGGATCCTTCTGTTAATTTGTGTTTTATCAATCCCGGTTATTTTAAATCTTATTCCACTTTCAACGCTGGCTGCGGTTTTGATTATGGTGGGATACAAACTGGCAAAACCAGCCACCTTCAAGCATTTCTGGCAATTGGGGAAATTCCAGTTCATTCCTTTTGTAGCAACGGTAATTGCTGTTGTGGCAACGGATTTGCTGAAAGGAGTGGGAATAGGACTTGCCATTTCAGTCTTTTATATCCTTCAGGGAAATATGAAAAGAGCATATTATCTGAGCAGGGAGAAGCTTGACGATGCAGACGAAATAACAATGAAGCTGGCTGAGGAAGTTTCGTTTCTGAATAAGGCCGCCATAAAAAAAACATTGAAAAATATAAAACCGAACTCTACCGTTACTATTGACGCAAGAGGAACCTCTTATATCGCCACCGATGTTTTGGAGATGATCCAGGATTTTGCCAATATCCGGGCCAAAGAAGAAGACATCAATGTAGAACTCTTAGGGTTCAAAACCTCATACAGAGACTATGAAAGAGACGAAAATTCTCATATTGTAGTCACCCATAAACGAGCAATGTAAGCTCATTTTAATAATTTTTTTAACTTTAAAAATATAAACAGATTATATGAAAGCACACACTTACGAAACTCAGTCTACCATCACCCCGGAAAAAGCGTTAGAGTTTTTAAAGGAAGGAAACCAGAGATTTGTCAATAACCTAAAAGCCAACAGAGACCTTTTGGAGCAGGTAAATGCTACCCGGGAAGGACAGTGGCCGTTTGCCGTGGTTTTGAGCTGCATAGACAGCCGTACTTCTGCAGAACTTATCTTCGATCAGGGTCTTGGAGATATTTTCAGCATCAGAATTGCCGGAAATTTTGTGAATCAGGATATTCTGGGTTCTATGGAGTTCGGATGTAACGTAGCCGGTTCCAAGCTGGTGGTTGTACTGGGGCATACCAAATGCGGAGCCCTGAAAGGCGGACTTGATTCCGCACAGATCGAAGGATTGGGAATGGACAACCTGAACCACCTTATCAACCATTTTGATCCAATCATAAAGCAGGTAATGGAAGACGGAGAAGAGCGTTCATCAAAAAACAGCCATCTTTTAGAGAGATTAAACCATCAAAATGTTAAAAGTGCTATTGAAGATATCCGTAAGCAGAGCTCAACACTCAGAAAGCTTGAGGAGGAAGGCAAAATTAAAATTGTAGGCGCTAATTACGATGTAGAAACCGGTGCTGTAAGCTGGTTATAGGCAGACATATACTTTAGTCAGGAGACTGAAGGAATTAAAAAAACAGGTTATACTTAGATAGATTGGAAATTACATTTTAAAAGTACATCACAAGGCCATCAATTTCGATGGCCTTTAATTTTATCTCCAGGAACTATTTTGAGAAACAGATTACCGGGTTTATTTTGAAATTCTTACTTTTGAATGGTAAAAATCAGAAGGTCAATCATGTCTGCATCAATAAAAATATTCTTTACCGTATTTCTTATTTTAATGAACGGTTTTTTCAAATCTCAGCAAATTTCCGGTAAAAAATCCATAACAGATACGCTGGCTTATGCAAAAAAGTTTGAAACGAACAAAGAAAAATATATCGGAAAACCCTTTTCTCTTCTGCTAAAAGATATGATTCAGATGCAGTTTAAAAAAGCGAAGTCCGAGTTTAGAGAAGATATCAATAATCCTCTTCCGAGTACTTCTTTCTCATTTTCTGATAAAGACATCAATTCCGGGAACAATGTGATAATGATCATCAAATGGAAGGCAGATGATTCCGCAACCACCCCGCTTGAGTTTTTTGAACAGGAACATAATTACCGTTTTACCCCCAATGAAAAGAATTTTCTTGAGAAAAAGATAGTGACGGATATTACCGTATATAAAAGATAACATGCTGTAAAACAACTCGCTGTGTTATTTCCCATTAAAAGCCGACATGGTATTATTAATTCCTGCAAACACAAAAGAGAGACTTGCTTTGGAAAATTTTTCTATTCTTTCGGGAAGAGCTGTATTTTCTTCTTCATTCCATGTGCCGAGAACATAATCTACCTGTCGGCCTTCGGAAAAGTCTGCCGAAATCCCGAAACGAAGCCGTGCATAATTCTGCGTCTGAAGAACTTCATTAATATTCTTGAGTCCGTTGTGTCCTGCATCAGATCCTTTTCCTTTCATTCTTAAGGTACCAAAAGGAAGGGCAAGGTCATCCGTTACAATCAATACATTTTCCAACGGAATGTTTTCTTTCTGCATCCAGTATCTTACAGCGTTTCCGGAAAGGTTCATATAGGTATCCGGTTTTAAAACCAGCACTCTTCTTCCTTTATATTTTCCGTCTGCCATCCATCCGAAGTTTGTACTGTTAAAAGGAGCTTCCAATGCTTCAGCGATTTTATCGGCTACTTTAAAACCTATATTGTGGCGTGTGTTTTCGTACTCCGCGCCTTTGTTTCCCAGGCCTACTATCAAATATTTCATTGAGAAATTTTTTTGCAAAATTAAGTATTAAAAACAAAAAACTCAACCTGTCAAAGATTGAGTTTAATAATTTAAAGATGATTATTTTATAATGGTTTGTAAATGTAATTTACGCCATATCCTTTTCTCATATACGTCTGAGCATCATAGTTATAATTTGTAGAAACAACTACAGGTACCGGCACAGGCTGCATAAGATCGGCAACAGATTTTCTTTCAGGACTGTTTGGAGACAGGATCCAGCTTTCAAAATCATTTTGTTCGGTAGATAATAATCTGGAAATCTTGTAAGCCATCGGCAGCAGAGTAAACGGATTTATCTGGGCATCATAATTGGAGTATTCATAGCCGTATTTTGAAGTTACAGCACCGAATACACCTCCTGCGACAGGTCCATAACTTCTTATTACTTTTGCTACATTATCTCCTGAATATTCATAGGTAGTTTCTGAATAATTACTGTATGCAAAAGGAACACCTATTGCCTCATTTCCTGTTTGCATAACGATCTTAGCCAGTTTTGAAGTGGTAGAATTGTATGTAAGGTTATAGATTGTTTTTGATTTTCTAAGGATCACCCACGGTCCCGGAGTTGTGGATGGTGGTACAGGAGCAGTTCTGTTGTATACGGAACGGTTTTCAGAAATAATTTCCAGTCTTCCTGTATTACCATAAGTAAATTGCTGTTCGTATGAAGTACTGTCTGCATCAGGCGTACCGTTATTGTCTGAATCAAGAAAGCCTTTAAAGGTCACTCTGCTTATTTTATCACCACTATACTGTACATCGGTTATTGATGCCTTTCTAGTAATTACTTTCGATACCTGAAGTCCATTGTAATAATATGTTGCAAGTGTATCGGCATCTGTAATTTCTCTGTACAATGCACGTGCACCATTAAGTCCGGTGTTATTGTTGATATCAAGCAGCGGATTTCCGTCTTCATCCGATAAGTCTTTACAAGAATGAACTGCAGAAATACCTACTAAAAGCAAAACAAAATAAAAAAGTTTTTTCATTCCAAGGTGGGATTATTTATTTTTCCACAAATATAGTTTTTTTTTGAATAAAAATCATGTTTTTATTGCTTTTCAAATAAAACCAATAAACATAAAATCTACTTATAAAGGTTTGTATATATATTTCACAATCTGCCCCGGATCCGATACCGGATAATTCTGAGGATCATATAAGTAGGATTTTGGCACGCTGGTTTGAGGCGCACCCGCACTAATCAGGGTAATTTTTCCGGTATTATTAGATGAAAGTGCATTAAAATTAATAGGGAATAAAGTTCCGGTAACCATGAAATACTCTTTTGGTAAAGTGGTGTATGGATTTATTTTATTATCGTAATTATCATAAGCATATGACATCGCAGTGGATGTTGAAGGATCCGGATTTCCACCGTTCATCAGCATTGCTGTATTATCAAGCTTTGCAACATTGCCGGCAGCAAAGGTGAATTTATTTTCAACATAATGGGTATAGGTGCTGCTGCCTCCCATTTTTTTCTTTTCCACAATTCTGTATAATTGTCCGTTTGCATCATAATAAACCGTGAAATCGCTATGGTTTATAGTAGAAACCAGGGCCTGATCCATTGTCATTTCTGATAATTTTCCGGAAGTATAGCTAAGGTTGTAAGTATGATCGATCACATGCGGATTTACATTATCCAGGTATCTGATTTTAGAAATTTTAGTACCCGAGTACGTAACGGTGGCAGTAATGGTATTATTGCTTCCTGCATCTCTTATAAATACCTGAGAAAGAATCCCCGCATTCGTAATATATTCTTCCAAATCAAGATTCCCGCTGGTAATTTTGCTCAAAATCCTTGGGCCGGTAATGCTTGTTGCACCTGCATTATTTTTATTTTGATTGGGTGGATCCTCTGTGGTATTATCACATGAAAAAGAAAAGTTTAAAGTTAAAAGAGCAAGAGATGAAATGAAGTACTTTTTTATCATACGTTATTAATTTTTTAAGCTTTCAAATATAATTGATTTTCTTTAACCGTAAAGCTAAATTTCAATATAAATAATAAACTAAAGATCTAAAAATACCTTTTTTTTTACATTTTGAATAATCTCAATTAAATTAATATGGCTGTAATACAGACGTTGTAAACACCGAATTGGCCATTGCTGCATTAAGGAAAGTTGTATTAACAGGAGTACCTATTCCTAATGTTCCTGAATTTAGATTTCTTTTTGTGCAGGCCACTTTTACCGAATAATTGTTTTTAGGGGTAATATTAGTAAGTGTTGCATTAAGATTGAAAATTTTATAGGATCCGTCAGCACCCAGCACTACATCTGTTCTTACAGCTTTCAATATATCATCCAGAAAAATACCGCAGGCAAATCCAGAAGAAGAACTGCCATTTCCTGTTTTTTGTGCGGTTGTCTGAAATGTAAATACCACTTTATTTGTCACCTGGCTTATGGAAAATGTATCCTGGGTGCCTGGAAGTACTGTCCATACATTGGTAATCACAGAGTTTTCTGCATAGGGACTAGTAGATCCGTTTGCTCCGCTGAAGGTTGCTCCCGTCTGATCTGTTACTGTATTGATTGAGAAAACAGACATACTGCCTTGCCCGTCTGCGATTTTTATATCTTTCCAGTCATTCACTGATAAAGCAGAATTATTATGAAATATTGTTCCAGCTATACCGGCGGTACCTTTTACTGTATTTGTACCTCCCACTCTCAGCTCATTTTTTATGTTCAAATCACCATTGATATCGAGAGTTGTTACGGGACTTGAGGTATTGATGCCCACCTGTGAATGCAGGTATAGCGAAAATAGGAAGGATAGAGTAGTAAATATATTCTTCATGATTTAGTTTGTTATGGTATTGAATACTTCAGGAACTTCATAAGCATCCACTCTTAATGAAGACTGGGCAATAAAGCTGTCGATGTTTGTAGCCACATTAATACCGATTCCCAGGGTTGCAGCAGAGTTATAAGATTTTAGCCGTGCACATGCTACACTAACCGTATGGTTGCCTTTCGCAAGGTTTTCTGCAATTCCAATCTGATTATGGGTGATAAATGTATTGGATGCGTTGCTGGCCTTCAGATTTCTCTGTCTTAAATTAACCAGCTTATCGTCAACAAAAATCCCGCATGCATAATCTATTGAAATATCGGGGTTCCCGTTTGCCGGAAAGTCTGCCTGCACTACCGTTTCAAACTGAAAATACAATTTACTCTGGGCGCTGTATAAAGTAAAAGGCTGAGATAATGATGAAATTTTTCTGAACAGGTTTAATGTATTAATGTTTACATTTTTCACAAGTGAAGTAGATATGGTAGCTCCATTCGTTGATTCTTCGGACGAGGTAAATTTTATCCCTGTCCTGTCTGAAAAGGAATTGCTGTAGATAAGATAAAATTTGTTTTGTTCATAATCAGGAATTCGTAAGGTCTTCCAGATTGGAGAATATCCTTCACCCCGGGAAACAAGAATCTGATCATTGGATCCTGAAGAAAGTTGATTGTTGCTGTTGAATACAGCTAATTTTCCCCTCAGGTTTATATCACCATTTACATCAAGAATTGATTTAGGTAATTGTGTTTTAATCCCCACTTGCGCACAAATTAAAACTCCTATGACAGATAATAATAATGTAACTGCTTTTTTCATAATAAAATTAATAGGTTATATATTCAAAGACATCTATTTTAAAGACAGATTCTAAAGTAAAGGCATTGGAATTTGTGTTGCTGTTTGATATATTTCTTCCTATTGTAAATTCAGAATTCAGATTGGATGAATCAATCTTACGGCACGCTACCTCTACTTTATGATTTCCCACCGGAACATTCTGTTCGGAATAATTGAGTGTAAAAATGTAATTCTGAAAGCCCTGTTTTTCCGAATTATTATTAGAATTGATCTTATCCGGCCGCACTGCAACAAGCTTTCCGTTCCTGAAAACTCCACAGGTAAAAGTAATGCTCTGTGCCGTTGTTGCCGATGGTGCCTTCATCTCAATGCCTGTCTGGAATTGATAATTAAGCTTATTTATACCGTTTTTGATGGCAAAATTATTTTCCAGCGCTGCAATTATTGACCACTTTCCTTTTGAAATATCGGTGACATCATCCCCTATATTACTTGGATAGATTCCATCAGCGGCAATACCTGATGAAAAATTGGAAATGCCTACCTGATCCGAAGAAAGGTATGAATTTACCAGTTTATACTGTCCTTCTTCCACAAACGATACACTCAAAGATTTCCAAACAGGAGGCAAACCTTCACCCTGAGAAACCAAAACCTGGCCATTAAGGCCTGCATTACCCACCAGACCTGAAGTACCTCCTACCCTTAGTTCTTTTCTTAAGAAAGTTGCTCCGTTCACATCAAGTACAGCATTAGGATTTTTAGTATTAATCCCAACCTGTGCATTAAAAGCCACAAAAAGAAAAAGCCCGATGCCCGTAAGATATTTACATTTATTTTTTTCCATAATTACAAATATAGAAAAAATCACATCGAATGGATATAATTTTCAAAAAATATGTAAATAACAGAAGTGCACCAGGTTATAGAGAGAGCAGTTCTTCTTAATGAATAGGTTTCGTCATGGATTTTAGAAGAGAATTTACCTCATCGACATTGCGTACTTTATCTTTCCGCATCATCAGCTGATTGCCTTCTTTACCTGTTTTTTCCTTAAGCTGTGCTTCAGCCGGATTCTGGGTAAGGTAATTGATGATATGCCTGAATTTTTCCGTCTGATAAAATTTATCCTGGGGATTGCCTGGGAAATATCCAAGAAACACTCCGTTTTTCATCACAATTTTTTCAAATCCTATTTGCGATGCAAGCCATTTTAGACTAACACTTTTTAATAAGTTTTTTGCTTCTTCGGGCAGATTTCCGAAACGGTCTTTTAATTCTGATTCAAATTTTTCAAGACTTTTTTCATTATCAATTTCAGCAAGTTTTTGGTAAAGCAATAATCTTTCTTCCGTATTGGAGATATATGAATCCGGCAGCATCAGCTCAAGATCCGTATCAATATTAATATCTTTTGTTGTTTTAAAAAGCTTGTTTCTTTCTTCCTCGTTTTCGAATAAATTTTCAAATTCCTGATCATCTTTCAGCTCCTCCAGCGCTTCCTGCATCAGTTTCTGATAGGTTTCAAACCCCATCTCATTAATAAATCCGCTTTGTTCTGCTCCCAGTAAATCTCCGGCTCCGCGAATTTCGAGGTCTTTCATGGCGATCTGGAAACCGCTTCCCAAATCGGAAAACTGCTCAATAGCTTCCAGTCTTTTTCTTGCATCAGAGGTCATCATATCATAAGGAGGCGTAATCAGGTAGCAGAATGCTTTCCTGTTACTACGTCCTACTCTGCCCCTCATTTGATGAAGGTCTGCCATCCCGAAACGCTGTGCATCATTAATAAAAATCGTATTGGCATTAGGGACATCCACCCCACTTTCCACAATTGTTGTAGATACCAGAACATCATACTTTCCTTCCATAAAATCAAGAACATTTTTCTCCAGCTGCTTCCCCTCCATCTGACCATGTCCGGTAATAACTCTTGCATCCGGAACCAGGCGCTGTATTAATCCAGCGATATCCTTAAGATTCTCAACTCTGTTGTTAATAAAATATACCTGGCCGTCACGCTGAAGCTCATACGAAACGGCATCACGGATGATTTCTTCGTTAAAGCCTACCAACTGTGTTTCCACGGGCTGCCTGTTCGGCGGTGGTGTTTTAATGACCGAAAGGTCTCTTGCAGCCATTAAAGAAAACTGTAAAGTTCTGGGAATTGGCGTGGCGGTAAGCGTAAGCGTATCGACATTGCTTTTCAGGGTTTTCAGCTTATCTTTTACTGAAACTCCGAATTTATGCTCTTCATCAATAATCAGCAATCCCAGATCTTTGAACTTTATAGAACTTCCCGCCAACTGATGCGTTCCGATAACAATGTCAACCTTGCCATTTTTAAGCGCTTCCAAAGTCTCGGATTTTTGCTTGGCCGTTCTGAAACGGTTGATGTAAGATACATTCACAGGAAAATCCTTAAGTCTTTCTTTAAAACTTCTATAGTGCTGGAAAGCCAAAATGGTGGTAGGCACCAGTACAGCTACCTGCTTCCCGTCGGTCGCCGCTTTGAACGCCGCCCTGATGGCCACTTCCGTTTTTCCGAAACCTACATCTCCGCAGACAAGCCTGTCCATTACCGTATCTGCCTCCATATCTTTTTTTACATCAATGGTTGCTTTTTCCTGATCCGGAGTGTCTTCATAAATAAAGCTTGCTTCCAGCTCGTTCTGCAGGTAAGAATCCGGGCTGTAGGCAAAACCTTTTACGGTTTTGCGCTGGGCATACAATTTTATAAGGTCGAAAGCAATCTGCTTTACTTTTGCTTTTGTTTTTTGTTTTAACGATTTCCAGGTGGGTGATCCGAGTTTGCTTAAAACCACTTCCCGTCCTTCGGGACCGTTGTACTTGGAAATCTTATGAAGTGAATGAATGCTTACATACAGCAGATCGCCATTTTTATAGGTAAGTTTAAAACATTCCTGAATTTTACCATCGTTATTTACTTTTACCAGCCCCATGAATTTTCCGATACCGTGATCGATATGGGCAATATAATCCCCGATTTTCAGAGACATTAAATCCTTTAAGGTAAGCTGTTCGGATTTTGCAAAAGTATTTTTTGCCTTATAGCGCTGATAACGGTCGAAAATCTGATGATCTGTGTACACCAGCAATTTATGGTCATGATCTACAAACCCTTCGTGAAGCTCGGATTTAAAACTTTTAAAAGGAAGGTTATGTTCAAGTTCTTCAAATATATATTCCAGTCTTTCTTTCTGCTTTTCTCCTGTAAATGAAATCCAGGTATCAAAACCGTCGTTCTGTTTTTCTTCAAGGTCTTCTATCAGCAGTTCAAAATTTTTGTGAAAGGATGGCTGCGGAATCTGGTCTATTTTGATCTCCTGAATCTCAATAAGCCCTTCAATGGAAACACTTCCGAAATCTACCGTGGTAAACTTTTTATAATCGAATAAAAATTCCTGATCGGAGATGAAAAGTTCCTGAGGCGTTCTGTGGGCAATATCCTTATTTAGAGCATCATATTTTTCCAATGCCTTTTCATAGAACGTTTTCAGTTTCTGCATGCCAATAATCCCGTTTTTAGAAACCACCATGCTTTCCTTAGGCAAGAGCTGAAGAAGAGATACCCGGCTTCCGGTAACGGTAAAATTCATATTGGAAACCAACTGAAAGTCACTAACCTTATCTACAGAAAGCTGCGTTTCGATATCGAAGGTTTTAATGCTTTCAATTTCGTTGCCGAAAAAAGTGATACGGTAAGGCTTTTCATTAGAGAAAGAGAATACATCTACGATCCCACCTCTTACCGAAAATTCTCCAGGTTCGGAAACAAAATCGGCCTGCAGGAAATTGTAATGGTTCAGAAGTTCATCAACAAAATCAAAATCAAGCTGATCGCCAACTTTTATATGATGTGAAATGGCTTTAAAATCTTCCTTTTTAAGTACCTTTTCAGAAAGGGCACCCGCGTAGGCCACAATCACTTTAGGAGATTTTCCCGACGTAATTTTATTGATGGCTTCGGTTCTTAAAACCAGGTTGGCATTCTGTGTTTTTTCCACCTGATAGGGCTCAAGATGTGTAGCAGGAAAATACAGCACCTTATCTTTCCCCAACAAGTCTTCTATTTCCGTATTGGCATACAATGCATCTTCTTTATCATCCACAATATAAAGAACAGTCTTTTTACGGGTAAGAAAAAGCTCTGCCACAAAAATTGAAACGGCAGATCCCGCGCTGCCTTTTACAGATATATGTTGATGGTTGTCCAGCTGAATGAAAATTTCTTTCCCAAATTCTTTCTGAAGCAAATCCGGAAGGAATTTTTCGCTAATGGTTCTTAATTGCATAAAAAATTGATATAAACGACAAAAGCGATTTCGGGAGTTTTCCGAAACCGTTTGATCTTTACAAAGATACGACTTATTTCCATTCCAGAATCGGGCCAACTCTTCATAAAACAGCGATATTAAGCCCAAAATCTTAATTTTTGCTAAAAAATTAAATAAAAAGTTAAAATAAACAACTGTTCCCCAAATGGCACATTGTTTGGAAATTTAAGACTACCAAAAATTAAAGAAATATTATTATGAAAAAAGCAATCAGAATTTTAGGAATGTTCGTTCTACTATTTTTTGTAGTCACGACAATTACATCTTGCAGCGACGATGATGATCCTGCCAACAATGATTTCTTCGCAGGAACTTACAGAGGTAGTGTAGGATACACAGACGGGGGCAATAACATCAACTCTAATGACGGAAGTGTATTTGTAACAAAAATTGCAAGTGGAACAAAATATAACTTCGCATTCTCCAACGGGATTCCGGATCTTAATGGAATAGAATTTAACCAGCAGGGAGATAACACGTTGGTGATGGTAGGATCTACAGCAACATCTTACATAAGAATCGATAATAACGAACTTAGAATACTATATGTAAAGGACGGTAAATCGTGGACGGCTAACTGTACGCGATAGCCAACTTTTTATATATTATGTTAGGACCTGCTTTTCTTTTTTGAGGAAAGCAGGTTTTGTTTTATATAGTATTTACGTGTCATGTATTTAATATTTTTTTAAGCTGTGATAAACTTTAGTTAAGGTTCTGAAATTGAGATTTCTCAGTCGGAATTTTATCTACCTTTGATTCTAGAAACAAGAAAAAAATTCTTTATGAAAAAATTCTTATCCGCAATGTCAATCGCACTTGGCCTTGGCCTTGCAACCGCTCAGCAGACTGCTCCGGCAGCTACAACCAATCATCATCAGGCTACAAAAACTGTACAAGCCGCAAAACCTGCAAAGCCTGCAGCTAAACCGGCTAAAGCTGAAGCAGCTCCGGCTGCCGCGAAAATGAAAAAGGACGGAACTCCCGACAAAAGGTACAAGGAAAACAAAAAATTAAAAAAAGACGGTACCCCGGATAAGAGGTACAAAGAAAACAAGTAATACTCAACAATAGTTGTTATTTTCATAATCAAATTTCGAAGAACCGATGACCACACATTCATCGGTTTTTTTTTGGATATTGCTGATAAAGTTTCAGAGATTCTTCAGTTATTTATAAATTTGAAGAATGTTAAACTTCCTCAAGAAAAATATAGCACTGCTCTGGGCAAAAAAACATGTCCGAGATGCTGAAGAATTTAAGAAAAACGCTGAGTACAATCAGGAGAAGCTTTTGCTTTCTCTGGTAGATACTGCTAAAAAAACACTATTCGGAAGAGAACATGATTTTGAAAACATTACTTCCGTAGCCGATTTTCAGAACAGGGTAAAGATTTCAGATTACGAAGATCTGAAACCTTATATTGAAAGAGTAAAAAAAGGACAGGCCAATATCCTCTGGACAGACGTTCCTGAGTATTTTGCAAAAACATCAGGTACGACTTCCGGTTCAAAATATATTCCCATTTCAAAGGAAGGAATGCCGTTTCAGGTGAAGGGCGCTCAGAGTGCTCTTTTTCATTATATCGCTAAAAATAATAATGCTGATTTCGTAAACGGTAAAATGATCTTTCTTCAGGGAAGTCCTGAGCTTGAAGAGGTTTTCGGGATAAATACAGGCCGTCTTTCAGGCATTGTAGCCCACCATATTCCCAAATACCTGCAAAAAAACAGACTTCCGAGCTGGGAAACCAATATCATGGAAGACTGGGAAGCTAAGGTGGATAAAATTGTGGAAGAGACGGAAAAGGAAAATATGACCCTTATTTCCGGAATCCCACCGTGGCTGATTATGTATTTTGAAAAACTTGTTGAAAAGCACGGCAAAAAAATCAAACAGATCTTTCCCAACCTTCAATTAATCGTAACAGGAGGTGTAAACTACGAACCCTACCGTGACAAGACGGAAGAACTTCTCGGCGGAAAAGCAGATATCATACAGACATTCCCCGCATCGGAAGGTTTTTTCGCATTTCAGGACGATTATACCAAAGAAGGATTATTGCTGTTGACAGATCACGGGATATTTTACGAATTTGTTCCTTTGGAAGAATATGGTAAGCCGGATGCCAAAAGGCTTACCTTAAAAGATGTTGAATTGAATAAAGATTATGCTCTGATTTTATCTACGAATTCAGGATTGTGGGCCTATTCTATCGGTGATGTGGTGAGATTTATTAATAAAAATCCGCATCGGATTCTGGTAAGCGGAAGAACGAAACATTTCACTTCAGCTTTTGGTGAGCATGTCATCGCTTTTGAAGTGGAGGAAGCGATGAAGGCTGCCGTAGAGAAATATCCTGCCCAGATTACCGAATTTCATCTGGCCCCACAGGTGAATCCGCAGGAAGGGCTTCCCTATCACGAGTGGTTTATAGAATTTGAAAAAGAACCTGAAAGCATAGAGCTGTTTCAAAATGAACTGGACGAGCAACTGAGGAAACGCAATACTTACTATGACGATCTTATTTCGGGAAATATTCTCCGAACGCTCCATATTACCCGTTTAAAGAAAAACGCTTTTCAGGAATATGCCAAATCACAGGGAAAGCTTGGCGGGCAAAACAAAATACCACGGCTTGCCAATGACAGAAAAATTGCAGATTCATTGATAATTTATAAACTTTAATCATATTTTTTCAATTCCGCAAAACATATATTCGAAAAAAATTATAAATTTGGAAAACTAAAAAATAATAATGAAAGCATCTGTACTTTTAAAATCATCTTTATTGACGTCGTTATTTGTAATTTCATCCTGTGCAACCACAAAATATAGTATGGATACTGCTAAAAATGATTATTCTAATCTTGAAGCAGGCAGAGTATATACTGTAATGATGAGAGACGGTTCAGAAAATAAGAAAATATTATTCCGTAATGTAGAAGGTGACAATATCATCGGAACTGCCGGAAAAAAAGACAGTACAGTTGTAACTATCCCTAAGGCTAATGTAGCAGCAGTGAGAGACAGCAGAAAAGCAAAAACCGTTATAGGAGCTTCCATCATCGGAGCAGCGGGTGTTGCAGCACTAGTAATCAGTGCTTCCCGTGCCGATAACTAAAATAGATTTTATCTTTCGGGAGCCATACAATTTTTCATTTAAAAAAATACCATACCCATAGCCTTAAATCAATATTTGAGGCTATTTTTGTGAGATGATTTCGTTTACCCCGTTACAGACATTGAAAAATGTCGAGTTCAGAAATCTTCTTACGGGAAGATTTTTTATTGTTCTTGCTTTCAGGATGCTTGCCACTTTATTGGGATGGTGGGTGTATCAGCTGACAAAAGATCCTTTTTCAATCGGCCTTATTGGTCTATCGGAGGTAATTCCGGCAGTAAGCTGCGCACTCTATGCCGGCCATGTAATCGACATGAACGAAAAGAAAAGATTACTCCTGATCTGCAACTACACTTATATTTTTCTGATAGGATTATTACTTATCCCTGCCTTTTTTAATGTAGAAATGCATTTTACGGGACATCAAATCACCTATTTTATCTACGGAGTGATCTTCTTTACCGGTATTGCCAGAGCTTTTATAGGACCAATTGTTCCTTCTATGATTCCTAAAATTGTAAAAAAAGACAACCTGCCGAATGCCGTTACTTTAAACCAGGCCACATTTCTTATTTCCTCTGTCTGCGGGCACGCAGCAGGTGGATTTCTCATTGGCTACTTCGGAGTGAGATGGACTTTAGTTGTGATTATTGCGCTCATCTTTCTGGCATCCTTATTTTTCTTCCAGTTAAATAAACAACATTCCGAATACAAAAAAGAGAATATTAACGTTATAGAAAGTATGCATGAGGGCATTTCTTACATATTAAAAACAAAAGAAATTCTCGGCGCTCTTTGTCTTGACATGTTTGCTGTACTTTTCGGAGGTGCCGTTGCGATGATCCCGGTGTATGCAACCGATATCCTTAAGGTGGGCGCGGAGGGTTTCGGACTGCTTAATGCGGCCTCAGACATTGGATCTATGTGCATTATTACGGTTTTATCCATCGTTCCGCTGAGAAAGAATCAGGGAAAAATCCTTCTGGCGGTGGTTACAGGATTCGGGTTGTGCATCATCGGTTTCGGATTATCGCGGCTGTATTGGCTTTCGTTCCTGTTTTTAATGATGAGCGGAATGCTGGACGGGATTTCCGTTGTAATAAGAGGTACAATTGTACAATTAAAAACCCCTGATAACATCAGAGGAAGAGTATTGAGTGTCAATTCAATTTTCATCATGTCCAGCAACGAGATGGGGCAGTTTGAAAGTGGGCTTATGGCCAAATTATTAGGCGTTGTACGTTCCGTAATTTTCGGAGGAACAATGACGGTACTGGTAGCCTTAGTTGTTGGAGCGACAAACAAAAAACTAAGAAAAATGCAATATTAAGATCATAAAGATCAATTTATTAAATTTATTTCAAAAACTTTAATTTAAAATTAATAATTTTTTATATTTGTAATATAAAATTCCCCTACATGAAAAAAACTCTACTTATTTGTTTTTGTGTAGTAGGCTTTTGCTTACAGGCACAAACGTACAGTGAAAAAGACTTCAAACAAACTGTTTCGCAGGTAAACACCGCTAAAACAGAAAGCGATTATGAAACCATTTTCCAGAAGTTCTCTGTCTTTACTTCTACGAAACCGTCGGAAAAATGGGACGCCTATTATTATGCTGCTGTAGCAATGTATATAAAAGCAGAATTGCAGCTTAAGAAATCTCCATCAGCAGATGTATCAAATTTAAGTGCCCTGGCCGGAAAATATGCCCATGGCGGCACTTCAGATTCTAAGACCAACACTGCTGAAACTGATATTTTATTAGGTCTGATCGCTCTTCAGAAAGCAGACATTAAAGGAGCAAAAGATGTTCAGAGTAATCTGGAAATTGCTTCGCAAATGATTGCTAAAGCTCAGGCAGTGTCACCTGAAAACCCAAGATTAGCAATTCTTAAAGCTAAATTAGAAGAAAGAGCCGGCAATAAAGAAAATGCCGAAAAGTTGTTTAAAAAGGCATTGGCGGGACTTGAGACCAAAGGCGCGTCTTCAACTGCACCTAGCTGGGGCAGACAGCTGATTCCATCTATGAATTAATCTTCGGATTAAAAAACTTTAAAACAACTAAAAATGAAAAAAGCTCTATATATTTTTTTAATTTTAATTTCCCAGAGCATTTTCGCGCAGTCCAGTTCAGATTGCGGCGGAAACGTACAGGTCTGCGGAAATACGCCAATTTCCTTCACACCTACAGGACCGGGTAGTGTAATGGAAACACTTGGCGGATGTTTAGGTACTGAACATTTCTCTATTTGGTATACATTTACAGTGGCTACTTCAGGTACATTAACTTTTGTTATTGATCCAAATAATTTTAGTGACGATTATGACTGGGCCGTTTATGGGCCTAATGTTACCTGTAGCAACCTGGGAGGACCCATCAGATGTAATTATTCCGCAGCAGACGGACCTACAGGACTTAATACAACGGCAACCAACACAACGGCGGGAGCAGGAGGTTCTCCTTTTTGTTCCCTTATGAACGTAGTGGCCGGACAAACCTATTATCTGATTGTAGATAACTTCTCATCAAGTGCGAATGGTTTCGTATTATCATGGGGAGGAACCGCTACGCTGGTTTCGCCATTTAACAGCGCATTTCAGCCGTATCCTTTTATAGAACCCGGAACTCCGGGACCTACGCCAAACTCTCCGAGAGAAGTTGTAGTATGTTCAAATCCTGCTGTATTTAATTTTACAACCCTTACTGCAGGTATTGTGAACAACAATCCAAACTTTAACGTGTCGTATTATTATACTCAAAATGATGCAATCTCAGGAAATAATCCGATTACTACACCTATTACGGTAAATACAACAGACACTTATTATTATGCGATTACCTATACGGAGCCCGGTGCTCCGGCTACCGCAATCAACAGGTGTAGAATTCCCGGAAAATTTAAATTTATACAAAAAGCGATTACAGGTACCAATGTAACTTTAACGAAGTGTAACAATAATAACCAGGGAACTGCTGTTTTTGATCTTACCACGGCGAATGTTAATCCTGACCCTACAATTTCCAGAAAGTATTACCCAACATTGGCAGATCTTAATGCAGGAACAAATGAAATTACCAACCCATATCAATACGTTTCCGCGGGAGGCGAGGTGTATGTATTACTGACATCTTCATTCGGATGTAAGGCCATAGCAAAGATTACATTGGCTTTCTTCCCGGTAGTAACGGTAACAGAAGCAACGCTTAGATCTTGTTTCATTGAAACAAACCCTGCCACCGCTTCATTCGACCTTACTCTAGCCCCGGTAACTACCCAATCAGGAGTTAAAACATATTATCCTTCCTTGGCAGATGCTGTTGCAGGAACCAACCAGATTACCAGCCCAAGCACCTACATTTCTCCGACTGGAGTTGTCTTTATAAAAGTAACGGACGGAAACGGATGCTACGGAGTTGCTAAAGTGAATCTGATCGTATTGCCACCAGTGTATTCCAATACCCTTGATGATAAAATTATTTGCATTGAAGATACTACAACGCTTGATGCAGGGCCTGGCTTTGCAGGATATAAGTGGAGTACCGGAGCAACCACACAGACCATTAATAATGTTACTGTAGGTACGTATTGGGTAGAACTTAAAACCGGAGATTGTGTCACGAAACAAACCGTAAAAGTTTATCCTTCAGACCAGCCTGTTATCTCCAATGTTGACATTGCCAATAATACCGTTACCATAAATGTTGTAGGTGGAACCGCTCCTTACAAATACTCTCTTGACGGGATCAACTGGCAGGATTCTAACATCTTCACCAATGTTCCGAGAGGAGATAATTCAATATACGTAAAAGACGGATACGACTGTGACCCTATTACAATCAGTGTTGTGGTTCCTAATCTTGTAAATGTTATTACCCCGAATGGCGACGGTGTAAATGATGTGATTGATTATTCCGCATTAGCTGGCAAACAAAACTTAGTATTAAGTATCTTTGACAGATATGGTGTAAAAGTAGGACAGGCCGACAAGCTTAACGGCTATAAATGGGACGGAACCACCGGAGGGAAAAAAGTATCTACCGGAACTTATTGGTACACCGTAACATGGAACGAAAACGATAAGAAAAATACGCCATTCAAGTTCTCAGGATGGGTAATGGTAAAAAATAGAGAATAAAACAATACAACATGAAGAAAAAACCGCTTTATCAGGCGGTTTTTTTCACATACATTCAAAAAAATAAAAAAAAATCATTTCTCATGAAGAAATTACTGCTACTGACTATTTTATTTTTCTCACAAATGATCTTTTCACAGTCGGACTGTGTTACGGCAATTGCGGTTTGTGGAAATTCAGGACAGTCATATACACCAAGCGGACATGGAGCTACACAGGAAAGCCCGCTGGGAGGGTGTCTTTCAACCGAACATTTCTCAGTATGGTATAAATTTACCATTGCCACCGGAGGAACACTCACTTTTGTTATCAATCCCAATGCAACGGGTACAAGTACAGATTATGACTGGGCTGTTTATGGTCCTAATGTACAATGCGGAGCACTGGGTATCCCTGTAAGATGTTCGTTTTCTGCAGGCGGAGGCCCTACAGGACTTAACATGACATCCCTTGATACGTCAGAAGGTGCCGGTACCGATAATTTGGGTAACCCTTCAGACCGTTTTGTAAAATACATGGATGTTTTGCCAGGTGAAACCTACTATCTTATTGTAGATAACTTTTCATCGAATACAACAGGTTTTGCATTAAATTGGGGAGGAACTGCCACCCTTGCATCTCCTTTCACCGATCCTAACTTAACTCCAAATCCCTTTGTAGCGCCGGGCACACCAAGCGCAACACCGGGCGGACCAAATGAAATTGTACAATGCCAGCTTCCTACTACTTATAATTTTAGTACACTGAGCGCTGGAATTATTAATGGGAATCCTAATTTCCAGGTTACGTATCATTACAATTTAAATGATGCCATTACCGGAGCCAGCCCTATCACTACACCAATTACGATAAATGGTACAACGATTTATTATTACAGCATCCATTATCAGGATCCTGCAAACCCGAATAACCCGATCAACAGCTGTACCCAAACCGGTGCAATTAAATTTGTTCCCGGAAATATCACGACCAATAATGCTACGCTTACTACGTGTAATTACAACAATTCAGGTACGGGTACTTTTGATTTAACAACGGCCGTTGTATATGCCCCTACAACAGGAGTTACAAAAAAATATTATCCAACTCAGGCAGACATGAACGCAGGAACAAATGAAATTACCAATCCTGCCACATATGTATCTACCGCTCCGAAAACCATATACGTAAAGATAACTACAGACCAAGGGTGTTACGGGAATGCGGAAATCTCATTACAGTTTTTTGCTCCTCTTCCGGCAGTAAATGTTACACTTAAGGCATGTAATAATAACAATGCAGGAACAGCTTTGTTTGATCTGACTGCAGCAAATGTATATCCACCGGGAGGCGTTACAAAGAAATACTACCTCAGCCAGGCAGACCTAAATGCAGGCACCAATGAAATCACGAATCCGGCAGCGTATACATCTTCAGCACCTAAAACAATTTATGTACGGGTAGCTAATCCACAAGGATGTACGGGACAATCCGAAATTTCTTTACAATATCTTCCGGTTGTTACTGTAACAGAAGCAACGCTGGAATCATGCTATATTGAATCGGCTGTTACTACCGCCTCTTTTGATCTTACACAAGCGAATGTTACGTCCCAGACAGGAACCAGTAAAAAATATTACAAAACGCAGGCTGATGCCATTGCTGGAACAAACGAAATACTGAATCCTACCGCTTATATTGCAACAACAAGTGTTGTATATGTAAAAGTAACTAATGATACTGGCTGTTATGCCATTGCAAAAATCAACCTTAAAGTTTTGCCTCCTGTAACATCTGCAGTTCTTAAAGACAAGATCATCTGTATTGAAGATAAAACCACTTTGGATGCAGGACCAGGATTTGACGCCTACGAATGGAGTACAGGAGCCACTACACAATCCATTTCTAATGTGACTGCCGGTACTTACTGGGTTAAACTGAAAACAGGTAAATGCTGGACTTTACAGCCGGTAATAGTAAATGCATCCGCACAGCCGGTTATTACAAATATTGAAATTACAAATGATTCATTTACGATAACCGTAAACGGAGGAAAAGGACCTTATCAATATTCTCTTGACGGAGTGAACTGGCAGGATTCAAACGTATTCACCGGGCTTCCGAGAGGAGAGAACAAAGTATATGTAAAAGATTCTTACGATTGTAATCCTATCAGTGTTCAGGTAACGGTACCTAATCTTATTAATGCCATTACACCGAATGGAGACAACAAAAATGACTACATAGACTATTCAGCATTGTCTTATAAGAAAAATGTAGTTTTCACTGTGTATGACCGATACGGAAATATGCTGTACCGTGCTGATAAGATCAGAAACTATACGTGGGACGGAACCTCCAACGGCAAGAAAATTGTAACCGGTACGTACTGGTACACGATTACATGGACTGAAAATGACAAAAACAATACCGAAACCAAATACAGCGGATGGGTATTGGTAAAAAACATCGATTAATTAATAATCTAATAATCAAATATTTAAATCACCTCTTTTAAGGGGTGATTTTTTTATGCACATCAACACAAAACCTTATCCTCATTATATTTTAACAATGTTGTGTTTATAAATTGTTGAATACTATTTTTTAATTGCTTTTCAAAAAAACTATCTTTGCAGAACTATGGCGCAGAAAGAAACATTATCTTCATTGACGAACGGAAACTTTGCTAAAGAACTCTCCATTGCTGACGGAAAAATGCCGCCAAACGCTCTGGATTTCGAAAGGCTGGTGATCGGAACCTTCTTAATTGACAAAAAGGGTCTTGACCACTCTATTGACTTATTGACACCGGAAGTTTTTTATGATCCGAGACATCAGGTAATTTTTTCTACCATTTTAAAACTGTACGAAGGAAACCAGCCGGTAGACCTAATGACCATCATTCAGGATCTGAAGAAAGATGGCAGATTAAACTTAGCCGGAGGAGACAGCTACATTATTGATCTCACAATGGGAGTAAGCTCATCCGCTCACATTGAATACCATGTTCGCGTTATTCTTGAAAAATATATTTTAAGAAGTTTAATTAATGTTTCGGCGAACGTTATTGATGCAGCTTACAAAGAGTCAACCGATGTTTTTGAATTGCTCGATAAAGCCGAACAGTCATTTTTCGAAATCACCAACGGAACCATCAAGAAAGGTTTTGATACCGCCAATTCATTGGTAAAGCAGGCTATTGATACCATTAAATCTTTAAAAGATAAAGAAGGGCTTTCCGGGGTACCTTCAGGATTCCGTGATGTGGATAAAGAAACCGGGGGATGGCAGAATTCCGACCTTATCATTATTGCAGCACGTCCGGCAATGGGAAAAACGGCATTTCTTCTTTCCATGGCAAGAAATATTGCGGTAGGACACAAAATTCCGATGGCCCTGTTTTCTCTCGAGATGGCTTCGGTACAGCTTATCACAAGGATGATCGCCTCCGAAACAAGAATCTCTTCTGAAAAATTGAGAAAAGGAACACTGGACGATGAAGAATGGCAGAGACTCTTCTCCAACGTATCTGAACTGGAAAATGCTCCTTTATATATTGATGAAACCCCTTCTCTTTCCATCTTCGATTTCCGAGCAAAATGCCGGAGACTGGTAATGCAGCATGGAGTACGACTGATCATGGTCGATTATCTTCAGCTGATGACAGCCGGTGGCGGCGGAAAAGGAACGGGAAACCGTGAACAGGAAATTTCCATGATCTCAAGATCACTGAAAGCAATCGCAAAAGAACTTAACGTCCCTGTAATTGCCCTTTCACAGCTCTCTCGTAGCGTGGAAACACGTCCGGGTAAAAGACCTCAGCTTTCCGACCTCAGGGAATCGGGAGCTATTGAGCAGGATGCGGATATCGTATCATTCATCTTCAGACCGGAATATTATAAAATCACGGTTTGGGATAATGACGAAGAAGGCCAGGAAACCTCAACTGAAAACCAGGCTGAGCTTATTATTGCCAAGCATAGAAATGGCGCAACGGCCGATGTACGTTTATCCTTCCTGAAGCATTTTGCGAAATTCGGCGATATTGAAGCCGCTTTTGACGGAGGAATGGGAGGCGGATATCCTTCTAATTTCGGGTCCGGCGAACCGAGCGGTTTTGATAAAATTAAAACAACCATTCAGCCGGGAGCAGCATTTGATCTTCCGAACAATTCCCAGGTATCAGGATCTTCCATGAATGATTTTGATGATGATGACGATTTTCCTTTTTAAAAAATAAAGACTAAGGATTTTAGATTAACGATCTTTGCATAAATCTTAATCTTAACCAGCCTCAACCTTAATGAAAATAGAAATATACACCGACGGAGCATGCAGCGGAAATCCCGGAAAAGGCGGATATGGAATTCTCATGCGGGTGCCTGAAAAAAATTACCAGAAAACATTTTCAAAAGGCTTCAGGAAAACTACCAACAACAGGATGGAGCTTCTCGCCGTAATTACCGCTCTGGAAAAGCTGAAATCTCCCGAAAACGATATCCATATCTACACCGACAGCAAGTATGTTGCCGATGCCATCAATCAGAACTGGATTGCAGGATGGATCAAAAGAGGCTGGAAAAACGTAAAAAATCCCGATCTTTGGCAGAGGTTTGTGGTACTGTACAATCTGCATAAGCCAAAAATGCACTGGATCAAAGGTCATGCAGGACATTTTGAGAATGAATTATGCGATAAGCTTGCCGTAACAGCCACAGCATCAGCTGATTTAGCGATCGATACTTACTTTGAAAACATTGAAAAGAATTCGTTATTTTAATTTATATTCAAACTAAATACCGTAAAAAATCATTCAGTATTTCCCTCCATAATTTATTATTTATTATAAAATAACCATTAAACCCGGTAAAATTAACATTAAATATATATTTATTGATTAGTATTTAATATCTTTGACACGTCTAATCTAAGTGTCTAATAAATGAGTAAAAAAATCTACCTATTTTTATTGGTAAATGCATTGCTTCTTTTTCCGAAATATGCTTTATCCCAAACCTATCAGCTTACAGGAACTCCTGTTAATACAACCGGATGGACGATGGTAGCGCCCACTGTGGTAAATACCGATTTTATACAGCTGACTCCGGACACGAACAATCAATCCGGATCTATTCGTCTCAATGAACCGATTAATCTTAAATACTGTGACAAATGGAGGGTGGAATTTGATTTCAGGATGGATTCTAACCAGACGGCCAACGGAGACGGCATTGCGTTCTGGTACCTTGCCAATCCGCCGGTAGCCAGTGTATTGGGTTCCGGCTTGGGTGTATCGCAAAATGCAGTAGGTTTCATCGTAGGATTTGACACTTACAATAATACCACTACCGCCGTAATGAGTAAAGTACATGTGGCTTACGGACAGGTTGCCAATACTACCGACAATAATAATGTGGAATTCTTTAATGTTGCCGGAAGTTCTTTCCACTCACCGGATATGAATACCTCTCTTCCTTTTCAGGGGACCACTTATAAACATGTTGAAGTAACTGCACAGGTAGATCCTGCAGCTCCGGCCAACTGGGTTGTAAAAATTACCATTGATGGAAACTTAATCTGCAACCAGTCTTTTGCTCCATCCGGAACGGCAGCGGCCATGACAGTGGGTTATTTCGGATTTTCAGCTTCCACAGGAGGAAACAGATCAAGACATTCCATTAAAAACGTAAAGGTTTATGTTGATAAAGTAGCACTTAACCAGACAACAGTAACCGACACATTCTGTCCGAACCCGTCAACAGGACAGGGAACGGCCAATTTAACGAGTTATCAGAATCAGTTTGTAACCAACCCTGCAAACTATACTTTCTCATACAGTGTATCTGGGACACCGATTACCAATCCTTCCAATTATCAGTTCAGCGCAAACACTACAGTTTCGGTACTGGTTAAGGATAATTCCGGATTGCTGTGTGATAATCCTGACGGAAAGATACAGCTTAATCTCTCTCCATTTACAGCGACGCCTGCTACGCTTAACGCCTGTAACAATAACAATGCAGGTTCTGCAACTTTCAACCTGACACTGGCGAATGTAAACGAACCCGCAGGATCCACAAAAAAATATTATAAAACATTAGCAGACCTGAATGCAGGTATAGAAATTACAAATCCAACAACCTATGTTTCTGCCGCAGGAACCGTTTATGTAAAAGTAACGACTCCACTCGGATGTGTAGGATCTGCACCGATCACACTGGCATTCTTCCCCCCGATTGCGGCAAATGATGCGACCGTAGAATCTTGTTTTATTGAAAGTGCTCCTAATACGGCATCTTTTGACCTCACACAGGTAAATGTAACTTCAGCACCAAGCATAACAAAGAAATATTATAAAACGGAAGCTGATGCGCTCGCAGGAACCAATGAAATTCTGAATCCTACGAATTATATTGCTACCTCATCAACGGTATATGTAAGAATTACCAATCTTGCAGGCTGTTTCGTCATTGTAAAAATAACGCTGAAAGTTTTACCGCCTGTATATTCTTCAGTGCTGAAAGACCAGATTATCTGTATTGATGATAAAACAACTTTGGATGCAGGACCCGGATTTGACACCTACCTCTGGAGCACCGGAGCCACTACTCAGGCTATTCAGAATGTTACACCGGGATTGTACTGGGTACAGCTAAAGACCGGAAGATGTACAACAAGGCAAATGGTAACGGTGAATCCTTCACCTCAGCCTGTTATTGCTACTATTGATATTACGAATAATACCATCACCGTAAACGTAAAAGGAGGAAAAGGGCCTTACCAATACTCGCTCGACGGCGTTAACTGGCAGGATTCAAATGTATTCACCGGATTGGCAAGAGGTGAAGTGGTGGTATATGTAAAAGATATGTATGACTGTACGCCAATCAACGTACAGATTACCGTTCCAAACCTCATAAACGCCATAACTCCGAACGGAGATAATGTGAATGATGTGATTGATTATTCTGCACTGGCTTACAAGAAAAACCTAGTTTTCACCATCTTTGACAGATACGGAAACAAGCTCTACCAGGCTGATAAACTAAGAAATTATAAATGGGATGGAACAGCCGGCGGTAAAAAAGTAATTACCGGTACTTACTGGTACACCATCACCTGGAATGAAAACGATAAAAACAATACACAGACTACTTATAATGGCTGGGTATTGGTAAAGAACAGAGAATAACTACATGAGATCACTCCGGTTTGCGGAGTGGTCTTTTTTAATTCTCCTATTCTAATATACTATACATCTCATAAAGACACAAATGACGAGCCTACCTTAGCATTTAACAACCAAATTCATTTTTATGAGAAAAACAACTACCTCTTAATCTATTCCTGATAATACTTATCCGGCTAAAATTTCATGCCTATTTTTTTGTGATAAGTGAACAGCTTCCATCTATGAATGGACAGTCTTTTCTGTTTTCTTATCAGCAGGATCATGACGTCATGATGCATTATGAATTTAATCACATTACAAACAATAAACTAATAATTCTTACATATGAAAAAAAAATATCTTTTCTTATTTTTCATTTTGGCAGTATGCTTTCACAGCACATTGTATTCACAAACCTATCAGCTCGCAGGTAACCCTGTGAATACCAACGGATGGACGATGGTATCTCCTACCGTAGTAAATACCGATTTTGTACAGCTGACCCCGGATACGAACAATCAATCCGGATCGATTCGTCTGAATGAGCCGATTAACCTTAAATATTGTGACAAATGGAGAGTGGAATTCGATTTCAGAATGGATTCCAACCAGACGGCCAACGGAGACGGCATTGCGTTCTGGTATCTTGCCAATCCGCCGGTAGCCAGCGTTCTGGGTTCAGGTCTTGGCGTATCACAAAATGCAGTAGGTTTTATCGTAGGATTTGACACTTACAACAATACCACTACCGCCGTAATGAGTAAAGTACATGTAGCTTACGGGCAGGTTGCCAATACTACCGATAATAACAATGTTGAATATTTTAATATTCCTGGAAGCTCATTCCATTCACCGGACATGAATATTACTCTTCCTTTTCAGGGAACTGCTTATAAACACGTAGAGGTAACCGCAGAAGTAGATCCTGCCGCTCCCGCAAACTGGATTGTAAAAATTATGATCAACGGAAATGTGATCTGCAACCAGTCTTTTGCTCCATCCGGAACAGCAGCGGCCATGACAGTGGGCTATTTCGGATTTTCAGCTTCCACAGGAGGAAACAGATCAAGACATTCCATTAAAAACGTAAAAGTTTACGTTGATAAAATTCCTTTGCTCCAGGCAGCCATCATAAAAAATATTTGTCCGGACCTTACCGGAATGGCAACTGTTGATTTAACGGCATTAAATTCTCAGCTTACGGCAACCCCGGGCAACTATAATTTCAGTTATTATGTAACAGGCAGCGGAACACCCATAGCTAATCCCGCCAATTACCAATACAGCACAGACACCAATATCTCTGTAGTGATCAAAGACCCGGCATCAGTTTTATGTGATAATAATGATGCGACCATTTCCCTGAAAGTAGCTCCTACCGTTACAACAACAGATGCTACTCTAAGAACATGCTTCCTGGAAACCAATCCTTCAACAGGTCATTTTGATCTCACCGCCGCTCCGGTAATTACAGCGTCAACCGGAATTACAAAAAAATATTACCCTTCTTTTACGGATGCGCAGAATCAAACCAATGAGATTTTAAATCCAACAAATTATATCGCTCCGAACGGCGTAGTTTACATCAGAGTAAGCAATGCATTTGGCTGTTTTGATATCGCCAAAGTAACATTGGAAGTAATTCCCCCTGTTTTCTCTACTGTTCTGCAGGACAAAATAATTTGCATGGAAGATACCACAACCCTTGATGCCGGAGCCGGATTCGCTGGCTATGAATGGAGTACAGGCGCAACAACCCAGATGATATCCAATGTCGGAGTCGGCACATACTGGGTAAAACTAAAAACAGGAGACTGCGTTGCTACTCAAAAGGTAAAGGTCTATGCTTCTGAACAGCCTGTTATTTCAAATGTTGACATTTCAAATAATGTCGTTTCGGTATACGCTATCGGAGGTACTGCGCCTTATAAATATTCTACGGACGGGATTAACTGGCAGGATTCCAATGAATTTAAAAACGTTCCGCGTGGTGATTTGAAAATTTTTGTAAAGGATGCCTACGACTGCGATCCTATCGATATTACGGTAGTTGTTCCCAATATCATCAATGTGATTACGCCTAACGGAGACGGCGTGAATGACGGTATCGACTACTCGGCTCTTGCAGGAAAACAAAATCTTGTATTCAATGTTTTTGATAGATATGGAGCACTGATTCATAAAGCCGATAAAACCAACCGTTACAGATGGGACGGAACCATGGGAGGAAGAAAAGTTTCTACCGGAAGCTATTGGTATTCTGTTTCATGGAATGAAAACGACAAGAAAAACACTCCTGTTACCTACTCAGGATGGGTTCTTGTAAAAAACAGGGATTAAATCAATAACTTTATCTTAAACTTCCGGCGGCCTTTCAGGCCGCCGGAAGTTCTTTTTCTGGCCAAACCTTCAAGGTTTCATCTAAAATAGCTCGATTAATTATAATTTAAAAAGATATATTTTATTTTAAACCGAATTAATTCACCTTCAATCCTTAAATTTGTCATATGAATTATTTGGAAGCTTTAAGCAGAAGATATTCTGTGAAGAAATTCAATACCGAAATCATTCCCGGTGAAAAACTGCATAATATCCTGGAATCCGGAAAATTATCGGCAAGCTCATTAGGCCTTCAGCCTTATAAAATTCTTATTGTGGAAACTAAGAAAATGAAGGAAAAGCTAATTCCGGCATTTTACAATCCTTCACAGATTTCTACCTGCTCGCATCTGATTGTTATTATTTCTAAAAAAATACTGGACGAAAGCTACATCAACGGATATTTCAGACACATTTCGGAAGTGAGAGAGACTCCGGAGGAAAAACTGGATCTCTTCCGGAAAAGCATCAATCAGCATATTAACCAAAAAACTCAGGATGAAATTTTCAACTGGGCAGAAAAGCAGTCTTACATTGTACTGGCAAACCTCATGTATGCCGCAGCGATTGAAGGTGTGGACACCTGCCCTATGGAAGGCTTCCGTCAGGATCTTATCGAAGAAATATTAGAAATAAATCCCGACGCCGAAAAGGCAACCGTCACCCTCGCATTAGGCTACCGTTCGGAAGAAGATCATTTCCAGCACATGAAAAAAGTAAGAAAACCAAACGAAAAATTGTTTAAATTTATTTAATTATTTAGACAATTGTCTTAAACTAAGGATATGATAAAAGCGGATGTACTAGTAATTGGTTCCGGGATTTCGGGGCTTTCCTATGCCATTAAAGTTTCTGAGCAGCTTCCTGATGCCAAAATAATTATTGTAACAAAATCTGATGAGGACGAAAGCAATACCAAATATGCACAGGGCGGACTTGCCGTAGTAACGGATTCTAAAAATGACAATTTCGATAAACATATTGAAGACACAATGCGTGCCGGAGACGGCGAAAACAAACGCGATGTTGTAAAAATGGTGGTAACGGAAGCTCCTGCAAGATTCAATGAAATTGTGGAATGGGGTGCCAACTTCGATATGAAAAACGGAGAATTTGCTTTAGGAAGAGAAGGTGGCCACACCGAAAACCGAATCGTACATCACAAAGATATTACGGGTTTTGAGATCGAAAGAGCCCTTCTGGAAACAGCCAATAAAAGCAGCAATATTGAGATTCTCGACCATCATTATGTTATTGACATCATTACCCAGCATCATGTTCCGGGAAAAGAACTGAACGAAGGAGATATCCACTGTTATGGAGCTTATATCTTAGATGAAAAGTCTAAAAAAATTAAAAAGATCACTTCGAAAATAACGCTGGTCGCCACAGGAGGAGCTGGACACGTGTATAAAAACACCACCAACCCTACCATCGCTACAGGAGACGGAATTGCTTTTGTAGCCAGAGCAAAAGGAAAGGTTTCCAATATGCAGTATTACCAGTTTCATCCTACTGCTTTATACAGTAAGATTGACGGAATGCTCTTTTTGATTTCCGAAGCCGTTCGGGGCGATGGGGCCAAATTACGAACAAAAAGGGGCGAAAAATTCATGCATAAATATGATGAGCGTGAAGAGCTGGCCTCCAGAGATATTGTAGCAAGAGCCATTGATGCCGAAATGAAAATCACAGGGGATGAATATGTAGGTCTTGACTGCCGTGAAATGAATCATGAAAAATTTTTGGAGCATTTCCCTAACATTTATAAAAAATGTAAAGATGAAGGTATTGATCCCTTTACACAGCTTATTCCCGTAGTTCCGGCCTGCCACTACCTGATGGGAGGTATTGAAGTGGATAAAGACGGACAGTCTTCCATCAGAAATCTTTTTGCAGTAGGAGAATGTACCAATTCGGGACTTCATGGCGCTAACCGACTAGCTTCCAATTCATTACTCGAAGGATTGGTTTTCGGACACAACGCAGCCATCAAAACAGTTGAACTTTTAAATGAAAATTATTTTAATTTCGATGATCTTAAGGCTGTTCCGGAGTGGAATGAAGAAGGAATGAAAATCATGGATGAAATGGTGATTGTTTCCTATCTCAGAAAACAGCTTCAGGAAATGATGAGCGATCTTGTAGGGATTGTACGCAGCAACCGCCGTCTGAATATGGCACTCCAGAAACATCAGGAAATTGCCGCCGCTGTGGATGAAATCTATCACTACTCCATTCTTTCTCCTCAGCTTTCGGAACTGAGAAACTTAACGACTGTTGCCCACCTCATCATTACCCAATCCATGGAAATGAAGGAAAATAAGGGGGCGTTTTATAATAAGGACCTGGTGTAATATTTGAAAATCAATACCAAAGGAAAAATTCTTTTACTTTTTATAACTCGTGCTCTTTTATTTGGAAAAAGATCTTCCTTCAACTATTAAAATTTAAAATATGAAAAGACCCGCATACGTTACAGATAAAGCTTTAAAACAATTCATAAAAAATGCACTGGAAGAGGATATTCAGGACGGCGATCACTCTACCCTTTCAACGATCCCGAAAGACCTGGAGCAAAGCGCAAAACTTCTGGTAAAGCAGGACTGCATTATTGCCGGAGTAGAACTGTCCAAAATTATATTTAAAACTTTTGACAGGAACCTCAAAATTGAGACTTTCGTAAAAGATGGTGATGCCGTAAAATTTGGCGATATCGCTTTTATCGTAACAGGAAGTGCAAGATCGATTCTTTCTACCGAAAGACTGGTATTGAACTGTATGCAGAGAATGAGCGGAATCGCAACTCTTACGCATGACTGGGATTCCCGTCTTGTCGGCACCAAAACCAGGCTTCTTGACACCAGGAAAACAACCCCGAATTTCAGAATCTGCGAGAAATGGGCAGTGGCAATCGGTGGCGGAACCAATCACCGATATGGATTGTATGATATGATCATGCTGAAAGATAATCACATCGATTATAACGGAAGCATCACCAATGCTGTAAAAATGGCAAAGGAATATATCAAAAAAAATAAGAAAAAACTGAAAATTGAGGTTGAAACAAGAAACCTTGAAGAAGTACGTGAAGCTATTAATGCTAAAGTTGACAGAATTATGCTTGATAATATGGATGTAAAAACAATGAAGAAAGCGGTAAAGATGGTCAACGGCTCGTGCGAAACCGAAGCGTCCGGCGGAATTACCCGTGATCAGCTGAAAGAAATTGCCTCTACAGGCGTTACTTATATATCCGCAGGAGCGCTTACCCATTCGGCAGAAAATATGGATCTCAGCCTTAAAGCGGTTAAATAGGGTTAGATTTTTAATAAAAATAAATATGTTTTGTTAAAAATTCAATAATGTGATTTTTTTCATATGATATTTCAAATATTATTCAATACATTGTAAATCAGAAAAATAGAGCTTATTAAGATTGAGTAAAAATTAACATAAAGTTAATATTAGTTAAATTTTATTTCCCGAATTTTGCAGAAAATTTAAATCTAACTATTACTAACGATTATGAAATTAATCAACAAATCAATACTAACTGTAGCTATTACGCTATCTACAGCTAGTGTTTATTACGCTCAACAGGTTCAGGATACTGTAAAAGACACAAGATCCAAAGATATTGAGGAGGTAATTTTACAAGGTGTAACAGATATAGCAAAGGATAGAAAGACACCGGTTGCTGCATCAACTATTAAAGCGGCACAGATTATAGAAAGATTAGGAAATCAAGAAATTACCGAGATCTTAAACACCACACCTTCAGTATACGCTACAAAATCAGGCGGTGGTTTTGGAGATGGAAGTATTACTATGAGAGGTTTCGAATCAAGAAACATCGCTGTAATGGTAAACGGTATGCCGGTAAATGATATGGAAGGTGGTACTGTATACTTTTCTAACTGGACGGGTTTACAAGATGTAACTAGCACTATTCAAACACAAAGAGGTTTGGGTTCATCGAAACTAGCTATTGCTTCTGTTGGAGGAACAATTAACTACCTTACTCGTTCTGCTGACATGAAAAAAGGTGGAGTTGTAAGATTAGGAGTTGGTAACAATGACTACTTAAAAACTTCATTTGCCTATAATACAGGAAAATCCGATAAAGGATGGTCTTCTTCAATTTTAATGAGCAGAATCTCAGGAGGAACATATATTGAAAATACGGATTTTGAGGCATATGCTTATTATTTTGCATTAGGTTGGGAGCCCAATAAAAAACACAATTTCCAATTTACATTGACTTCTGCACCACAATGGCATGATCAGAGAACATTTGCTCCAACAATAGGAAACTATATAACATATAACCCTGATAAAGACGGTACTCCATACAGACAATACAACTCAGATTTCGGATACTATACAGCTCCAAATGGCGAGAAGGTAGCATTAGCAAACAGGTCCAATTACTATGCTAAACCTGTTATGATGGTAAACTGGGACTGGACTATGAGTGAAAAGTCAAAATTAAGTACAGTACTTTACATGTCTAATGGTAGAGGTGGAGGAACAGGTGATCTTGGAAGAGTTGGAGGGAAATCTTTAACGAGCTTTTATGATAACACAGGTCATTTTAACTACGATGCTGTATTTGCAGCAAATGCTGCTGTAAACCCTTATGCTCCAAATGCTGCAAACGGAGGAACTCTTATCAGAAGAGCAAGCATCAATTCTCATAACTGGTATGGTATCTTAGCAAATTTCCAACATAAAATTAATGAAAACTGGAATTTTTCTGTAGGTACAGATGACAGATATTACTATGGTTACCATTATCAGGTAGCGTCCGATCTATATGGAGCTACAGGCTATAAAGAAGGAGGAAATGCAAATGTTGCACCTTACGTGGTAAATAAAGTTTACGATTATAAAAAATTATCCTGGAATCCTTTCGGAGGATCTACTGCCCCACTTAACGAACAAATAGGCTATAGTAATGACGGAGAGGTTTTATGGTACAGCGGATTTGGTCAGATTGAATATACAAATGATAAATTATCTGCATTCTTACAAGGATCAGTATCAAATCAAAGTTATCAAAGAATTGATAATTTTGTAAAAGACGGAAGTACTCTTAAAGGACAAACGGTAAACACAAAGACCGGATTTAAAGATATTATCGGATATAATATTAAAGGAGGCGCAAACTATAATATCAATCAGTACCACAATGTTTTTGCAAACATTGGATACTATAGTAGACAGCCGTTCTTAAATGCGGTTTATCCAAATAACCAGCAACTACTTAACCCTAACCTGACTAATGAAAAAGTATTTTCTACAGAAATAGGTTACGGATTCAGATCTCCTAAATTGAGCTTTAATGTCAATTTATATAGAACTGAATGGTCCGACAGATGGTTGAGAAGATCAAACATCCAATTCCAAATTCCAGATGCAACATCTCCTACAGGCACCAGCATTGTAAACGGTTATACTGAGATTAATGGAATCACACAGCTCCATATGGGAGTAGAATTTGACGGAGTATATAAACCTGCTTCTTTCCTTGATATCAACGGAATGATCTCTGTAGGCGATTACAAATACAAAGGAAACGCGACAGGTACAAACTTTGATGATAACAACAACCCTATCGATGGAGCTGCAAATACAACATTATACCTTGATGGTGTAAAAGTAGGTGGAAGCAACAACAACAGTATCCCGCAACTTACTGCATCTTTAGGAGCAACAATAAAGCCTGTAAAAGATCTTAATGTGTATGGAACATGGAGATATGTTGGAGAAGTTTACTCTACTATTGATGCGCAGACATTCATGAATCAGGCAAATCAGGAAAGAGGGACACTTAAATTACCGGATTTCAACCTTTTTGATGTAGGAGCTTCTTACAAAATCAGATTAAGAAATCAGGATCAGTATTTTACTGTTGGATTTAACATTTACAACTTGTTGGATACTACGTATATTTCTGATGGAGCTACGAATATTTTTGGTAGTGATACCATAACTGCTAATAATGATCCTGATAAAGGTAAAACTTATGAGCAGGCAGGAAGAATGTATAAAGGAATTGCTGACGGCAACAGAGTATTCTTCGGATTTGGAAGAACTTGGGCAGCCAATCTTTCTTTTAACTTCTAATAAATATAAATTAGATTTTCTCAATATCAATCCCGGCGAAAAGCCGGGATTTTTGTTATCTTTGTATACTTAAAAAAGAAAAAATTAGGATATGGATTTTTACAAAATTTTCCTTAACGCCCATAAAGGCTTTGGGTACTTAGAATTGGTTTTAGTCGCTTTATTTACGATTGCCCTTTTAACAGTAATGTTTGGCTATAGTGGTAAAGTGAATAAATTCTTAAAGAAAACAACACTTTTTACGATGATTTTCTTTCATGTTCAGTTTCTAGTGGGAATAGCCTTGCTGCTAATTTTTTCTCCCGGCTTTAAAGCAGCTTTGGATTCAGGCACCTTAATGAGTGATTCTTATGCAAGGTTCCAGTATGTAGAACATCCGTTTTCTATGCTGATTGCCGCCGTTTTAATGACGATCGTTAACAAAAAAGTAAAAACCAACCCTACCCTCTCTTTAGGAGTGGTGATTATAGGACTGATCGCGGTAGGTTTATTTGCATTCGCGTTCCCGTGGGCAAGAGTCTTCGGGGCATAATATATTAACATAAATAATTTTTAATTAAATCAATGAAAGTAGCTGTAGTAGGTTCAACAGGAATGGTTGGACAAGTTATGCTTAAAGTTCTCGAGGAGAGAAACTTCCCTGTCACAGAATTAATCCCGGTAGCATCCGAAAAATCTGTAGGTAAGAAGGTGAAGTATAAACAGGAAGAATTTACGATTGTAAGCATGAAAGACGCTATAGCTGCCAAACCTGATATTGCCATCTTCTCTGCCGGCGGTGCTACATCGCTCGAGTTTGCTCCGCTTTTTGCTGAAGCAGGCACAACCGTAATCGATAACTCTTCTGCATGGAGAATGGATCCCGATAAAAAGCTTGTCGTTCCGGAAATTAATGCAAATGTTTTAACAAAAGAAGATAAAATTATTGCCAACCCAAACTGCTCTACCATTCAGCTGGTAATGGTTTTGGGGCCTTTAAATAAAAAATATGATCTGAAAAGAGTAATCGTTTCTACCTACCAATCTGTAACCGGCACCGGTAAAGCAGCAGTAGATCAGCTGAATTCCGAGATCAGCGGAGATGAAACCATTGCCAAAGTTTATCCTTATCAGATCTTCAAAAATGCTCTTCCTCACTGCGATGTTTTTGCAGATGACGATTATACCAAAGAAGAGATCAAGCTGATGAAAGAACCTAAGAAAATTTTAGGAGATGATACTTTCAATCTTACGGCTACTGCAGTGCGTGTTCCGGTTCAGGGAGGCCACTCGGAAAGTGTAAATATCGAGTTTGAAAATGAATTTGATCTGGATGAAGTAAGAAAAATCTTATCCGAAACGCCAGGTGTTGTAGTAGTAGACAACGTTAAAAATAACGAATATCCTATGCCGCTCTATTCCGAAGGAAAAGACGAAGTTTTCGTGGGAAGAATAAGACGGGATCTCTCGCAGCCTAAGACCCTGAATCTCTGGATTGTGGCAGACAACCTGCGGAAAGGCGCTGCAACCAACGCAGTACAGATCGCAGAATATCTTGCAGCACACAACTTAGTATAAACTAACAAACAGAAAAAGAGTCTCAGAATTGAGATTCTTTTTTTTATCAAACCTATGAACATTCAGAAAAATAATAATAAAGATAAATTAGCCTTTCAGAAGCTTATTGCCGTTTTTGGAATCATTCTTTTTATAGGAAAAATAATAGCCTGGAAGCTCACAAGTTCAGACGCGGTTTTTTCCGACGCGATGGAAAGCATTGTTAATGTCATCAGTGCCTTTATGGGACTGTATTCCCTTTATTTAGCGGCGAAACCTAAGGACGAAGACCATCCGTACGGACACGGCAAAGTAGAGTTTGTAACGTCCGGAATTGAAGGAGCTCTCATTGCCATAGCCGGTATTATGATCATCTATGAAGGAATCAACAGTTTGATTACCGGGAAAATTCTTCAAAAACTCGACTGGGGAATTGCCATTATTGCCGCAACTGCAGTTATTAATTATCTTTTAGGATATATCTCCATTAAAAAGGGAAAGCATGCCAACTCACACGTCCTGATCTCATCCGGAAAACATCTTCAGTCCGATACGATTACAACATTGGGCGTGGTAATCAGTTTAATAGTGGTATATCTCACTAAAATTTACTGGCTGGATTCCGTTGTAGCGCTGATATTCGGTTTGTACATCATTTTTATAGGCTATAAAATTATCCGCAAGTCGCTAAGCGGAATTATGGATGAACAAGATCCGGATCTATTAAATCAGATTATTAAAGTCCTGGAAGAAAACCGCCGTACGGAATGGATCGATGTTCACAACATGAAAATCCAGCAGTTTGGCGCCAATCTTCATATTGATGCCCATATTACGCTCCCGTGGTATTACAGCCTTCGCGATGCACACAATGAAATGGAAAAAATGATTATTCTCCTTGCTAAAAATACAAAAAGGAGTGTAGAATTTAATTTTCATATGGACGACTGTAAACCGATCTCCTGCCCGATCTGCCAGATCGCAGACTGCCCCGTTCGCGAAAAGGATTTTGTAAAAAGAGTAATCTGGACTCCGGAAAATGTAACCTGTGTAGATAAACATACTGCTGAATAATGTCGGAAACAATTATCAGCAGACTTCACCTATCTTATTATTTATCTTTTTCATTCTGCTCTATCACTCTTCTACGGTAATAAAACATGGGAATGATCAGCAGCAAAAGTAAAGGCTGTATGACAAACCTTCTCATGTAAAAAGAAAAAAGATAGCCTGTTTCAAACCTGTCGGCAATACAGTACAGGTAAATCGGAAACGTGATTACAAAAACAATGATGATCAAAATCGCTCCCTGAAGCGTCCATTGTTTATTTTTAAACCAGAACTGAACGATCAGACAGGAAAAAAACAAATTTAAAAAAAACCTGAGCAGGTGTCCGGCAATCAGTTTTCCCCATTCAAAATCGGGAAAGGATGTATTTTTATCTGCTTCATGAAAGTAATTCAGAAAAGGATCATAAAAGAGCCTGTCTTCAAATAAGCGAACACCTATCAGACCGGCAAGTCCCGAGACAACTAAAAGCAAGCTAAGAATTTTCATTTTTTAAAGCAAAGAATTTTATCCAGATGAGCCAGAGAAGCACAACGGCTCCGTATATCACTGCCGGGAAAATAAAATCATGAAAAGCCTTTCCATACTGCTTGTAATCAATCATTACTATATTCAAAGCTACAATTCTGAACAGATTCATTATATAAAGCACAATAAGCCCCGCCAACAAAAAAATGAAAGTTTTAGGGCCTTTATAGAAGGCGAAGATAAATGCTGTAAAAAGAATCATGACTGACATCGCATTACATCCTTCCACCATCCGGGTAGGATAAAAATTTCTTACATAGAAATACACCTGCTCGCCTTTTACATCATTATAAAGCTGTGTAGGATATCCCAAACCATTCTGGATATGCCGCACCTGTTCTGCAATGAAGCGAGAAAAAGGATCAAGACCTTCATGCCGGAAACTGTTCAGGTAGTATTGATACACCAGCAGTAACACTACGTACACGATAACGAAGCGCAACAAAATGTATAAAGCCGGTTTAAAATCCTTTAACATGTAACAAAGATAAAAATTAGGCGGTAATTTACTATATTTGTTTCGTCTATGAATGTTGAATACGCAAAACAGTTTTTTGAAAATACTACAGGAAAAAAACCTTCTGAGTTTATCACATTAGCTCAAAGCGGCTCTGCGAGAGTAAATTTTTTTGCTAAAACCGACAAAGAGTATATTATAACCTACAATGAAAATCTAGCAGAAAATGAAAGTTTTTTGTATTACTCAACAATATTCTCGGATTTAAAGCTCAATACCCCTGCTATTTTTGCTGTTTCTGAAGACCGGAAAATGTATATCCAGGAATATCTGGGAAAAAACACTCTTTCGGATATTATCGCAATAGAAGGTTTATCGGAAAATGTAAAAGCTTTGGTTCAACAGACTTTGGAAAAGCTCTATCAATTACAGATTCTTACGCAGGACAAAATTGATTTCGGAAAAGCTTTTGAATACGAAAATTACGATGAGCTTCCTGTCATTCATGATCTTTACTACTTTAAAAACTTTGTGGCCGATGTCCTGGAGCTGGAATACCACAAATCTTCCTTACTGAAAGAATTCAAAAAGATAGCTTCATTAATAGAGAGCCTTCAGCCGAAAGGCTTAATGATCCGCGATTTCCAGTCCAGGAATATCATGGTCAATGATTTAAATTCGGTTTCATTCATTGATTATCAGTCTGCGATGAAAGGACCGCTCATGTATGATGTGATCTCTTTTCTGTTTCAGGCAAAAGCCAATTTTGCAGAAGAGTTTAAAAATATGATGCTTGATCTTTATATTAATCAGTTTAAAGATGAAAAGATAAAACTCAAGCTTAGAGAATCTGTAGAACCACTTCAATTAATGCGTTTTCTGCAAGTACTCGGAGCATACGGCTTCAGAGGTTTAATCCAAAGAAAAACACATTTCATATCAAGTATTGAAAAAGGAATAGAAAATATCATATCGTTTGCAGACAGTTGGGAAAACATGGAAGATTATCCCGAACTTAAAAAAGTAATAAAACAGCTCAACCTGCCGAAAACACGGTTAAAAATTGAGGAGCTATTAAATTAAAAATAGCCTTCGACAAGCTCAGATTGACATTAATTGAAATTATTTTGAAAATCGACGATGTCATCCTGAGCGCGAAGCAGTCGAAGGATTTTTTAAGGTAGAACTTAGATTCCTACGGAATGACAAAAAAATAAACAAAACCTTAATGGTTAAATAGTAATAAATTAAAAATAGAAATGCTACACATCGACATACATAGCTTTTCCTATAAAAAAGGAGGCATCCCGAAAGATACAACGGGCAACGGCGGCGGTTTTACCTTTGACTGCCGTGGCATCCTGAACCCCGGAAGAATTGAAGAATATAAAATCCAGACCGGAAATGATATCGGAGTTCAGGAATTCCTTGAAACAAAAACCGATATGCCTAAATTTTTAGATCTTATTAAAAGTCTCATTTCTATCAACATAGACAATTACCTGGAAAGAGGATTTGAAAACTTACAGATCAATTTCGGGTGTACGGGAGGACAGCACAGGTCTGTATATTCAGCCATAAAAATAGCCCATTTTATTGAGGAAAAATATGGTGAGAAGGTAGAAATAAGCCTTCACCACGATGAACAGCATCAACTTAATTCATAAATGATAAGCGATAGTTTATAAATGATCTTTAATCCTGTTTATAGATATCAATCATCATTCATCACTTATCAATTATAAATAATGAAAGCTTTAATTTTTGCTGCCGGGAAAGGCACCCGACTAAAACCGTTTACCGAACACCATCCGAAAGCATTGGCAAAAGTGAATGACATTCCGCTTCTGGAAAGAAATATTACCTACTTAAAAAATTTTGGGATTAATGATTTCGTCATCAACATTCATCATTTTGGAAACCAAATAGTTGATTTTTTAAACCAGAATGATAATTTCGGGTGTAAAATTGAAATCTCAGATGAGTCTGAAGAACTGCTGGAAACGGGAGGCGGCTTAATTTTTGCTAGAAAATTCCTCGATCATGGAGAAGATTTTCTGATTATGAATGCCGATATTCTTACCGATCTGAATATTACAGAATTTGTAGAATACCACAAAAAGATAAAAGATTTTGCTACATTAGCCGTTTCAGACAGAGAAAGTTCAAGAAAACTGCTTTTCAATGATGAGATGATCTTAAGAGGATGGCTTAATGTGCAGACCGGCGAACAAAGGCTTGCAGAATTCAATAAAGGATTTAAGGCATTAGCTTTCAGTGGCATTCACTGCATCAACCCTCTCATGTTTGAAAAAATAAAAAGAACGGGTAAGTTTTCCGTTATGGAAGAATATCTTGATCTGATGCAGACAGAACAGATTCACGGATTTGTACACAACAGCATTTTGATCGATGTAGGAAAACCGGAATCCATAGCGGTAGCCGAAAAATATTTTAAATAATTTGCAATGGGAATTGAAGGAACCAGGGATGAAAGTTTGGTAAATCCTGAATTTGATAATAACGAAACGAGACTGCAGAACAGCCTGCGCCAGAAAACGTGGGACGAAACCATCACCAAAGACAGCTGGATGGTCTTTAAGGTAATGGCTGAATTTGTGGACGGCTATGAGAAGCTGGCTAAAATTGGTCCGTGCGTTTCTATTTTCGGATCTGCAAGATTAAAACCCCAAAGCAAATATTATAAAATGGCGGTGGAGATTGCAGAAAAAATTACAAAACTTGGCTTCGGAATTATTACCGGTGGCGGGCCCGGCATTATGGAAGCGGGGAACAAAGGTGCCTTCAATGCGCAGGGAAAGTCTATCGGACTTAATATTGATCTTCCTTTTGAACAGCATTTTAATCCGTATATCAATAAATCTTACTCTATGAACTTCGACTACTTCTTCGTGAGAAAAGTGATGTTTGTGAAATATTCGCAAGGTTTTGTTGTAATGCCCGGAGGATTTGGTACACTGGACGAATTTACGGAGGCATTAACATTAATACAGACCAACAAGATCGGAAAATTCCCGATTGTCTTGGTGGGTTCTGAATTTTGGAGCGGTTTGCTGGATTGGTTTAAAGCAACCTTGCTTAAAGAAAATATGATCAATGTGGCAGATCTCGACCTTTATCGCGTGGTAGATACTGCCGATGAAGCGGTGGCACATATCAAGGCATTTTATGATAAGTATTCTGTAAATGTGAACTTTTAATTGGCATATTATTTGTCACCTTTAATAAACAATCATGATTGTAAATTTATTATTTAAGATGAAAAATTATTTTTATGTATCAGCAATCTTAACACTTTTTGTGTTAATGAGTTTCATGAATGTAGACTTTTTCTCTTCAATGACAAAAGTAGACTATATTGAAGGAAGCAAAACATTGAAGTTCACTACAAAAATGAATACAAACCATATTTCCGACGCTATTAAGATAAATCCTAATACCGCAGGCTTTGAGGCAGAAGTAAAAAAATATGTAAATAACAACTTTGATGTGTATGTTAATGGCTCTCCGAAAACGGTAACTTTCACCGGAAGTCAGGTAAGTGGAGAAACAGTATGGGTATATTTTGAGACGGGGGGCGTTTCAGACATTAATACCTTAAGAATTAAAAATACAATACTCCTCAGCGCTTTTCCGAAGCAGATCAACCTTGTAAACATTGCATATAAAGGCAATCAGAGGACCATGAATTTCCAGCGGGGAAAAGAAGTAAATGAGGTTTCTTTTTAATTTAAAACGTTATAGTAATATGCCACTGCAGATGCGGTGGTTTTTTTTATGTGCCTGAAATGTTATCGCTCAAAGTAAGGCTTCCGGGATACTCATTACATTGATCAAATATTATTATTTACATAAAAATAATATTTTTATACAAATAAAAAACCTTGAAATGAATATTTCACATTTCAAGGTGCATAATAAGCTAAATAAGTTTTTCTTAAAATTGCCGATAGTTACTACGGTGTTTTAAAAACTTTAACATTATCAATTTCTACAGCACTGGCAACTGATGTAGAAGGGTTGGTATACTTGAATGCAATTCTTATATTCTGATTAAGGTAAGGTGTAAGGTCTACGAGTCCTGAACCTACAAATCCTCCAAAAGAAGCAATATCCGTATCAACAAAAGCATTAAGAGGAGTCCAGTTTAAAGTGTTTGGATTTCCGCCAGCATATGCGTCTGTAGTAATTAATACTTGCAGAGGATTTCCTGCATATCTCACATCACTTTCAAAATAAAGTTTTGCCGTAGTAGCCCCTGCCAAGGAAAGAGGTTTTGAAATCAGCCAGTCTTCATTTACAGCACCTAGTCCACTGATGTAAGCAGAAGGAGCAGGATTACCAAAATTTGTTGTTCCCCAAACCTGGTTGCCGGAAACATTATAAGCAGTCCACGCGTTGGCCGTTAAATTTGCAAAGGACTCATTTAAAATAAGGGTAGCCGGGGTTAATCTCGGGTTTTTAAAATCAATATCACTGATTCCTCTGATGACATTTTGGAACGAGCTATTGTATTTGCTTACTACAAATGTAATATCTCCACTTTTATCCGGAATCTGGTAAGACGGCTTAAAGAATCCATCTGTTCTGATGGTAGCCTGGGTTCCGTACACATCTACAATATGCCGGTCTGTATCTGTAAAGTTTCCTGAGGCATCAGTATTCATAAGCTTCAACCCTACTTCGCCATCGACAAATTGTACATTTTTTACTTTAACCAGCGTATTGATATATTTATCATTTTTAATATCTGCCAGGCTCAGTTCCCTTGGAACAATAGTAGCTATATCCAGTCCGTTACCATTACAAACCCCGGCAATATATCTGCTGATAATTGATTCCGGAATCCTTCCGATTGCAAAATCGGGATCAGTAACCCCGAGCGTGATAACGCCTGCAGATTTACCGATAAGCATTCCGTTTGCTCTTATTCTGATATGTGCTCCTACAGGGAAATCTGCATAATTTAAAGATTTGTTGATACCCACAACCAGACCAACCGTCGGGTTCTCCGGCTTATCCTGGAAAGAAATTGTTTTATAAAAGTTTCCATTGGCATCGGAAGAAACGACATAGCCGTCAAAAATAACTTCAGGATTTGAAGCATCTTGAGCAGGAATTGTGTATACCCCTGACGCAGGGCATAATGCCACAAACTCTGCCATCGTCATGGTAGGGGCGTTGAATTTATTATTGCACACAATTTCAGGAGCATCCCATTTATCATCATGAATGCAGGAAATCTGGGTGCCTCCTAATAAAGCTACACCCAAGCCGATTTTTAAGAAGTTTTTTATATTCATTTTTTTATATTTCTAAAGATTAATTGTTGTATTAAAATCTTACCTGAAGATTCACAAAGTAAGAACGCCCCTGCGTGTACCAATATTTAGGAGCAAAATTGGGATATTTACTGTTGTAATCATTCTCAAAGTCTACATTGCCATTGGCACTTCGGATCTGTTCAAAACCACCGGTGATGTACTTTGTATTATCAAGGATATTGTTAACCGATCCCGAAATCAATACATAATATTTCCCGATAATCCATGATTTTCCCACGTTTGCATTTAAGAAAAATGAAGAAGGAAGTTTTACCTGCTGCATATACCGCTCTATTTTAGGATCATCTAGATTTACAAATGGGGTACTGCTATTATTGTTTTGAATAAATTCATTTGTTCTGAGAATGGCAGAAGGATCAAGATTGTTATCATCAAGATAGTTCCAACTTCCGCCAAACCACCAGTATTTTGGAGAGTTATACCTGAAGCCTGCTGAAAAAGCTTTCTGAGCAGTTCCTCCAACTTTGAAATCTTTTATATATGCAGTACCTAAGTTTGCATACGGCGCTGCCATTACATCAGAAGAAATGTATACATTGGGATTATTGGTATACTTATATTCTCCCCAGCTCGCCACTCCTTGTAAGGATAAAGTAGGTAAAACCTTAACATCTACTCCCAATTCTGCACCCATGCTTCTTTTATTTACATTAGACATGGTCTGGGTAACGAATGCACTTGCCGTTTTATCCTCTGTTCCCGTATCGGTATCCGAGACATTGAGCACCAGTCCATCTGCAAAGAATCTCTGGACATTGGTATCATTTTGCGTATTCACAAGATAGCCGGTCGCTCTCAATTTTAAGAATGGCGTTGATATTACATAACTTAAATCATTTGCGCTGATAACTGCATTCTTAATATTGGGAACAGAATAGTTATTTGCCCTGGGATTAATAAAGATATCCTCCAGGAAAGGAGCCTGCGAAAAATAAGCGCCATTATATACAAAGAAATTTCTGCCGTTAAGTTTGTAGATGATTTGTCCCTTTAAACCATAGTTCCAGTAATTATAATCCTGGCTCTCCCCGAAAGAGTTGTTCTGATACAAATAATTTTTGAATAAGCCTTCTCTGTTTGAAGTAGAATATCCGAAAAGACCGCTTATAAAAAGATCAAACTGTCCCGAAGACATCTTTATTCCCGGATTTACTTTTACTTCCTGTCTTCTTAGAATATAATCGTAATTGATTTTATCTCCCACATGCTTAGCCAATTCGGTGTCATTCATATTAAAAAAGCCTGAAGAACCCGGCTTATTAGATTCGGCATACGGATCTATATTCAAGGCATAATCGGCTCCTAATAAATCATTAACCTCTCTGTAATATTCGGATTTAAAATTCTGATAAGAAACATTTACTATAAATCTTGTTTTATCATTAAAATTATAGGTATAATGAGTGGCCGCGTTCAAAATTTTATCGTCGCTTACGTCATTAACTAAAAAATATTTTGCTCTTCTTCCTGTAAGGCCGAATCTGGTAGACATTTCCGCCTGATCAACAACGTCATTTGCCTGATTAATGGCATAAAATGAATTCCAATTGATCTGGGTAATGTCCTGATTATTATTTACCCAGTTCTCATTAGCTGCCTGATATCCTTGTAACAGCGTTTCATAATCAACAGCTGGCGTATTGTTATGATACTGGCTGTAAATAATACTATTTAAATAATAGCTTGGAAGCTTCTTATAGTAGGTTGGAGATGGGTTTTGTACGTTCTGCCAGTCTAGACGAGAACCCTTATCCTTTCCGAACTGATAAGAGACGGAAGTCCAAAGACTGTTGTTTTTGTTAATTTTCCAGAAATCCTGAATTTGGAAGATTGGCTGGAAACCTTTTCTTACCCTTTCACTTCTTTGCTCTCCATCCTGATAACCCCAATATGAGTTATAATGGACCCCTCTGTAATCATACACTTCCTGAGTACTCGGACTGGATGTAGATCTTCTGTAAGGAGCACCGATAAAGTTGAATGTTATTGTATGCTTATCATTGAACTTTTTTTCGATTCCCAGATAAGCTCCGTATGCATCATAAAATGTTCCTTCCTGAATGCCTTCTTCAGCCCATCTCCTCGCTCCCATCAAAGTAAACGCCCAGCCGCTTTTGCTCATCCCAGAGCTGTATCGCAGAGAAGTCCTGTTTCTATAATTTCTGTTGGTTAAAGATTGTGTAAACTGAAATCCTTTTCTGTATTCACTCGCTTTCGTATTTTTATAAATGACCCCGCTGTTGCCGCCAAACGCATATTCTGAAGGGGAATGGTTGGTTGCAATCTCCGGATATCTTGTAATTTCATTGAGACCTCCCCAGTTACTGAAATCCACATTTCCGTTGTCTGATTTTACCATGGAAACACCATTCATCATTGTTTCTCCTGACCTGCCATCAATTCCTCTCGGACGGAACCAATAAAAACCTAAATCAAATGCCGCAATTCTGTTGAACACATCCTGCGAAGACTGAAGCAAACCTACTGTAGAAACCTGATTACTGCTTTCATCACTATCGTCATCATTGTCAATAATCGCTAACCCCTGATCCGCATTCGTAAGTGTAGAATAGAGCGTAATTACCCCCAAATCTTTTTTCTTCTCATTGTCCATTACATCAAACTCCATTACTTTGGTTTCATAATTCGGTTTGGTAATCACAATTTGGTAATGTCCCGGCATAAGATCTACAAACTGGAAATATCCTATTTTGTCTGCCGTTACATCATTGTCCTTCCCTTTAAGATCTACTTCTGCCCTTTCTACAGGTTTTCCATCTGCATCTTTCAGATACGCAGAAACCGTAGTCTGCGCGAAATAAAATGAAGCTGGAAGCAGAGTAAATAAAGAGACTAATGATAGTTTTTTAATCATGAGCATATTTATATTTTAAATACTTTACGTGCTAGTTCTCAACAATTTAAATGTTGGGGCGACAAATTTAGTCAAAATTTACAATCTACAATTGTTTTCACGTTATTTTTTCTTAACATTGCAATCTTTTAAGAATGATTATAAATAAAAATTCAACTACCCTGTTTTAAATTTACAAATATTTAAAATAGTATGAAACTAAAAAAGTAAATTTGCAGATTCAATTGTTAATAACAAAACCCTAAAATAATGAAGAGATTTTTGAGTTTTCTGGCCGTTATTTTTTCAATAACAGTATTCTCCCAACAGCAGGGAAAACTGAGAAAGGTAGCAACCGTAGGATTTCTGAATGTAGAAAACCTTTGGGATACCATACGTTCAGCAGATTATATCGACGGAACAAAAGATCCCAAGAACCCCGCATTTCACAGAAGCATTCCTTTGGATTCCATCAAATTTTTAGAAGCTGAAAAATATGACGGCGTATGGAGTGACGGTGCATTAATGGGTAAAAAAGTTGTAAGATATCAAAGCGGCTCGGAAGAATTCACTCCTCAAAGTGCAAAAAACTACAATACCAAAGTATATAAGGCGAAGCTGGCCAATGAAGCAAAAGTAATTTCCGAAATGGGCGCCCAGTATACAAAGACCGCTCCCGCAGTAGTAGGACTTATTGAGGTTGAAAACAGACAGGTCATTGAAGATCTTATCAAAGAGCCAGCCTTAAAGAAATATGATTATGGCATCATCCATTACAACTCTTACGATTACAGAGGAATTGATGTGGCACTTATCTATCAGAAGAGAAGATTCACACCCACCAATTCACTAAAAAAAGAGCTGAAGGTTTTCGGTGACAATGGAAAAAGAGAGTACACAAGAGATATCCTGGTGGTTACCGGTTTCCTTGATAATGAAAAAGTAGCATTTTTCATGAACCACTGGCCTTCCAGAAGAGGTGGTGAGGCCGCTTCGCTCCCTAAAAGAAATGCCGCAGCAGCTTTACTGAAACAACAGATGGACAGCGTAAGAGCAGCAGACCCTACAACCAAGCTTTTTGCAATGGGCGATTTTAATGACGATCCGGTAAGCTCAAGCTTAAAAAATTATCTTAAAGCTCAGCCAGGCCCGAAAGATCTAAGTGAGACAACACCGTATCTCAATTTAATGTATCCATTGTATAAAAAAGGAGTCGCTTCATTAGCCTATCAGGATGCACCCAATTTATTTGACCAGATAATTGTTTCCAAAAACTTAATTTCAGATCAGGTTACAAAAGAGTATTCGGTGTACAAAGCAGAAATTTTTGCACCGCCATATCTGGTGAACAAGGAAGGAAATTATAAAGGATATCCTTTCAGGTCCTGGAATGGCGATCAGTTTACCGGAGGTTACAGCGACCATTTCCCGGCGTTTGTAGTTCTTCAGAAAGAACCATAAATAAGGCACTCGGTTGAGTGCTTTTTTTGTATCTTTATGTGTATGAAAAATTTAGTTCTCATTATCCTTATCTCTCTTTTGCCATTTAACTGTTCGGCACAGGACAATCCAAAAAATGACAAGGAGAAGTCCGAAATGGCACCTTCAAAAAACGACGATGGTGAATGGGATCTCACCGTGATAGATACACAGTTTGATTATTTCATGAATGCAGTAGCAATGCCAATCAGTCAATATTCAGAATCTTATCTTAAAACAAAAAATACGCTTTTGGTAAATGAGTGGAACTCTTATTATTTTTCGGGAAGATACAGAAATGTTATAGAATCATCTATTAATTATAATCCCAAAGAACATTACGGGATCAAATTTGAGTATAAGCTTTACCAGGTTTTTGCCTATGTAAACTGGAAATACGGACTAAGGATGAACGGGCTTTCAGGTAGTGATACGGTAAGATAATTAAAAAGGTCCAGAGTAATTCTGAACCTTTTTATTTTATGAATAGTTTTAAATTATTTGTTGAATAATTCCTCTACTTTATCCCAGTTTACCACCTCGAAAAATGCTGCTACATAATCCGGTCTTCTATTCTGATAGTTCAGATAATAAGCATGCTCCCAAACATCAAGCCCTAAAACCGGAGTACCTTTAACATCCGCCACAGGCATTAATGGATTATCCTGATTTGGCGTAGACGTTACTGCAACGGAACCGTCACTATTTTTTACCAGCCAAGCCCATCCTGAACCGAATCTTGTCTTAGCAGCATCGGAGAAATCTGTTTTAAATTTCTCAAAACCGCCATAAGCTTCGATGGCAGCCTTTACATTACCAACAGGTTCTTTGCTTCCCCCGGGAGTTAGGATTTCCCAGAATAACGTATGGTTGAAGTGCCCTCCTCCATTGTTTCTTACAGCAGGTTTATCTGTTCCTGTCTGGCAGATTTCTTCGATGGATTTTCCTTCAAGATCAGTTCCTTTAATAGCATTGTTCAGATTATCGATATATGCCTGATGATGCTTTGTATGGTGGATCTCCATTGTTTTTGCATCAATTGTAGGCTCTAATGCGTCGTAAGCATATCCTAGTTTTGGTAATTCAAATGACATAATTTTATTTTTAATGTTATTAACCCAAATTTAACCATAAATACCCCTATATTCAAAAAACAGGCATTACTTTAATAAATCTTTAACATTGATAGATTGATTTAGAATGAATTAAATTCCGAACAGCATGGAAGCCGGGAGATGGAAGTTTAAAAGCCTTTAATTAATCATTCCGGATTTTAATTTCATCATTATAAAAAACTAAAAGCACGAACCAATTGATCCGTGCTTTCTATTTAACAAAAATAAATTAATTATTATTTATTCATTGACATCAGAAACTCCTCATTATTTAAGGTTCCCTTGATATTTTTATCAACAAATTCCATAGCTTCCACAGGGTTCATTTCAGAAAGATATTTCCTTAAAATCCACATCCTCTGTGAAGTAACCTCATCAAGAAGCAAATCATCTCTACGGGTACTTGAAGCTACAAGATCAATAGCAGGATAAATTCTTCGGTTGGCAATTTTTCTGTCCAGCTGAAGCTCCATATTTCCGGTTCCTTTGAATTCTTCAAAAATCACCTCATCCATTTTGGACCCTGTATCAATAAGAGCTGTTGCAATAATCGTTAAAGACCCGCCTCCTTCAATTTTTCTTGCTGCTCCGAAGAATCTTTTCGGACGGTGTAATGCATTGGCATCTACTCCTCCGGAAAGCACTTTTCCTGAAGCCGGTGTCACGGTGTTATACGCTCTTGCCAATCTTGTTATGGAATCCAACAGAATGACAACATCGTGCCCGCACTCTACCATTCTCTGCGCTTTTGCGAGAACAAGGTTAGCCACTTTCACATGCTTTTCTGCTGCTTCATCGAAAGTTGATGCAATTACTTCCGCATTCACACTTCTTTCCATATCTGTTACCTCTTCAGGACGTTCGTCAATAAGAAGCACCATCATATACACTTCGGGATGGTTTGCCGCAATAGAGTTGGCAATATCTTTCAGAAGCATGGTTTTACCGGTTTTCGGCTGGGCAACAATCATTGCGCGTTGTCCCTTTCCAATAGGAGCGAACAAATCGACAACTCTTGTTGAAATCGTAGACCCTTTTCCTGCAAGATTAAATTTTTCTTCCGGGAAAAGAGGTGTTAAATATTCAAAAGCCACACGGTCTTTTATGAATGCCAAATCACGTCCGTTAACTTCAGTTGGTCTTAGTAAAGAAAAGTACTTTTCGCCTTCTTTCGGTAATCTTACGATCCCTTTTACGGTATCTCCTGTTTTTAAGCCGAAATTTCTGATCTGCGCCGTAGAAACATACACATCATCCGGTGAAGAAATATAGCTGAAATCCGATGAACGCAGGAATCCATAGTTATCCGGAAGGATTTCCAATACCCCTTCAATGCTCACCATCCCGTCGAAACTGAACTCCTTTTTCTGTTCCTGGTGTTCGTCGTTTCTTTCAGAATGTTGCTGCTGTTGCTGCTGCTTATTCTGATTATGATTTTGATTATGGTTCTGGTTTTGGCTTTTATTCTGATTTCCGTTACTGTGCGGATTGATGTGTTGTCCTTTTTGGGATCTGGCCTGTGGCTGAGGGTTATTTGGCCTTTCTTCTGCCGGAGCAGGTTCTGGAGATTCTGTGTTTTTATGAATTTCTGGTTTCTCTTGCAATGTTTCTGTAACAGTTGCATTTGTTGTGGAAACTCTTTTCCTTTTTTTCTTGGCCGCCGGTGCAGAAATTTCTTCTGTCGTTTCTGTCGGCTCTGCTTTCACCTCTTCCTGAATAGGCTCTGATGAAGGTTTTTCTTCTGTTTCTATTTTTTCTTCAGCCTTTGGTGTCTGTTCTGCTTTTGGCTTGGCTGCCGCTTTCTTTGGAGCAGCTTTTCTGGCAGGTGCCTTCGCAGGTTTTTCTGCGGCCTTCTCTTCAGTATCTATACTGCTTTCTGTGGCGCCGAAATATTCTTTTGCCACTTTGGGATTCGAAGCCTGAAAGTCAAGAATTGCAAAGATTTTGTCATTTTCAGTGCTGTTTCTTGCAACTTTAACGCCCAAATCCTTTAAGATTTTAGTCAGCTCCGTTACGGATTTTGACCTTAACGTTTCAATGTTAAACATATTTAATGTAAAAAATGTAATTAATTGTGAGTAAGAAAAGTAAGTCCGGTGACTTTTGTTTTCAAGTACATTTGTATAATGCAAATCTACACTTATTTTTGAATTGTGCAAAATTTATGCTACTTTTGCAGGGAATTTAACTATAATGATACAAAGAATACAGACAATATGGACATTCCTGGCAGTTTTAGCTGCTGTGTTCCTGTTCATTACGGGTCAGGATGTGCTCATTTCCGAGACTCTGCCTGTACTGAATGTAGCCTGTGTAGTCCTTGTTTTGATTGGATTATTAAGTGTGTTCAGTTATAAAAACAGAAAAAGACAAATTTTGCTGAATAATATCAGCATCATTATAAACGTTTTGTTGGTTGGTATATTGATTTACTGGCTACTCAGCTTATCCGGAGGAATTCAGATTCCTGAGAAGGGTATTGAGCCAATATTTCCATTTATTGCGATAGTATGTTTGTTTATTGCAAACATCTACATCAAAAAAGATGAGAGGCTCGTAAAATCTGTAGACAGACTTCGATAACCGTACAACGATTTTTTGAGTGAGAACAGCTTCTTTCAGGAGCTGTTTTTTTATTTTTATTATACGGATTATTATCTCCAATTTTTTCATCATTCAATTTTTTATCATTAAAAATGCAACATTTTCGTTTAACCCGCGACAGATTATCTATAAATTATAATACATGAAAAAACTAACCTATCTTACTTTTTCCTTATTTTCGATATTTTCTTTTGCTCAGGAAGTTTCCAAAGAAAGAGTTCAGACCATTCTTTCAACGTTGGCTTCAGATGAAATGAAGGGCCGTGAAATCGGGACTCAGGAAAATGAAAATGCGGCCAATTACATTGCAAAGCTTTTTAAAGAAAATAACCTCGAATACTGCACTGGGAATTCCTATCTTGTTCCTTTCTCCTACAAAGGCAAAACAGCATATAATGTTTGCGGGGTCAAAAAAGGTAAAACAGATCAATATTTGGGGTTTTCCGGGCATTTTGATCACATCGGGACCAGCAATAATCCAAAAGACAATATTTATAACGGTGCTGATGATGATGCCAGCGGAATCACAACGCTTGCAGGAATTGCAGATTATTTTAAGAATAAAGATCCTCAATTCTCAATGGTTTTCATGGCCTTTAACGGCGAAGAGAAAGGAATGCTGGGCTCTAAAGCTATTTCCTCCGATAAAAGTCTGGACAAAATCTATAATAACCTTACGGCTCTTTTCAACTTTGAAATGGTGGCAACAGAATCGGCATTCGGTAAAAATGCCCTCTTTATGACCGGGGACGAATTTTCAGATCTTGATGAGCTTTTCAACAAGAATGCGGAGAACGGGCTAAAAATCAATCCTGATCCATACGCTGCTCAGCAATTGTTTTACCGTTCGGACAATGTAAGCTTTGTAAAAAAGAAAATTATTGCCCATTCTTTTTCAACGGTTGATATGACAAAAGCCAGTCATTATCACAACGAAAGCGATGATATCCATGTGGTGGATTTTGATAACCTCACACAGATCATCAATAATTTTGGGAAAACCCTTGAAAAACTGTCTCCGCAAAATTTCACACCGAAATACAATAATTCTGTACGATTTTAATCTTTCACAGCCACCGGAAACCGGTGGTTTTATTTTCCATAAATATTTGTAACAAAACAGGAACAAACCGAACATATTAGAAAAAGTAAAAGACCTTTAAAAACGTCTTATCATTTAATTTTCCTTATTTTTGTAAATTAATCTAAAATTTAATGAATTATTACAAACGAGCGATAGATAACATACTCCCTTATAAAAAATCAATTGCGGCCGGAATCTTCTTTAATATTTTATACGCACTGTTCAATATTATTGCCATGCTTTTCTTTATGCCGGTACTGAACATCCTTTTTGACAAAGAAACGGAAAAAATTGGCAGGCAGCCAACTTACGAAGGCATTTCAAAGGCAGGAACGTTCCTAAAGGAAAGCTTCAATTATCAAATTCAGCAGGTGCAGATTGAGAAAGGGCCTGAATATATCCTTCTTATCACTTGTATCTTGTTTATATCCATGTTTTTCCTGAGAAATATTTTCAGTTATTTATCAGAATTTTATCTTACGTTTTCACGAACCGGTGTTTCAAGGGATTTCAGAATAAAGCTGCATGATAAAATTTTAGATTTGCCTGTATCTTTTTTTACAAACTCCAGGAAAGGTGATGTCTTTGCAAGAATAACTTCTGATGTAAGTGAGGTGGAAGGCAATATTCTGAACAGCTTAATTGATCTTATCCGCTCTCCGATTGTAATCATCATTACAATGGGTTATCTTTTATATTCAAATTTTGAGCTTACCATTTTCACATTGATCGTTTTTCCGATTATGGGCACTCTAATTTCAATAATCGGAAAAAGCTTGAAAAAAGATACGGGAGAAGCCCAGAATGAATTGGGAAAAATGTATTCTTTTGTGGATGAAACACTGGTAGGACTGAAAATTATTAAAATTTTTGATGCTTCACCTCAAATCAAGAAAAGATTTGATGATGTTTTGAATAATATAAGAAGACTTTCCCTGAAACTTTTTAAGAAGAAAGCGCTCGCCTCGCCTGTGAGTGAACTCCTGGGTGCGATTACCATAGGCATGATCGTTTACTTCGGAGGCAGGCTTGCCATCCAGGGGAAAGGATTATCCGGGAGCGAATTCATCACCTATATTGCTTTATTTTACACAATCCTACAGCCTTTGAAAGCTCTATCTTCTGCCATTTCCAATATTCAAAAAGGAGAAGTTTCCGCTAAAAGAATTTTTGAAATTCTGGATGCAGACTATCACATTAAAGAGCTGAAAGACGCTAAAGAAATTACAGATTTTGAGCGAAATGTTGAATTCAAAAACATCACTTTCGGATATGAAGACCGTGAAGTTCTCAAAGATTTTTCGTTATCTATCCCAAAAGGTAAAACCGTAGCACTGGTAGGACAGAGCGGTAGCGGAAAAAGCACACTGGCGAATCTGATTACCCGTTTTTATGACGTTAATAAAGGCGAAGTACTTATTGACGGAGAAAACATTATCAATATAAAACTATCCAGCTACAGAAAATTATTCGGGCTGGTAACACAGGACAATATATTATTCAACGATTCTATCCGAAACAATATTTCTTTGGGTAAGCCGGATGCAACTTTAGAAGAAATCCAGGCTGCAGCAAAAATTGCCAATGCCCATGATTTCATTATGGATCTTCCCAAGCAATACGACACGAGCATTGGCGAAGCGGGAGGAAAACTTTCGGGAGGCCAGAAACAGAGGATTTCTATCGCAAGAGCGGTACTTAAAAATCCGCCAATCATGATTCTTGATGAGGCAACATCCGCACTGGATACCGAATCTGAAAGATTTGTGCAGGATGCATTGGAAAAAATGATGCAAAACAGGACTTCTCTTGTTATTGCACACCGCCTTTCAACCATTCAGAAAGCCGACTGGATCGTGGTAATGGAAAAAGGAAAGATTATAGAGCAGGGAACCCATCATGATCTTATCGCCAAGAAAGGGATGTATAACAAACTGGTAGAACTGCAAAATTTCGATTAAATTTAATTCCATATGAATCCTATACAAGAGTATTTCTACAGACTGAAAGAGCCTGAAAGAAGTACTCTTCTTTTTTTGCGTGAAAAAATCCTGAAATCTGACACTGAAAACGTTACAGAAACACTAAGCTTCGGATTGCCTTTCTTTAAATACAAAAAGAAGATGCTGTGTTATTTTAACTACAGTAAAAAACATAAGAAATTTTACATCAGCTTTTACCATGGAGACCGGATTGATCATCCGGAATTGCTTCAGGAAGACAGGAAGAAATTTAAAATACTGCTGATTGATATGGACAAAGACTTGCCAGTGGATTTAATTTTAGGATTGATTAATGAAGTTAAAAATGTTTATTAACTGGTTTTAGCTAACCCTTTTCATTCTTTAAATTTCGGCTAAAGCCAATTGATTATATTTATTGCTAAACGGGCTAAAGCCTGTTCCTATTGATAACTCTCTTATCTTTTAAACCAAAAAACCGCTCCATAAGAAGCGGTCTTGTATATTTAATATTTTTTTACTCTTTCATTCTTGCGATCACATCCAGTCCTCCTTTTGTGATATCACCGATCTTACAGATGATTTCGGTATCCAGGGGCAGGAAAACATCCATTCTTGATCCGAATTTTATAAAGCCGAATTCATGTCCCGCTTTCGCATCATCGCCTTCATTACAGTAGAAAACAATCCTTCTGGCAACATATCCTGCGATCTGGCGGAATACCACCTGATGGTTGGTAAGACTTTCTACCGCAACAGTTGTTCTTTCATTTTCCGTAGAAGATTTCTCATGCCATGCCACAAGATATTTTCCGGGATGATACTTCTTATAAATCACCTTTCCTGAAACCGGATATCTGCAGATGTGAACATTCAGCGGAGACATAAATATGGAAACCTGAATTGCTTTTCCTTTTATGAACTCATCTTCTTCCACTTCTTTTATCATCACAACCTTTCCGTCAACCGGGGCAATTACATTCTCTCTATGATCTAAGATTTCACGGTTTGGCACCCTGAAGAACCAGAATACAAGACTGTAAACAACCAGTAAAGGCAGAATGATCACCAGTGACCACATTTCAAGAAAATAAATGGCCAATGCACTCAAAATGATAAACAATAAGGAGGTAACAGTGATTGTTCCTTTCGATTCTCTGTGTAATTTCATGAGATTAAATAAATTTTTCTAATATAAAGTACAAATATACGACAGGAACGCAGATTAAAAAACTATCCAGACGATCTAATACTCCGCCATGCCCTGGAATGATGTTCCCACTGTCTTTCACACCAAAATTTCTTTTCAGCTGGCTTTCCACCAAATCTCCTACAGGAGCAAAGGCGGCCACCAGAAATCCTACCACCATCCAGTTCCCGCGAAGATCAGAATGATAATATTCTATAAAATATGATAATAGTAAGGTAAGTACAACCCCTCCGATATATCCTTCCCAGGTTTTTTTAGGAGAAATTTTGGGTGCCATTTTATGTTTTCCAAAGAATTTCCCTGTTAAATAGGCGAAAGTATCGCTGCTCCATATTAAAACAAAAAGGAAAAAAACTTCCAGCGTGAATCGATCATCAAATCTCGAAAATTTAGGAAGGCCTAATGCAAAACTGAATGGTAGAGCGACATAAATGACGGTAAAAATAAGTTTTCCGCTGTCATAGTATAATTCGTTAGGATATTTGAATAAAGTGACCACAGCGATGATAATTAAAAGCAGGGCGAGAATTTCACTGAACCTGAAATCAAAATAAAAATCAAAGCTGAAATATCTTTTAGAAAAAATATAAAAAATAAAAATAATCAAAGGAAGAACGACCCATCTCTCGTAGCCGTTACCGAACTTCATGATTTTAAAACATTCCCATGAACTTACACCCAAAAGAAGTGTAATCAGTCCATAATAAAGATATTGCTGTTTTACAAGATCGGGACTTATGCTATTGATAAGCTTTGATCCCAAAGGAGTTGTGCAAAGAATGATAATTGCTACATAAACAATTCCTGACAGGGTTCTTTGAATAAGGTTTTTGTCCAAAATGTTAAAAATTTATACGTTGATGCTAATCTTCAAGTAACAACAAGAATAGTTTGGTGTTGCTGTTGGAAGAAGTATCCAGTTTCGATTGTGCTCCGCTGATAGAAGTAAGGTTTTTGATATTTCCGTTTCTCTTGATCTTTCCCATTGCATCATTGAGGTTGTTCACGATCTGTGAAACATTCGCCATAACGATGATCTTATTGGGCAGCCTTGAAGAATGGTAATGAAGGATATTGTTGTGGGAAAGCATAATTCTTCCGTCGTAAGCGATAAGATATTCGCAGGTAATAAAACTTGCGTCATTATCACTCTGTAATTCCGGAGTATAAGGTGTTTTCACAACGTTTAAAAAATTCTGGAGATCTTTGTCCCAACAGAATACATTGCTGATTCCTTCAATTTTGATAATCTGATGTAACGTCTGTAATGCCTCTGCTTCGTCTGCGCAGTAATTGAAAAATCCTCCTGAATGAGTAAACAATTGGGCAAATTTATAGTCAAGATCCGCATTTTTAAGCGAATCCCCTAGTTTCTCCAGACTTGGTTTTTCTTCTTCTTCAGGCTGGTTGGTAAGTTTGCTTACAATCCTTTTGAATAAATTCAACTTAATTTATTTTTTAGACACTTTATACAAAAATATAAAATTATCGTATAGGAATCTAAAAACGTGCCGATAAATATGAAAAAACCTGACAAATCAGAGACTGTCAGGTTTTTCTTATAAAGTTCAAAAGATATTTAGATCTGCGTAGGACTTTCAGGTGCCTGAATTTCACTATCTTCCTCTTTATCTTTGATGATGATTTCCTCGTTTGGCTGCTGTGATGCAGGAATGGTATTCGTAACAGGTTTTTCTGTTAATTCCGGATCCCATGCTCTTTTCCCAAACACTTCTTCAAGATCTTCTCTGAAAATCACCTCTTTTTCAAGAAGCTTATTGGCAAGTGCATCAAGCTTATCTTTATTTTCAGTCAGAATCTGAACGGCACGATCGTATTGCGTTTCAATAATTCCTTTGATTTCAATATCGATTTTCTTGGCCGTTTCTTCAGAATACGGCTTTCCGAAACTGTATTCAGACTGGCCTGAACTGTCGTAATAAGAAATATTTCCTATGTTCGGGCTTAATCCGTAGATCGTTACCATCGCCTGTGCTCTTTTCGTCACGCTTTCAAGGTCAGAAAGAGCTCCTGTTGAGATATTATTGAAGATTACCTGCTCTGCGGCTCTACCTCCAAGGGTAGCACACATTTCATCAAGCATCTGTTCTGTAGTGGTCAACTGTCTTTCTTCCGGAAGATACCACGCTGCTCCTAAAGAACGTCCTCTTGGTACAATGGTAACTTTTAATAGCGGTGAAGCATGTTCTACCAACCATGAGATGGTAGCGTGCCCTGCTTCGTGATAAGCCACTCTTTTCTTTTCAGAAGGTTTAATGGCTTTGTTTTTCTTTTCAAGACCACCGATGATACGGTCTACCGCATCCAGGAAATCCTGCTTTGTAACGGAAGTATGATTGTTTCTTGCTGCAATTAGTGCAGCTTCATTACATACATTTGCTATATCTGCTCCACTGAATCCCGGAGTTTGTTTTGCCAAAAATTCTCTGTCTACACTGTCATCAAGCTTAATTTTCTTTAAATGCACATCAAAGATCTGTCTTCTTTCATGCAATTCCGGAAGATCAACATAGATAGAACGGTCAAAACGTCCTGCTCTCATCAATGCCTTATCAAGAATATCCGCTCTGTTTGTGGCAGCCATCACAATGACGTTGGTATCTGTTCCGAAACCGTCCATTTCCGTAAGAAGCTGGTTTAGTGTATTTTCTCTTTCATCGTTTCCGCCTGAGAAGTTATTTTTACCTCTTGCGCGTCCGATGGCGTCGATCTCGTCGATGAAAATAATTGCCGGTGATTTTGCTTTAGCCTGGGCAAATAAATCTCTTACCCTAGAAGCTCCCACCCCTACAAACATTTCCACGAAATCTGAACCTGAGAGTGAGAAGAAAGGAACTTTAGCTTCTCCTGCCACCGCTTTAGCCAATAGCGTTTTACCGGTTCCCGGAGGCCCTACCAAAAGTACTCCTTTTGGAATTTTACCTCCCAGTTTTGTATATTTCTCTGAGTTTTTTAGGAAATCTACAACTTCCTGTACTTCTTCTTTTGCGCCTTCTAATCCTGCAACATCTTTGAAGGTCACCTGAATTCTTTCTTTCTCGTCAAAAAGTTTGGCTTTTGATTTTCCGATAGAGAAAATTTGTCCGCCAGGACCACCACCGCTTCCCATTCTTCTGAAAAGAAGAAAGTAGAATAACCCTAAAATTGCGATCCAGATTAATGCCTGTATAAGGATGCTCATCAAAGGGCTTTCGCCTTCTGCATAATCTTTGGATGTTGTAATCTGAGGATTCTGCTGCTTTAAGGCATCAAATTTTTCCAAGAAGAGCCTCAAGTCTCCGTATTTGAGCGTATAATCTGCTTTCGGAGCCATTGAGAGGCTTGAAAAAGGGTTTGCTTTATCGTCTTTTTTTACGGTAGCTGTCTTAGCAGCCTGTGTTAAAAACACGTCAGCCTTTTGGGCTTGTTTATCTATTAAAACTCTCTGGATTTTTCCTGCCTGCATTTCTTTAAAGAAACCGTCCTCATCAATAGTCTTTGCATTATTATCACCTAAAAAATTAGGAATAAAGAATAACAAAAGAGCTATGATCGCAATCGGAAAAAACCAGTTAAATCCTTTATTGTTCATTGATACTTTTTAAAATTAAAATTCATTTTCGATTCTGGTAATGACTGCGTCACCCCAGAGCTCCTCTATGTCGTAGTACTCGCGTACCTGTTTCTGGAAAATATGGACAACTACAGAAACGTAGTCTACCAGCACCCACATTGCATTTTCAGTTCCCTCTACGTGCCAAGGTCTTTCTTTCAGCTCGTTTCTCACTTTCTTTTCAACACTTCCTGCAAGTGCAGCTACCTGTGTGTTTGAGTTTCCGCTACATATCACAAAGGTCTCTGCTACAGAGTTTTCAATGTTTGAAAGATCGAAGATCATAATGTCTTCTCCTTTTACATCCTGAATTGCCTCAACGATTTTATCTAATAATTCTTGTTTTTCTGCTGTTTTATTCATTAAAAAATACTATAATCTGCAAATTTATTGTTTTTCTTTCACTTTAGCCTTACTTTTAGCCCCCGAAAATCTTAAAGTTTTCTTAAATGAGTCAACTCTTCTATTTAAAAGAATGCTCTTCTACTAATGACGAAATTTCAAAGTTTTTACTTTATGAAAATTCTGATTTTGTTGCGCTTCATACATTTAATCAAACCCGCGGCAGGGGTCAATACGGAAATACATGGTTATCAGCCGCAGAAAAAAATTTAGCCTACACGCTAGCGGTAAAGGCGGAAAATTTTCCGCTGTCCGATTTCATGTTCAATTATTATACCGCAATTCTTATTCATGCTTTTCTGGCCAATTTGACTGAAAGTACCGTGAAAATAAAATGGCCTAATGATATTATCCTTAAAAATAAAAAAATCGTCGGAATCTTGATTGAAAAGAAAAAAATTAATCAAAATAATTATTTTATTGTGGGAGCCGGTTTTAATATCCTTCAGGAGAAATTTGACGAAATATCAAACGCCGGATCTATTTTCACACAGACAGGACAGCGTTTCGATTTAAATGAATTCACAATGGCTTTACATGATTTTCTGACTGAGAAGCTAAGCAAAATCCCTTCGGAAGATGAAATAATGGAGCGTTTCAATGCTGGTTTATTCAGAAAAGATGAAATTTCTGTTTTTGAGCTCAATAAAAAGAGACAAAATGGCATCATCAAAAATGCTGACATCAACGGCAATCTCTGGATTGATCTTGAAGATGACGGGTTACGTTCGTTTTATAACAAGGAAATAAAACTTCTTTACTGATTGGCTCTTTTCAGATATAAGAACAGGGCCAGAGGCGAAAACACTATATTTGGAAACCACATGGCCAGCGCGGGTGACATGCTTTTATTCTCTGAAACCACTTTAAGCGCCTCAAATGAAAATACAAATACAAATGCCAGTGAGATCCCTACTGCCAGATTAATTCCCAACCCCCCACGTTTTTTCTGTGATGAAAGAGAAAGTGCCAGAAAGGTAAGAATCACAATGGAAACAGGCATGGATGTTCTCTGGTAAAGTTCATTCAGGTGAGCATTCAGGTTGCTGTTTCCCTTTTCCGTTTCTCTCTGAATGAATTTGAGAAGCTCCGGGGTTGTTTTATTTTGTCCCAACAGTTCATTTGGGAAAAGCTCTTCCGGATCATGTCCGAAACTTTTCTTTATGTCAAAACCATTTGATAATTTTTCGGTATCATCTTTATTGATCGTCTTTTCGGTATAGGAGTTCAGCACAAAATTTTTTTTATCCTTATCCCACGAAGCATCAGAAGCTTTAAGTTCGTACACCATTTTTCGGTTTTTATCGAATTTCTGGTAAACAAATCCTGACCCTCTTTTTTCACGTTTATTCCACGAGTTAATAAAAATATACTCTGTCTTACTAAGCTGTGCGGAGACAGGGGCCGTTCCCAATACTTTTTCTTTATTCGCCGCATTATACGTATATGCTTCCAGCTGGTTTTTCTGAATATTTGCCCAAGGCAATACAAAATGGTTGATTCCCAAAGAAATTACAGCGATAAAGAGAGAGGTGATCAAATAAGGTCTGGCAAACCTGTGGAAGCTTGCCCCACTACTGATGATGGCAACAATTTCCGTGTTATTTGCCATTCTGGAAGTGAAATAGATCACTGAAATGAATACCAGAATAGAAAGAAACGTCATCACAAGATTGACGATCCAGAAGGGATAAAAATGAACAAGGAAATAGGTAAGGTTCAGTTTCGGATCAATGGCCGTAGCGTTTTCTATTCTGGGAATCTTCTGCTGAACATCAATTACCAGAACCACAATAGACAGCAAAATCAACATGAAACTGAAGGTCCCAAGGTATTTTCTTACAATGTATCTGTCTATAATTTTCAGCATTATTTTATTTTTTAATGCGTTATTAAATTTGTTTTATGCATATTTGATAGGATTTGCATCCTATCATTTAGGTCGTCCCTTCGGGACTCTCATTTGAAACTTTTATTTTACAGTCGTTGACGAAGAACGGGAACTACAGAGTTTTTCCATTCATAGAAATCTCCTGCTAAGATATGTTCTCTCGCTACTTTCACCAAATCCAGATAAAAAGCTAAGTTATGAATCGAAGCAATCTGCTTAGCCAGATATTCTTTGGAAACAAACAAATGTCTCACATATGCTTTTGAATATTCTCTGTCTACGAAACTTGTTCCAAATTCATCGAGCGGCGAAAAGTCTTTTTTCCACTTCTCATTTTTCATATTCATAACCCCTTTCCATGTGAAAAGCATGGCATTTCTTGCATTTCTTGTGGGCATTACACAATCCATCATATCGATTCCCAACCCGATTGATTCCAGGATATTCCACGGAGTTCCTACGCCCATGAGATATCTCGGTTTTTCTTTTGGTAAAATATCGGTAACCTCATCGGTGATTCTGTACATTTCCTCTTCTGGTTCCCCTACGGAAAGTCCCCCAATGGCATTCCCTTCTGCCCCGGCTTCTGCAATAACCTGCGCTGATATTTTCCTTAAATCAGAATAGGTGGATCCCTGGACGATCGGGAATAACCTTTGTTTATGTCCGTACAATTCAGGATTATTCTCTGTCCAGTCGATACATCTTTTCAGCCAGCGGTGTGTAAGCTCCATGGACGATTTAGCCTGGTTATACTCACAAGGATATGCCACACATTCATCGAAAGCCATGAAAATATCTGCCCCGATTTGTCTTTGGATTTCCATAGACTTTTCCGGAGAAAACATGTGATAACTTCCGTCAATGTGCGATTTGAATCTTGCTCCCTCCTCAGACATTTTTCGGCTGCTCGCCAATGAGAAGACCTGAAATCCTCCCGAATCGGTTAAGATCGGAAGATCCCAGTTCATGAACTTATGAAGCCCTCCTGCTTCCTGCATGGTATCCATACCCGGACGAAGGTATAAATGATAAGTATTTCCCAGAATAATCTGGGCTTTGATATCTTCTTTTAATTCTCTCTGGTGAACCGTTTTTACACTCGCTACCGTACCGACCGGCATAAAAATCGGTGTTTGGATCTTACCGTGATCTGTTGTAAGTTCTCCCGCTCTTGCTTTCCCCTCAGAGGTTTTTTCTATTGTAAAAAACTTTTGCATTTTATAACTATCTTGATAAAGGAGGAAGATTTTCAGTGTTTCCCGTCTTACTCACTTTATCTTTTACATATTTTTCCGCTTTCGGATCTTTTTTCAATATTATTTCCTGTGCATCTTCAACGATACCTTTCATTTTCTCCTTCACTACGTAATATTTGAAGCTTTCGATATAATCAGCGGATTTTACATGGTGTGTTTTAAGGACATATCTTGTTCCTGCCTCAAGATTTGAATTCGGGTACATAAAAGTTGCCTGGTCATTGATCGCTAGATCGGCCATTATTTCAGACATCTTATCCTGTGAAATCAGATTCTTAGGCTTATCGATATAATCTCCGCAGGAGAATAAAGATATCAGCACGAAGAAGAAGATCAATTTTTTCATCAGTTAATTTTTATCTGTTTTGATGAAACGCTGCATATAAATATTTCCGAAATAAACATTTATACCACATCATTTTATAATCGGTTGATGATTGATTTCCATTTTAAATTTAAAACTCCAAAAACCGCTTCATGAATAATTCCGCCATTCATTTTGCTTTCTCCCAGGATTCGGTTGGTAAAAATAATAGGTACTTCTACAATTTTGAATCCTTTTTTAAAAGTCCGGAACTTCATTTCTATCTGAAACCCATATCCTTTTAATCTCACATTATCCAGTCCAATTTCTTCCAGCACTTTTCTTGAAAAGCATACAAAACCTGCCGTTGTATCATGAATAGGAAGTCCCAGCACAAATCTCACATATTTTGAAGCGAAATAAGAAAGCAAAACCCTTCCCATTGGCCAATTGACAACATTTACACCTTTAGAATACCGTGACCCGATCGCCATATCGGCATTCAGACATGCTTCAAAAAGTTTCGGAAGATCAGCCGGATTGTGGGAAAAATCGGCGTCCATTTCAAAAATATAATCGTATTTATTTTCAATGGCCCATTTAAACCCATGAATGTAAGCTTTCCCAAGTCCGTCTTTTACTCTTCTGACCGATAGATGCAGGAAATGCGGATATTTTCTCTGCAATTCCTTTACAAGCTCTGCTGTACCATCCGGAGATGAATCATCTACTACCAGAATATGAAAGTCATCTTCCAACGCAAAAACCGCGGAAATAATATTTTCAATATTTTCCTTTTCGTTGTATGTGGGAATGATGACGAGCTTTTTCATTTCAGTTTGCAAAGATAGTTTATTTAACCTTTTTATTTTATACAAAATAATCTATAATTTTGCAAAAAAATACTCCTTTGCCGTTATCACAACATTTTATAAATCATATAAGAATACCTGAAAACAACGATTGGGTGATCTTTATATTGTTGGGCTGCATCTTTTTGTACCTCTTTATGATGAATATCGTTGAAAGGGAAGCCAATCTGAAAGACTTCCTGCTGCAGAAATATTTTGATGCGAGCAACAATCTTCCAAGCTGGGTCATCACTTCATGTGTAACGGCTCTTACCTTATCCGTATTGATTTCACAGTATATTCCTACTGTTCCGAAATATATTGCCGACCTTCAGGTGTTGGGATACCAGCTGAATAAATTCGGGTTCTGCCTGCTTGCGGTCATCTTTTTTTATATGCTGAAATCCGGTTTGGGCTTTTTATTTTTTCAGAGTACCGGTGATGGAAAAAAGTGGACCGTATTTTATTTTACCTCTACAAAATTTTATTTCATTCTGTCTTTTCTACTCATTGTGTTATGTGTAATTCATTATTATTTCCCTCTGGACAGAAATAAAATGTTTTTGTATTACTTTTACTTTTTTTCTTTCGTATTCATTTTCAAGGTTTTTTTCTATCTATTTCATAAGAATAATATCTTACCTGAAAAATGGTATTATAAATTTTTGTATATTTGCACCCTCCAAATTGCACCTCTTTTGTTGCTTTGGAAATTATTATTTTTTTAATAACTGTCAATGATGAGAATAAAGTCAATATTGGTTTCTCAACCAGCGCCAAGTGAGTCGTCTCCGTACCTGGATATTGCAAAGAAGGAAAAGATAAAAATAGATTTCCGCCCTTTCATCCATGTAGAAGGAGTTGACAATAAAGAATTGAGAACACAGAAGATCGATCTTACGCAATACACCGGGATTATTTTCACGAGTAAGAATGCGATTGATCATTACTTCAGATTAGCAGAAGAGCTGCGTTTTGCAGTTCCGGATACCATGAGGTATATCTGCCAGTCGGAAGCAATTGCCAATTATCTTCAGAAACATATTGTATACAGAAAAAGAAAGATCAGCTTCGGGGAAAAAAACTTCTCGGATCTTCTTCCTTTATTCAAAAAATTCCCGACAGAGAAATATCTTTTACCTTCTTCGGATGTATTGAGCCCGGATATTGTGAAAACAATGGAAGCTTCTAATGTAGACTGGAAGCGAGCGATCATGTACCGAACGGTTTGCAGCGATCTTACGGATATCAATGTGAAAGATTATGATATGCTGATATTCTTCAGTCCACAGGGAATCAAGTCATTACAGCAAAACTTCCCAAATTTCAAGCAGGAAGAAACAAAAATAGGCGTTTTCGGAACCACTACCCTTGCTGCCGCAGAAGAAGCAGGATTGAAAGTAGATCTTATGGCTCCTACAAAGGAAACTCCGTCTATGACCATGGCATTGGAAAAGTTTATTAAAGCTTTACATAAGTAAGTTTTACTACAAAATATAAACTAACCGTCTTTTCATACAGGAAAGATGGTTTTTTTTTAACTAAATTTGAACAAGAATTAATATTGAATGGAAGCTCCAAAGGCAAAAAAAATAGAAAAAATCCTTGAAACACACGGTGATAAAAGAATTGACAATTATTTCTGGCTTAATGAAAGGGAAAACCCGGATGTTATACAATATCTTGAGGAAGAAAATGCCTATGCCGATTTCTTAATGAAAGATACGGAACAGCTGCAGGAAGAACTTTTTGAAGAAATGAAAGCCCGCTATAAAAAAGACGATGAATCTTTACCCTATTTTTTCAACGGGTACTGGTATATCGTTCGCTACGAAGAAGGTAAAGAATACCCTATTTTCTGCAGAAAACATCAAAGTTTAGATAACGACGAAGAGATTATTCTTGATGTTAATATTCTTGCGGAAGGGGAAAGCTATTTCGAGGTAGGAAGCGTTGCTGTTTCCCCGAATAACGAACTTGCTTCCTTTTCAACAGATCATGTAAGCCGCAGAATTTACAGCATCAATTTTAAAGATTTGAAAACAGGCGAAATTCTTCCGGATAAAATTGAAAATACTACCGGAAAAGCGGTTTGGGCTAATGATAACAAACATGTGTTCTACATCAGAAAAGACGAAAGCCTCAGAGCTTTCCAGGTATACAGGCACAAACTGGGAACAGAAGCTTCAGAAGATGTTTTAATTTTCCACGAAAAAGATGATACTTTTGATGTGAATGTTTTTAAGACAAAATCGTTAGAATATATTTTCATTGCAAGTTCCAGCACGATTTCTGATGAGCACCGGTTTATTCCGTCTGATAATGTTTTTGCGGAATGGACCATTATCCAGCCACGAATTGATGATCTGGAATACTCTGTAGAACATTACGAAGACGAGTTTTATATCATCACCAATGCAGACGATGCTTTCAATTTTAAAATTGTAAAGACAAAGATTGACAACTGCGGAATGGAAAACTGGGTAGATGTGATTCCGCACCGCCCGGAAGTTCTTCTTGAAGGTTTTGAGATCTTCAAAAATTACCTGGTTCTTGAAGAAAGAGAACAAGGGCTACTGCAGATTAAAATCATTGATGAAAAGACTCAGGACTCGTATTATTTACCATTCTCAGATCCAACGTACACTGCTTATATCGGGGTAAATCTTGAATTTGATACGGAGGTTTTACGCTACGGCTATACTTCGCTAACACAACCTAGTTCAACTTACGAATACAATATGAAGGAAAAAACCACCGTTCTTCTGAAACAGCAGGAAGTGTTGGGTGGAAAATTCTCTGCTGAAAATTATATTTCAGAACGAATCTGGGCAGACTCAAGAGACGGGGAAACTAAAGTTCCGATTTCTTTGGTTTACCATAAAGACACTAAAAAATCTCCTGATACGCCATTGCTTCTGTACGGTTACGGAAGTTACGGACACACCGTAGATGCAAGCTTTTCCAACGTAAGATTATCCATTCTGGACAGAGGCTTCATCTATGCCATCGCCCATATCAGAGGTGGAGAATATCTTGGCAGAGAGTGGTACGAAGACGGGAAAATGCTTGCCAAGAAGAATACTTTTTTTGACTTTATTGATGCGGCAAAGTTCTTAATTAAAGAAAATCATACCTCATCGAAACATTTATATGCAATGGGTGGAAGCGCAGGCGGGTTATTGGTAGGTGCCGTAATGAATTACGAACCATCTTTATTTAATGGGATTGTAGCGCAGGTTCCTTTTGTAGATGTGGTGACAACCATGCTGGACGAAACTATTCCTTTAACAACAGGGGAGTACGACGAGTGGGGAAATCCAAATGATGAAGAATATTATCACTACATGAAAGAATATTCGCCTTACGACAATGTAGAAGCAAAAGAATATCCGAACGTACTAATTACAACCGGTCTGCACGATTCTCAGGTACAGTATTGGGAGCCTGCAAAATGGACCGCCAAGTTACGGGAGCTGAAAACCGATAACAACATTCTCATCTTCAAAACCGATATGAGCGCTGGACACGGTGGGGCAAGCGGAAGATTTGAATCTTTAAAGGAAGATGCACTGGAATATGCGTTTTTATTAAAATTAGAAAACAAAAAATGATTAACGAAGCAGAATACTGGCAAAAGATAGAACAATTTTTCGTTGAAAATTTTGATACGGAAAAAAATGCACCGATAGAAACGTATCTGTTCCTGATAGGACTTCAGGAACTGGGCAGCGGGCAGCAGAAATACACAAAAGATGATAAGGTAAATCTCATTCACATCGCCGTATGCAGATTGCTTGAGCCTTTCGGGTATTACAAATTTTCTCATTACGATGATGACGGCTATCCGCACTTTGAAAAACTGGAAGATCTTCCCGAACTGAAACCTAATGAACAGCAGCTTTTAATGAAAAAAGCAATCATCCAATATTTTCAGGATGAAGAAATTATTGAACTTTAAATGGAATAAAAAATGGAGAGTAGGTATTTACTTTCCATTTTTTATTTTATGTTTTGGCTAAAGCCCTGAATTGTTGGGTATAGAAACGGGCTTTAGCCCGTTCCTATTGATAGTATAAATATTCTTACTGTGCAGATTTATTGACTTAAAATTTCTTCTAATTGATCTAAACCTGCCTTGAAGCCTTGTTCAAATCCCATTTCCAAAATTTGATTCATCGCTTTCTCAGATGCAAAATGAATATTGACTGTTACTTTCGTACCCTCTTCCACTCCTGTAAAGCCAAACAGCCATTTTGCCTCCGGAAAATCAGGATTTGCAGTTCCGTTTTCATCACAAAAAGAATCTGTTCCGTCAAAACTCCGGTGTTCTGTTATTTCTCCGTATTTCACCTGAGCATAATGTCTTTCACCTTCTGGTCCGACCATTGAATACAGCCATGTTCCTCCCTTTTTAAATTCCTGGCTTTTGGTTTCACACTTCCAGGGTTTCGGGGCCCACCATAGATCAAGCAATTCGGATTTTGTAAAATAGTCCCAGACTTTGGAAGCATCGGCGTTGTAAATTTTCATAACATATACACTGGCCGAATCTGCATCCTGGTTAAAAATGATTTCAGATTTCATATTAATAATTTATTTACACAAATCTACTTTTTTATTTAATGAAAGCTCTTTTCCTATGACAAGGAATTAAAAATTTATAAATAAATGTTAAAAAACATATTTTTAAGAAAAATTACACAATTTTTTGGCTCGTTTTTTGTTCATCAAGTCATAAAATAATTAATTTTAACATTCTGTTTTTTAAATTTGCTAAGTAATGAATAATAAATTCATCCCAATAATATCGGTGTTTATGACGATTTCACTGATTGTGTTCGTCACGCTCCAGTTTTATTGGCTGAAACGTTATTATGGTGCGCTGGACCAGGATTTTTCTTCTAAGGTCTATTCTGCATTAGAAAATACATCCAAAATCATTGGCGAGGCTGAAGTGGATAAATACCTGAATGTAGAAAACAAAGATTTCAGGAATACTGTTCTTGCTAATAACAATCAGCCTTCCTTAACCACGATACAGCAGGTAAAGGATTCGGGAACACAAAGACAGATTGTTTATTCAAAAAATATTATTGAAAAAAATCAGCTGCCGATTTCGCCAAAAGGTGACTCACTGAACCTTACAACATTGTATTCTGATGAAGCATCTTACAAAATAAAAAGAGACACTACGAGCCGTGAGCTTCTCACCGCAGATATCAACCGGGATATTGAAAACGGTGATTATGCCATGAAAGAATTTGTAAAAGTAAACGGTAACAATCTGCCAATTACCAAGAGATTAGACGAAAAAACCCTGGATTCCGTGATTACAAAAGAATTAAGAATAAGGGGAATTTCGGCAACTTTCGGATATGGGATTACGGATAAAAATAACAAGCTGACCAACGTTGTCAACAAACTATACAGAGAAAAGAAAGACAACAATACATACAGCTATCCCCTGTTTACAGATTCAAAAGAAAGAACATTATATACGCTGGCTTTGGTTTTTCCTAAAAAAGAATATTCTCTGGCAATGAACAACTGGCCGATGCTGCTGGGAACCTTCCTGTCATTGCTTACGATTCTGGGAATTTATATTATTTCCATCAATTACATGATGAGACAGAAAAAGCTTGCCGAAGTAAAAACGGATTTCATCAACAACATGTCTCATGAATTTAAAACGCCGCTGGCAACGATTTCCGTTGCTACCGACTCTCTGGCAAATGATAAAATTGCAACCAATCCTGATAAGGTAAAATATTACTCCGAACTGATAAAACAAGAAAACCTGAGGATGAAAAAACAGGTTGAGAATGTTTTGAACATGTCCAAGCTTGAACGAAATGAAGTAAAGTTATTCTTAAAAGAAACCAACGTAAGAGAGCTGATTAAAAAAACAACAGAATCTTTTAACCTCATTGTACAGCAAAGAAACGGAACTCTTACTCAGGAATTCAATGCCACGCAGTACAATTTTAAAATTGATGAATTTCATATCTCCAACATGCTGGTAAACCTTCTGGACAATGCCAATAAATATTCTCCGGAAGCACCGGAAATTTCTATAAAAACAAGAAATGAAGGACATTTCTACGTAATCGAAGTTTCGGATAAGGGAATGGGCATGGAAACACAGAATAAAACGAAAATTTTCGAAAAATTCTTTAGAGAAGAAACCGGAAATATTCATAATGTAAAAGGTCAGGGACTAGGACTTTCCTACGTAAAAAAAATTGTAGAACTTCATAAAGGTCAGATTCTGGTAGATTCCTATAAAGGAAAAGGAAGTACATTTACCATCAAGCTGCCGATGAGCTAAAATAAAATAAGATCAACCAAATAAACAAAATATAAGAAGGAGAGAGTGACATGTTCATTCTAGTTATTAATTATTAATAAGTCAAAACTATGAGCAACAGAATATTATTAGTAGAAGACGATCAGAGTTTCGGAGCAGTACTGAAGGATTATTTAACCATCAATAACTTTGAAGTTACTCTGGCCACAGATGGAGAGCAGGGACTGAAAGAATTCACGGAAAATGAATTCGATATCTGTATTTTCGATGTGATGATGCCGAAAAAAGACGGTTTTTCGTTAGCTGAAGATGTGAAGAAAATTGATAAAAACACACCGATCATCTTTCTGACAGCGAGAAATATGAGAGAAGACATCCTGAAAGGATACCAATTGGGAGCGGATGATTATATTACAAAACCTTTCGACACAGAACTTCTTTTGTACAAAATAAAAGCAATTCTTCAGAGAAGTTCTACGCTTGAAAATGAAGAGCAGGAACAGTTCAAAATCAGCAATATTTTCTTTGATTCTATGCTGAGACAGCTCAGAGTAGGGGATAACGAATACAAGCTTTCCCCTAAAGAAAATGAGCTGCTGAAACTTCTCTGCATTCACAGAAATGATTTTATGCCGAGAGATCTTGCGCTAAGAAAAATCTGGAAGAAAGAAAACTACTTCACTGCAAGAAGTATGGATGTTTACATTGCAAAGCTGCGTAAACTGCTGAAAGATGATGCAGGATTGGAAATCATTAACGTTCACGGTGAAGGATTTAGGCTTTTGGTTAAGAATTAATGACAAAATCCCAATGACAAATAAAAATTAGCAAAACAATTCAAAATGTTTTGCTAATTTTGTTTTTATATGAAGAATACAATTTTGGGCTTATTTGCCATTGCTATAGTAACTGTTTCCTGTAAAAAAGACGAAAGAGCCACTTATATCAAGGAAGAGGCCGGCGTTCAGCAGCCAGCCGTTGCCGTAAATCAGGCTCCTAAAGCTTCACTGTTGGATCAGGCAGGAATTCAGCCCGCGCAAAATCCTTCCGCAGCAGCGGTTACAGCACCCGGAATGAATCCACCGCACGGACAGCCGGGCCACAGATGCGACATCCCCGTAGGACAGCCTCTGAACAGCAAGCCTGTGCAGACTGCTTCAGCAACACCGAATCAGGCACAAACCATCCAGATCGATCCAAATTCTTTACAACCCGGAAAATTTTCAGTAGAAAAAGGAAAAGCTAAAAATATTAAAACAGCACCCGGAATGAATCCACCTCACGGTGAGCCCGGTCACAGATGTGATATTCCTGTTGGACAGCCTTTAAACAGCAAGCCTGCACCACAACCGGTACAGCAGAATATTGCCCAAAATACTCCGGCTCCTGCGCCAACTCCTACACCAACAGGCCCAAAACCGGCTTTAAACCCGGCACACGGAGAACCGTGGCATAACTGCAGCGTAAAAGTTGGTGATCCTTTACCATAATTTTTGTATTTTTGCAGTGATGAAAATCGTTCAGATCATAACAATTGTATTTTGCTTAGGAATTTTCCTGATTCCTAAAGACAATTTTTATGCTCAGAACATGCAGGAGGCATGCTGCAAAGAAGGTTCCGCAAAGTCTTGTTGCGAAAAGCAGAAGCATGAAAACTCTAAAGAAAACCACAGCAATAAACAGAAAAGTTCTTCATGCAATGACGATTGCTGCTCTTATTGCGCAACATGTTTCAGCTTTATAGAAACGCCTTTTTCCAGAAGCCTGAAACTTGATATTTCATACTACAAAGCCAACAAAAATTTACACTTTCAATATTCCGACCCTTATATTTCAGGACGTCTGAAGGAAATCTGGCAACCCCCAAAATTAGGTTAATTAATTAGCAATAGAACCAATGTATTGGTTTACCAACTTGAATTGAATGGTAAATTGTTACATTGTTAAATACTACATTAATTTAATTAATCTAAATCATTAAACAATGAAATTATATATTTCCAGGATTATTCTTGGTGTATCCTTATTATGCTCTCCTTTTGTATTCGCACAGCAACTTTCTCAAAATCAGTTTAAAGTAAAAGGAAACTGCAACCTGTGCAAAGAAAGAATTGAAACAACCGCAAAGAAAGCCGGCGCAAAAAAGGCAAACTATTCCGTAGATTCACAAATTTTAACAGTAGAAACAGAAACCGATATTTCAGCAGAAAATATTTTAAAAGAAATTGCAAAAGCCGGTCATGACAATGAAAAATTTCAGGCAAACGAGGCTTCTTACCAGGCACTTCCGGCTTGCTGCCATTATGATAGAAACGGTACACAGACTGACAAAGAACACCCTATTCATTCAAAAGCAGAAAATGAGTTTTATGTGAAAGGAAACTGTGAATCCTGCAAAGCAAGAATTGAAAAGGCTGCAAAAGATGCCGGAGCCGATTTTGCAGAATGGAGCGCAGAAAAACAAACTGTTATTTTAAAGTTTAATACCCAAAAAACTTCAGCTGATAAAATTTTAAAAAAGATCGCTGAAGTAGGACATGATAATGAAAAGTATAAGTCCAGCGACAGTACTTATAAAAATCTTCCCTCATGCTGTTTATACGACAGGGAAATTCCGTTCGGAGAAGCCAATCCGAAAGTTCATTTCGAAGAAGCTACAGGAGCCGTAGAAACCGGACATCATCATATTTCAGGAGACAGTCATCAGGAAAAAAGTATTGAAGGCGTTACCGTAACCGCATCAAAAGCATCCACTTCCCTGAATAAAAAAGAAGCCGGATTAATATTCAATATTGATAAAAAAGAATTGTTGAAAGCGGCATGCTGTAATTTATCCGAAAGCTTTGAAACCAACGCAACAGTAGATGTCTCTTTTAGCAATGCCGTAACAGGCACCAAACAACTTAAAATGTTAGGCCTTGATCAGAAATACACAAGCTTAACCAAAGAGCTGCTTCCTGAAATCAGAGGATTAGCTTCTGCTTATGGATTAAATTTTATTCCTGGTAGATGGATTGAAAGCATTCAGCTTACCAAGGGAGGAAGTACTGTAACGAACGGGTACGAAAGTATTACGGGACAAATCAATACCGAATTGCTGAAACATTCCGAAAAGCCCGAAACATCACTGAATCTTTTTGCCGATTTCAATGGCAGAACGGAAGCCAACATTACAAGCGTTTCCAATATCGACGAAAAATGGTCACAAACCTTTCTTCTTCACGGAAACGGAACTTTCGGTGATACGGATATGAATGACGACAGCTTTCTGGACAGACCGAAAGGCAGCCAACTGAATGCAGCATACTTACTGAATTATAATGACCTTGAAAAATCAGGTTTCGGATCTCATTTCGGGATCAACTTTATTAAAGACGAAAGAACTGCGGGCCAGGTGGGATTTGATAAAAAAATTCCACAGGCTCAACAGTCTCTTTACGGAGTGGGAATCGATATTTCAAGATTTCAGGTATGGAATAAAACAGGTTATGTTTTTAAAGGAAAGCCTTACCAAAGCCTGGGCTGGATGAACCAGTATACGTTTCATCAGCAGGACAGCTTTTTCGGATTGAGAAATTATTCCGGAAAACAGCATACGTATTATTCAAATTTGATTTTTGAAAGTATTCTTGGCAATACGAACCACAAATATAAGGCTGGGGCCAGCTTTATGTATGACGGATATGACGAAAACTATTTAACCCAAAATTTTAAAAGAAACGAAATAGTTCCGGGAGCATTCGCAGAATATACATTAACAGGATTAAAATATACACTGGTAGCGGGAGCAAGAGTTGATTTTCATAATCTCGCAGGAACACAATTTACGCCTAGATTAAATTTCAAATATGATCTTACTCCGCAAACGATCTTAAGGCTTTCCGCCGGAAGAGGTTTCAGAACAGCGAATGTTTTTGCAGAAAGCCAGCAGTATTTTGCCTCCAACAGAACGGTTCAGATTGTTGAAAATGGCGGTAACATTTATGGCCTGAAACCGGAAATTGCGTGGAATTACGGAGCCAGTCTCCAGCAGGAATTTAAACTGTTCGGAAGGAAATCCAGCATTGTCGCCGATTTCTTCAGAACGGATTTTCAGGACCAGGTGATGGTAGATCTTGACCGCTCTCCTCAACTGCTTACGTTTTACAATCTGGAGGGGAAATCCTTTGCCAATTCATTCCAGACGCAGTGGGATCTTATGCCTTTTAAAAACTTTGAATTGAGATTTGCCTATAAATATTATGACGTACAGGCCGATTACTTAAGCGGCAGAAGAGCAGTTCCTTTTATGGCTAAGCACAGAGGTTTTGTAAATGCGGCCTATTCAACCAACAAAAACGATAAGGGTAGCTTCTGGAGCTTTGATACGACTTTAAATATCGTAGGAAAGCAAAGGCTTCCGGATACTTCATCCAACCCTTCGGAATTTCAATTGCGGGCCTATTCCCCTTCTTATGCAGTTCTGAATGCACAAATTTCAAGAAACTTCAATAAGAAAATAAGAGCTTATCTGGGTGGTGAGAATTTAACTTCCTACTCTCAAAACAACGCGATTGTTGATTTTAAAAATCCTTTCGGAAATTATTTTGACGGCGGAATGGTGTATGCTCCTATCATGAAAGCTAATTTTTATGTAGGACTTGATGTAACGTTCTAATCTTTACAAAATTTAAACTTAAATTAAAAAGCATGGTTTCAACAGCAGTACAGGAAGCCATGCTTTTTTGTATCTTTATGCTAAAGTAAAATCATGCCGCAACCCCTTATTTTTGAAGACCAGTATAAAAGACTCGGTATTGAGAATTTCTCGGAAAATAATCTTGAAGCCATTCATGGAAATAAGTTTCGTTATGATATTAAAGTTATGTATATTCCGGCCGGCTTCGAGCTGTCGTTAGATTTTAACCACTTTGAGGTTGTGAAGCCAAGTCTTTTTTTCTTAACCAATCAGCATGTAAAAATTACAAAATCCGAGGGAACTGCAACGCTTCTTTACTACAACCGTGATTTTTACTGTATCCAGCTTCATGATAAGGAAGTAGCCTGTGACGGACTTCTGTTTCATAATGTTTTCGAGATTCCTTTCGTAGAGCTTGATAACGAAGAAAACCTGATCATCCGGCAGCTTTTTCAAAACATAGAGGATGAACTTGAATCGAAAGATTCTTCTGCAGAAGAAATGATTCGGACTTATGTAAAGCAGATTATTATTCGGGCTACCAGAAAATGGAAAAAGCAGAATCTTAACAATGAATCTTTGAAAATCCCTAATAATGAAGTTGACTTCTTCCGTGATTTCAGCAGGCTTCTGGAAATTCATTTCAGGGAAAAACATAATGTTTCTGAATATGCTGAACTTCTGCATATAGCTCCGAAGACACTGACTCATAAATTTAAAAACCTGCACCTGGAATCTCCCAACCAGCTGATCATTAACAGAATTCTTCTCGAAGCAAAAAGGCTTCTCGTGTATACAGATAAACCCGTTAAAGAAATTGCCTATGATTTGGGATATGAAGACCCGGCTTATTTCAACCGGCTTTTCACCGGAAAAACGGGAAGCACGCCTTCGAATTTCAAAAAAAATTACATCCCGGGAAAAAAGTACAACATTTAGATCCTTTTATCTATTTATTCAGACAAAAACTCAGTATATCTTTGTAACATCAAAAACAACAATACTAACAACAAAAAAAATTAAAGTATTATGAGACGTAATGCAACAGCCGTTTGGAACGGCAACATCAAAGAAGGTAACGGACATTTGACTACCCAGAGCACAACACTAAACCAGACTCAGTATTCATTCAACAGCAGATTCGCAGACGGAGTAGGAACAAACCCCGAAGAATTGCTGGCTGCAGCCCATGCAGGATGTTTCACTATGAAATTAAGCGCAGAGCTTTCCCAGGCAGGATTTACACCGGAAGAATTAAAAACAACTTCTGTGATTACTCTTGATCCAAGTATAGGAAAAATCACTAAATCAGAGCTTACCTTAACGGCAAAGGTTCCGGGAATTTCAGAAGAAGAATTTCAGAAATATGCTAAAATTGCAGAAGAAGGATGTCCTGTAAGCGCGGCATTTAATTTTGAAATTACTTTGAATGCTACTTTGGAAAACTAAAAATATAAGATTAATCTTTTTTAAACTAATAGGAGCGGGCTTTAGCCCGCTTTTGTTTAATAGTGTAGCTTGGCTTTAGCCAAAGCTTAAGAATAAAGAACTAAACAGATATTATTTAATCATAAATTAAAATATACCAATCGGTATATTTTTCATATATTTGCTTAAAATTATAATCCAAAATGTCTAAGGCCGAAAAAACAAGGCAATTTATCATTGAAAAAACAGCCTCTCTTTTTAATACAAAGGGATATACCGCTACATCGCTGTCAGACATTACAGAAGCTACCGGACTTACAAAAGGGAGCATCTACGGAAATTTTGAAAACAAAGATCAGGTCGCGCTGGAAGTCTATAAATACAACGCCCAACTTTTAAAGCAAAGCATGTCCCGTTCTTTCAGTGAGGAATTTCCCACTACTATTGACAAACTGCATGCCTTTGTTGCATTTTACAGAAAAAACTGGCAGTCTGTTTTTTCAAACGGAGGCTGTCCGCTGATGAATGCCGCTACCGAAGCAGATGACACTTCTCCTTTACTTAAAAAGCAGGTTACCATCTCTTTCCAGGAATGGATTTCTAAAATTTCACAAGTAATTGTACAAGGCCAGAAAAACGGAGAATTGTCAGATGACGCCAATGCCGAAGAGTATGCATCCCTTTTTATCATGCTGATTGAAGGCGGAATTTTATTATCCAAAACAACAGGAGAAGAAAAATTTTTAAATCAGGTTTTAGACAGAGTATTGAACATCATTAACAAAGAACTGAATATGCATTCATCATAAAATATTACTTATGGAAACAAAAAAAGTGGCCATCGTAGGATACAACCGAATCCCGTTTGCCAGAATCAATACTGCTTATGCAGAGAAAAGCAATCAGGATCTGCTGACTGCTGCACTGAACGGGCTGATCGACCGCTGCAACCTTCAGGGAAAACTGTTGGGAGAAGTTGCCGGAGGCGCGGTTATTAAGCACATTTCCGAAAGCAATCTCATCCGCGAATCGGTGATGGAAACTTCCCTGGATCCGGCTACTCCGGGATGTGACCTTCAGCAGGCCTGTGACACTGGAATTGAAGCAGCGATTTATATCGGAAACAAAATTGCCTTAGGCCAGATCGAAAGCGGAATTGCCTGTGGTGTTGAAGCCATGAGCAATATTCCATTCGAAACATCTTCCAGATTAAGAAAAGCTTTATTAAAAGCAAATAAAGAAAAATCTGTTTTTGGAAAAATCAAACAGTTATTAAATCCGAAACTCAAAGACTGGATGCCGGTTCCTTATAAAGGACAGGAACCTAAAACAGGGTTGGTAATGGGCGGCCATACGGAAATCACCGCAAAATATTATGAAATATCCCGCAAAGAACAGGATGAACTGGCTTTTAAAAGCCACCAGAATATGGCAAAAGCATACGATGAAGGCTTCTTTGATGATATGATTTCCCCTGCTTTCGGATTGGATAAAGACAATAACCTTCGCCGCGATACAAGCCTTGAAAAGCTGGCTCAGCTAAAGCCTGCCTTTGATAAACAAAACGGGACATTGACAGCAGGAAACTCCACTCCGTTTACCGATGGAGCTTCTGCTATTTTGCTGGCCAGTGAAGAATGGGCAAAGGAAAACAACCTTCCTATTCTGGCGTACATTACCTATTCTGAAGTAGCAGGAATAGAATATGTTGAAAACAAACAGAATTTATTGCTTGCTCCTGTTTTTGCAGCCGACAGAATGCTGAAAAAAGCAGGCATGAACCTTGAGGATTTCGATTATTATGAAATTCACGAGGCGTTTGCCGCCCAGGTTTTAGCCACCTTAAAAATCTGGGAAAATGATGATCTTGCCAAGAAATTCGGACTTGAAAAGGCGGTAGGAAAAATTGACAGGAGTAAGCTTAATGTGAAAGGCGGTAGCCTTGCTGCAGCACATCCATTTGCTGCAACGGGAGGAAGAATCATTGCAACATTAGCCAAACTTTTAGATGAAAAAGGAAGCGGAAAAGGATTTATTTCCATTTGTGCAGCCCGCGGACAGGGCGTTACCATGATATTGGAAAAATAAAAAATGATGGACAGACTTGCACAGTTAAAACAATATATCGGAAAGGAATTTACCCAATCGCCATCCCCTTTTATGAAATGGCTGAACCCGGTGATCCTTTCCGCAGAAGAAGGTCAGCTCGAATTTCAATACACCATAAGACATGAATGGCTGAATCCCGCCGGAAATCTCCATGGAGGAATTACTGCCGCCATCATCGATGACATCGTTGGCGCCACCATGTTTTCATTGAATGAAAGTTCTTTCATGACGACCATCAATAATGTCATTGATTATTTTTCTACCGCCAAAGAAAATGATATTATTGTCGCGGAAACTAAAATTATTAAAAGAGGAAAGCAATTTGTAAATGCCCAGTGTGAAATCTGGGATGCAGACAAAACACGCCTTATTGCAAGAGGAACCTCCAATTTATTCAAAATAAACAACTAAAAATATCATCCTTTATATATTGATGATACAGATCAAATAGATAAATATGTACTTATGAGAAGAGTGGTCATTACAGGTCTCGGCGCGGTAACACCTTTGGGAAACAACGTCGGAGAATTCTGGGAAAACAGCATTAACGGAGTAAGCGGAGCCAATACAATAACCCATTTTGACACGGAAAAATTTAAAGTGCATTTTGCCTGCGAAGTGAAAAACTTTGATCCGAAAGCGCATCTAACGCACAATGAAATTAAAAGGAGCGATCTTTTTTCACAATATGCCATGTATTCAACAGCCGAAGCGCTGAAAGATTCCGGGCTTGAGCTGGAAAATATGGATCCTTTTGATACCGGCGTGATCTGGGGAACCGGCCAGGGCGGAATGTGGACGTTTGAAAGCGAAGTGATGGAATTTACAAAAGGAGATGGCACTCCAAGATTTAATCCTTTTTTCGTTCCGAAGTTCATTGCCAATATGGCTTCAGGGATGATCTCCATGAAATTCGGGCTACAGGGAATCAACTATACAACGATTTCAGCATGCGCTACAGGAAATACGGCATTGATGGATGCTTTCAATTACATCAGGCTGGGAAAGGCAAAAGTTATTGTAAGCGGAGGTTCTGAAGCGGCCATCACACCGGCTTCCATCGGAGGATTTTCCATTATGAAAGCGATGTCTACAAGAAACGATGACTTTGCTACGGCAAGCCGCCCTTACGATGCAGACAGAGACGGTTTTGTGATGGGAGAAGGTGCAGGCGCTTTAATCCTTGAAGAATACGAGCATGCAAAAGCAAGAGGCGCAAAAATCTATGCAGAATTGGTAGGAGCGGCCATGACTGCAGATGCATATCATATGACCGCACCTCATCCGGACGGTGTCGGCGCTATAAAGGCGATGCAGCTGGCACTAAAAGAGGCAGAAATCAATACGGAAGATATCGATTATATTAATCCTCACGCAACTTCCACTCCAATGGGAGATTTGGTGGAGCTCAACGGAATAAACAAATTATTTAAAGGAAGTAAGAACCTGGATATCAGCGCCACAAAATCGATGACCGGTCATTTGTTGGGGGCTGCAGGGGCTGCCGAAGCGATTCTTTCCATCAAAGCGATTGAGACAGGAATTATTCCGCCTACCATTAACCTTCATTCTATTGACGAAAATATTCCTAAAGATCTTAATATCGTTTTTGGAGAAGCCAAGGAGAAAGCCATCAATTATGCATTGAGTAATGCTTTTGGTTTCGGAGGCCATAATGCGACATTGATTTTCAAGAAGTTTTCATAACAAATATTTTTATAAAAAAAAAGCAGTCTAAATAGTAGACTGCTTTTTTATTTAATCAATTTAATAATTTTAATTACGATCAGAAATAAAGAAACTTTCACCATGATCAGGAATAGGAATATAAAGCCGTTCCCATGTGTCACCTTCTTCAAATTCCCAGCTGTGCCCTTTGCCTTCTACATCTTCTGCTAAAAGAATAATTCCGGGTTCAATAAGAAATGTTTCTCCATTGCTCACTTTGAACCTGATTTTCCCTTTCACCGTTACCACATATTGTCTTCTGGGTGCGGGATGATCAGATTTTTCCCATTCTTCAACGGTATTGCTGATGCGGAAAGAAGAAGTACTGATTGTTTTCAGAACAGGAAGTCTTCCCGTTTCGAAAGTACTGTCTCCGTTAGAAGTATTCATTAATCGTATTGCTGGAATAAATTCCGGTGTTTCATTCATTTATACTGATGTTTTCAGCCACTCCGATTTGGAAAGATAATTTTGGTCCGGATAATAGATAAACAGAAGGTTTCTTCCTTTGATCGTATTGATAATCGGCTGTGTAAGATCTCTCGGCACCGCCGGGCAGCCCCAGCTTCTCCCGATTCTTTTATGCATTGCGGCAAATTCTTCACTCACATAATCCGCCCCATGCATTACAATCGCTCTTCTATAAGCCGCATCATTAAACCCTTTATCCATTCCCAGTAATCTCAGGGAAAATCCGTTGTCCCCGTTGTACGTTGCATCCGTAATATAAAAACCTAAACTGCTCTGAAGCGAGCTGTCGGTATTTGAAAAATTGGTGGCAAACTCTTCTCCGGTATTTTTACCGTGTGCTACCAGCGAGTTGAACAGTACTTTTCTCTCATTCATATCAATTACCCAGAGCCTTTTCGTATTGGAGGACATGGAAAAATCGCATACGGTAAGTAAATGCGAATCCTGATTAAGCAAACCAGCTTTCTTCAAATTCTCAAACCCTGTTAAGGCTTTGAAGAAAACTTCTTCGTTAAGTTCATGTCCCTGTTCAAATGCGATAGACTTGTATAACTCTTCTGAGGATGATACTGTTTTCACTGTGGTGCTCTCCGATTTTTTATCGGCTACTTTTTCAATCTTTTTTGTACTGATTTCATTCTTTGTCTCTTTTTTTTCCGGCGACAGGTAGAATGAAGTAGTGACCATGTAAACAATACTTAATAAGCTATAAAATCCTTTCATTCAATATTATGTTAAATCCAATTGAGTCAGCAAATGTATAAAAACATCCGTATCTGAAAGAATAACTCCACGGATTTAACTCAAATTTAAGAAACTTTAACTTCCTGATTTTGTGAATAAAACCTATTTTATATCTGCCCATCCGGAACAAATTCCAGGCTTACGGAATTCATACAGTATCTTAATCCGGTAGGCTGCGGGCCATCATCAAAAACATGCCCCAGATGTGAATCGCACCTTTTACAAAGCACTTCTACCCTGTCCATTCCGTACGTTAAATCCCTTTTATAATAAACACCTTCTTTATCTGCTTCAAAAAAGCTTGGCCATCCGCAGCTGCTGGAAAATTTTTCTGTAGACCTGAACAGATGGTTTCCGCATACGGCACAGAAATACTCTCCCAATTCATCAAATTCATTGTATTTCCCGGTAAAAGCTCTTTCGGTTGCGGCTTCTCTTGCTACGGCATACAGTTCCAGAGAAAGTATTCTTTTCCATTCTTCATTGGAAATATTCACCTGCGTTCTGTCTGTTCGTGAGTAGTATGGATTGTTTTTTGCTTCGTTTTCCATAGAATTATTTTTAACTATTTTTGATCATTTAAGATTACACTGCAAAGTCATAACAGCTTTATAAAATTTATTTGTTAGAAAAATATTTATACAAGTTGGAAAATCAAAGATTTTATAACCCATGCGTATAGATATTTGTGACTTTTGTGGCTGGAATAAATCATAAATTCACTACCAAATGTACTAAATTTGAGAATATGAATGATGAGACCAAAAGGAAACAATTAAGAAAATATAAAGCATTTGCCACAGGACTCTTCCTGTTAATGGCAGCGATTTTTATCGGGACTACTCTTCTCCAAAAAAACTCAGACTCACATTGGATAGGTTACGTACGGGCATTTTCTGAAGCAGCGATGGTAGGTGCGCTCGCCGACTGGTTTGCAGTTACCGCTCTTTTTCGTCATCCGTTGGGATTACCCATCCCACATACCAACCTTATTGAAAACAGCAAGCAGAGACTTGGAGATAATCTGGGAAGTTTTGTCGTAAGCAATTTCCTTTCTCCACAGAATATCCGCCCTTATATGATGAAACTGAAGATTTCCGGTTTTGTGGGAGAATGGCTCGGAAAGGAGAAGAACCAGGATATTCTAATTAAAAATATTTCGGATATTGTTCTGGATATTTTAAATAAGCTTGATGATACTGCCGTGAGCCAGTTTATCAGTAAAAAAGTTCAGGAAATGACCGATGATATCAGGCTCAATAAAATCGTAGGAAACGGAATCAGCTATATTATCGAGAAAAATGATCATCAGAGGATAGTCACCAATCTTTCTTCACAGATCAAAAATTATATTCTTGAAAATGATGAAATGATCAAAGAGCGTGTAAAGAAAGGAAGCTACACTTTTATTCCTTCTTTTGTTGATAATAAAATTGCCGATAAAATTGCCAACGGACTTTCAGACTTTTTCAGAGAAATAGAAGAAGATCCACAACATGAAATCAGGAGCCTGATTACGCAAAAAATTCAGGAATTTTCTGTTGACCTGAAAGAAGATCCGAAATGGGATGAAGAGTTTAAAAACATCAAAAATGATCTCCTGAAAGGCGACAAGCTCAATGAATATTCAAATGATATCTGGCTTTCCATCAAAAACACTTTGAAAAACGAACTTCAGGAAGAAGAGTCTTCTTTAAAAAAATACATTTCCAAAAACCTGAATGAATTTTCTGAAAATTTGAAAACGGATGAAAGCCTTCAGAATAAGATCGACGACTGGATTCGGGTGACAGCTTACAAATATATTCTCAGAAATACGCATCAGTTTGGAAACCTCATCAGCTCAACCGTTGGAAACTGGCAGGGAAAAGAACTCAGTGAAAAACTGGAACTGGAAGTGGGGAAAGATCTTCAGTTCATCCGCGTCAACGGTACGCTAGTAGGCGGACTGGTAGGTTTGATCATTTACACGATTGCGCATTTTTTCCTTTAAAATATAAAAAAAAGAGAGTTCAGTTTAAACTCTCTTTCTATTTTATCTTGAAATTCTGCCTGCTCTCGTTAAAATTTCCTTATTAATATCATTGATCAATTCCGGTCCCTCGTAGATAAAACCGGTATACAGCTGAACCAAAGTTGCTCCGGCATCCAGTTTTTCCAGGGCATCTTTTGCCGAGTGAATTCCTCCCACTCCAATAATCGGGAAAGACCTGTTGCTTTTGTCGGAAAGGTATTTAATCATTTTCGTGCTTCTTTCACGAATAGGTTTTCCGCTGAGACCTCCGTTTCCAATCTGCGCCAACAGTTCCGGTGAAGTTTTCAGACCATCTCTGTTAACAGACGTATTGGAAACTACGATTCCGTCGATTTTTGTTTCTGCGATCAGTTCTATAATCTCGTCTAGCTGATGGTTATTAAGATCCGGAGCAATTTTCAACAGGATGGGTTTTTGTACCGGCTTAGACTGGTTGATTTTTTTCACTTCCGTTATTAATTCTCTCAGATACTCCACATCTTCCAGCTTGGCGTGGCTTCCCACGTTCGGACAGCTTACATTCAGCACGAAATAATCTACATAAGGATGAAGGCCCTCAAAACATTCCAGATAATCGCGGGTATAGTTTTCCGGCGCAGTGTCCGTATTTTTTCCGATGTTTCCACCGATGATGATTTTTCCTTTATTGCCTTTCAGCTTTTCAATAGCCGCTTCAAGACCGTCGTTGTTGAAGCCCATTCTGTTGATAATCCCGCCATCTTCTATCAGACGGAAAAGCCTTTTTTTAGGATTTCCAGCTTGCGCTCTTGGGGTAACCGTCCCGATTTCCACAAATCCGAAGCCCAAATCTCCCAATTCATTAAACAAAACCGCATTTTTATCGAATCCGGCAGCTAGCCCTACAGGATTTTTAAATTTCAGTCCGAAAACTTCTCTTTCCAGACGTTTGTCTGCAATAGGTTTCGGAAAAAATAATTTTGTGAGAAATCCAAAGTTTTTCAGCATTGCAAAAGTAAAATGATGAACTTCTTCAGGATCAAATTTGAAAAAAATCGGGCGAATAAGCGATTTGTACATTTGAAAAAAAGTTTTACAAAAATACTCATTTTAAAATTAATGATCTAATAACCTATGATATGAATGAAAAAAATGTATTATATATACGGTCTATAATAGGGAGATGTCCATGTAATCTATACGATAATAGTGTACAGATTAATAAATTGGGAGCTGTTTCCCGCTTTCCATTGCAATCTTTTTTGCAAAAAGGATTTTCATTGCAATGGTAAGTTTGCATTGGGAGATATAGATTATTATTTTAGTTAAAAAAATTAACCAAAGAGCAAAAGCAGCAGGATAAAGGCAGACGCTCAATTGATACTTCGATATCGCCCCCGATTTTATTCCCCTGCTGCTGTTTTCTTCC